>JAEZAW010000239.1 GCA_023430315.1 Pseudomonadota bacterium | reverse complement strand
TGGCGCCTTATTACGGCGCTCATGTTTAACTTAGGTAAGACAGCCATTGCTTGGTACATTGGCACGCAGGGTCTCGAATCCACCTACGGCGCCGCGGCATCGGTCGTTGTCCTGCTCGTGGCTATTCGTCACAGATCGTCCTGTTTGGTGCCGAGATCACGCACGTCTCCGCCGAACAAAGAGGACGCTAGACCCGATAACACACCGCTACTGGGCGCAAAGCTCATCTATTTCCGCAATAAGGAAAGCACCTATGGACGGCTTCATCGATCACATTGACGACACTACCGAAGACAATAACGACTTTCGTCGAGTGCTCTATACCGGCAAGTATCTCCAGCTGGTTCTGATGTCGCTCTCACCAGGTGAGGATATTGGTGAGGAAGTGCACAAGGACGGCGACTAGTTTTTTCGCATCGAGGAAGGTCACGGCCTAGTCACCATCGACGGTCGCGAGAGCGAGATCACCGATGGCGATGGGATTGTGATCCCTGCGGGCGCGCGCCACAATATTAGGAATATGGGCGAAAAAGCCCTGAAGCTACACACTCTACGGTCCGCCTCACCATCGCGATAAATATCGGGCTGCAACCAAAGACGAAGCCGACGCCAGCCACGAAGCATTCGACGGAAACACGACCGAGTAGCGATAGTAGGCATTACGAGCCAAACTGGCCCACCTGCTGCTTGACCACCTCAATCGACTCGACCCCCGCCGACTTGCAGCGGCCCCGCCTGCTATGTGGACCCAGGCGCTGCGGTTGCCTTGGCTTACCTCAAGCCAAAAAACGACAGCACAGCCAAGACAACCACAATCAGGCCGACAAGATAAATCACGCCATTCATTTTCAGTACTCCCTGACGATCCCACAGAATGACGCCCATCACTGTGGATGGGCGCCAGATGTGCTATCTGCGGCGAATACGATCCAGTTCCGCTTGGCTTGGCGTATACGGCTCTGCGGCGGGATCGAATTGCCGCCAGCCGGCCTCCTCGTATTCTCGCCGCCGCATGGCCGGATCAATGGGCTCGTGCTGCGTCAGAATGCGCTCGATTTCGCCGGAGCTGGCGGAGGCCGTGCGGACTGTCAACAACGTGCCGCCGCGCCGGACAGCTTCCGAGTAAACGTGAGCGTCCGCTTCTGTCGTACCGGATTCCATGAGTGCGCCGATGATGCCGCCCGCAGCAGCTCCTGCCGCGGCGCCCGCCGCCGTTGCTGCCAGCCATCCAGCAGCTACCACCGGCCCCAAGCCCGGAATGGCAAGGAGGCCGAGACCCGCCAAAAGACCGGCACCACCCCCTGTCGCCGCGCCAAGTCCTATGCCCGTGGACGTCGCCGAGCTTGTGGTCACGTCGTCATACTGCTCGCTCACATATTTGTTCGCAACCAAGCTGATATCGGCGGAAGGGATGCCCGCCGCCTCGAGGTCCCGCACGGCAGCCTCGGCCTGCGCGTAGCTGTCGTAAACTTTGCTAAAAACGGCCATTGGTAACTCTCCTACTGTGCGACGACGTTGCCTTTGAAGTCGATAGCGATGTTGACTTGGGATCCACCGCGCTTCGCGGTTCCGCGCCAAATGCCTTTGTCATCCTTGCGAAGGCCCGACACCTCGGTGAAGCCGGCCGATTCAGCGCGCTCCTTTGCCTGCCCTTCGGTAAAGCTGTTTGCGCCTTCGAGGGGCGCACCTGCCGCAGCTTGCGTTTGGGTAGCGGCGAAGACATCCGCCTTGCAGTTTTCGATGAAAGCCGCCTTATCGAGGCGATCCCCGTTCAGCGGTTTGTTTGCCGCGCGGATGGCCGCAAAGTAGCGTTCGCCTTCTGCCTGCGTGACGACGCCGTCGCTGTTAGTATCAGCGGCCTCGAAGGATTTCTGGCAGTCAGCTTCGCTGGCAGCAAATGCCGCGTGTGACAGGCTCATCAGCCCAACAAAGGCCAGAGCCGCAAAAAGTGGGCGGTGCATGAGAGACTCCAATTTTGCGCAGGCGCAACCGCGCGGACAACTCGCTGCTCGTGGGGACGGCCTGCAGATGGAAGGTTCTTTGTGTCTTCAACAGAAGATGAGGCGTTTGGTTCCAGAATTGGCCGAGATAATCGGTGCGAGGCCGCGGCAAAAACAATGGGTATCAAGCTTGGCCAATTCATCAACAACAACTGGCGGCCGAGGCGACGAACGAGCGCGATATCAACGAGTGTGGCATGGTCGGATTTGACCGGTCTCGATCAGGACCACCGCAACGCGATCGTTCGCCCGCTATCGACCGCCGAGCGGATCGCCGCCTCGTTGGTCCCGTTGATGAATGGTAGGGACGATTCCAAACTGCGCGAACGACTTTGTCCATCATTGCCCAATAAGCGAGCGCGATGGGCCCCATGGATGGCGATCATCCAGCGCGATCGCACGTATGGCGTGCTGACGCCCCGGAAGCATGCCGTACTCACGATCAACTCACCCCATGTGCGCCGCAAAATGCCAAAAGACCCGGCGCAGTGCATAGGTAGGCTTCTACGGCGCGTTGCAAGGGCTCGACAGCCGCCGCGCAGTCATCAGGGGTCAATCGCCAGAATTGCGTTCGCGCCGAGCAACCAGTTCCAAGCGCCCAAATCGTCGGGGGAACGCGAAAAGCTGCGAATGCCTTCGGCCAAGAGCAAATGCGGTTCGTGGCCGCGGCGACGGCCGGAGCAGATCGGCCATGCTGGCTTCAACCCGGGCCGGTGCCTGTAATACGACGCGCCTCGTCGTATCATCGACAGAGTATTTTGTCGCACTGTTACTGGATGAAGGGCAGAGCGGCGCAATGAGGCGGGGCTTCGTCGCCTCCGAAGCATGAGTGGGCGAACCGCGCACTAATTGCAGCGCGCAAAGGCGCTGATTATCGGCGGGATTGCTCGGACGAGGACACCATACTCGTGCCAGCAGGCAATTGTGGCTGTGCGGATGCCTAGTACTACGGGCGCCCCGCAAGGCCGGCCGCGCTCGCAAGCACGCACTATCGTTGCCGCCCTCCGGGCTTTGAAGGCTGGCGCGGAACGGATGGCTGCCTCAGCTGGTTTAGCGTGCGACTGAGATTCTCGAAGGCGCGGATCGTGAGCTCAGTGATCAGTTCCGGCGTCATCGTGCTGGCGTAGTCAAACGCGACGACGCGAATTGATAGGCTTTCAGCGATATCGCGCTGCTCCTCCTCGGGCATCTGCGCGATGAACAGCAGGCTATTCTTGATTTCATCAATGAGCGGCATACGCGTGCACACTTAGCGCTGAGCCCTTCATTGTTAATGGCTGGTTACGCACTCCGTTCCACCGTCCACAGGGCCAGCGTCCACAGGGTTATCGAAGAGAGCGACTGCGGGTATCATTTGTTATTGAGCGGAGCGAGTGCAGCCCGGGCCCGCGGGGTAACCGGAGTTACCGGCGTTGACCGCCTTTGACGCGCTCACCAATCTTTCGATCTATGGATTACGCACTCGCAATAGCTCTCAAGGTCGCCGGCGTTCCGCAGCGGGGCGATGTCGAACCGCCGCCCCCGCCGCCTTTTGGGTCTCTCCGGCCGGAGCGCAACAGAAAGACCCCATCCGTCGCGTTTTCCGTTCTGTAGAGGCGATTTTCGGCTTCGGCAAAACATACGCTTTGGGTAGAGTTAGGAACGCTTCGCTCCTCGTATGCGTTTGTGAGCTAGCTCTATCCGTCACCAAAAAAGAGGAGCTGGAAATGGCTACCGAGTACGAGCGCCCGACAGAGTATCGGAGCCGGACCGAGGAACGTTATTACCGCAAGATAAACTCCACTCTGGGGTGGATTGTCGCCGCCTTTGCGTTCATCGCCATAGCAGCGCTCGTGGTCATCGCGTTCGTCGATCGAACCCCGAACGCTCCTTCGATCAGCACGAGTTCAAACGTACCGGCGCGGGATCGTGCCGTACCGAGGGTCCCGGTCACGCCCGATCCCCAGCCTCGGACGAAGTGAGGCAGCCATGCGTGATTTTCTGGTACCGATCCTGGTGATGATCACAGCACACATCGTCCTTATCGGCGTCGCGCTTCAGATGTACGCCAATGGGTACTGACCAGTAGCCACTCGCATCGCAGGCGGCGGGTACCGGCGCGCGAGGCCAACAACAACGCGTTGGTGACCAACTGCGCTCGATCACATAAACCCCGAGGCGCCTCCGGTGGTTCAGCGAAGTCGCCAAGAGCGCAGACTAGCAACTCGTCCACCACCAGGAACTGAGCGGAGATGGTGACGCCCGGCCACCGGCGTCAGGTGATCAATAACCAATTGAGCGAGTGCCGAGCGGGAAATGGAACGAACGACATTCGACACGAGTTCTCGGCGGACTTTCAAGAAGTCGGCTAGGAAAAGGAAACTCCCGATGATCAAGTATGTCCTAACTGCCACCATCCTGCTCGGCAGCGCGACCGCTGCCACGGCAGCGGAGTACTACGTCGTTCGCGGTCCTGACAAGAAGTGCAAGGTCGTGGAGAAGCGTCCGACCGAGAAGACCGTAACTATTGTCGGCGATCGCGCGTACGTGACGCGTGAGGAAGCGACGAAGCAGATCGCTATCGTCTGCAAGGAACGCAATTAGCCGTCCTCCAGCGGCTGACTCGGCGGAAAGCTCGTCCCGTCATCTCCGCTTCCACTCGGATGCGAAGCCGACCTACCCGGCGGCTTCGGATCCGGTTTTCTGTTCGAGAGCCGAGTCCGACTTCTCGGCTTGAGGAGAGACGACGCCCCGTCTATCCCACCCGGCGCGGCTTTATTCCCGCTGTAACAATAGTTCGATGCAAGAGCCGACATACAGGCCGCGATCTTCGACAACCTCCGGCTCAACGAATGCATTTTCTGGCGCAAAAAACAGAGACCGAGCGTGGGGGTTATATCGCGTCGGCACGTCTGGTGCGCCGGACATCTTTCAGTGCGTTGAGGAATGCTCTCGGATGTCCATAAAGACTTTGCTCGCGCACTTCCAGCCACGGCGAGTATCCCTTCGTGCGAAGCATCTATGACGTCCAGGCACTGTGCTTCTAAGCGAAGTTGTGATCCGGAACGATTGCGCGCAACGCGCGTTTCCTCCTAGAGACGAATTTAGGAGGCACACATGGCCGTCAATGACCCTGACATGCACCGTACGGGAACCTCGCCAGGCTCGATGGGACGCTACGATCCTCGGAAAACGAGTTACATGCCTTACATCATCGGCGCTATAGCAGTCCTCGCGGTACTCTACATGGTTTTTGGAGATCGCTGGAACACGCGGACCGTGAATGAGACGACCGTCCCGCAGACCCCAATCACTTCGCCAGCAGCGCCGCCAACACCGACAACAAAGTAGTCACGGCTCTCTCTCGGCGCCGCTCACGTGCAAATGTGGGCGGCGTTTTCCTTTACCTTGCTCGCGAATCGGCTTTCAACCTCCCCTCGGCAAAGTCTTTGGGATGTTTTCGGCTGACGAACTGACTACGCCTCAACCGGAACAGAGACGGTATGATTTGCGTTTTCTGGGCATCGAGATCGCTTAGGGGACCAAGCATGGCCCAACGCTCGTTGCTCTCGCTTGTCGGCCTTATTAGCGCGTTGGTTCGTGCCGTCATTTGCAGTGCGTTGATCAGCGTCCCAAGCTTCGGCCAAGCACAAACTACCAATTCTGGTACGCTAACGTGCACTGTCGCGGACGTGCCGAACCAGCCGAGCGCCGCGGTCGAGCTATCATGCAATTTCAAGTCTGTTGCTGGCGTCACAAGCGACTATGAGGGAAATGCGAAAACGAAGGCAGGTGCATTTCCAGCTGCCAAGTACGTCTTTGTTTGGAGCGTAGTCGCGACTGACAACAGCAAATTGCCGCAACTCAAGGGGACGTTCGAGGCCGAGCCTGGGAGGGATGGGCCCGCGGTTCTGATCGGCGGTTCGTATCGCTCAATCCGGTTGGAGCCGGCAGGTCGGAACGAACAATTGGCAGGGCCGGGCGAGATCACGACGCTCACGCTGAAGTTGGCCGCTACCAAAACGTGACCCTCCGCGTCCCAGGCTTTGAGGTAGCGGAAGCGGCCTTTACGTGCTGACCACACAAGTGCCTTTGCGTCGTCCGCTCCTTGTGTTCGCGAAGGCGGTCCACCGTACGCTTGGATCGCGTCCTATGGCAAGTTTGACACGGCATCGACAAGTTCCTCGGCTGGATCCTCAAGGAGGCATGACGCCGGACATGCCTTCGCGACTACCGTTATTGACCCGTCATGCCCCCCTCCTGAGGGGCGATGGGATTAATAATGTGGTCCAAGGCTTGCTTCCATACGATCAAACCCAAATCGAGGTGCACAGAGCCTCAGGGCAGCATTAAATGGAGGAACGCGATGCCGGACGTAAACCAGGGACGGCTCAAGACGGCACCCGAGTCGAATTTTAGTCTGATAGCATGTCTGACCAAACTCGAGCCGTGAAATCCTCCGTTCGATGCAGTAGCGAACAGCCGCTATCCAATTCAGAAAGTATAGATTTTTCTGCCGGGCGATTGGATAGCGCATGCCAATCTGATGCGCAAAGGCCGCCTCAGATGTAACGAGGATGAGGGCAAAACTTACTAATTGATCACCGACCCAACCGAGGAGAACCTCGGTGCCCTTTACCGCCTCGATGATCTCGTGAACGTAGCGCGGCGCGAGCGCATCAAAATGGCCGTACTCGGCCTGTCCATTCGCCCGTGTACTATTATAGAGCTCTGCAATTTCATCTGGCAGGTTCGAGGCTTTGCAGCATTTTGTAAAGTGGACCGAATGCGCTGACTGTCGCATTTTACGCCGCAGATCGCTGCGCACGGTCGTCGGCAAGCTATGGAGGTATTGATCGAAATTCGTATAGGGCAAATCGAGTACGGCAATGGGCAGAGACGCCATTCTTGCGTAGCGGCGCTCCCGCAAAACGGGATCTGCCCAGCTCGCTTCGCGCGCACCCACGTCTTTGACCGCAATCAAATCCGAGCCACTTGCCTGAGCTTCGGCTTCTAGACCCTGCAGGAGACTGGACAGGATCTGCGCGCGCTCGGATGGTGAAGCCGTTGCTGGTAAGCCTAGTGGACATCGATCAAGCACTGGCGAGCCCAGTGCCAGGACGGGCACCTCCACCATGCGCGGAACTAGCCGAGCGAGTAAAGCAACAGGCCGGCGGAGGCCCGCGGGCAGAGACGTGTCCAGGCGGTAGTTGGTGCGAAATACGAGGCTTGTTGCTAACACGGCCCCGCTATCGGTCCTTACAACGGCGGAGGACATTCCAAATCCGGGTGGAGGTACGCGCGCGGCAGCCTCGCAAAAACCAGGCACGGCAGCTGCGCCGGTGAATTCCAGCCCAATTTCGTTCCGCGACGAATATGAAGCCTCAAGCTCGGTTCGCATCGCGCGACAGTATTCACCCATTTCTTCCCGCAGGTGGCAAGAACGTGCCTTTTGGGTAAAGTGCGCATGCCCGAAATAGTTGCCATGCCTCTGCTTGCGGGTTGTTTTTCAGGCCCGCGTCGACATTGCCGATCGATGCTCTGCGATAAACCGAGCCGGCGGGATGGGAGTGGCTCGGTTCAGCGCGACGCGTTCTTTAAGCCGAGCGGCTCGAGTAGAGCGCCGCCAAGAGGGTACGAAAACATACCCAGACAAGCTGCTTCTGTACGAACGTCGGCATTTTCGCGGCGATAGCGGGAATCGATAATGCCAACAGTCAGGGGGTGAAGAAAAGTCCTTCCTGCAAACTGACGCTAACTGTTTACCTTGAACTTTGGCTCGCCTATAAGCCGTGAGCTCTCGCTAGTGAAGCTGGGAGCGATTTCGCACGCACAGTATCCCACGGCCAACAGAACCTTCTTCGCCCGCCACGGCGCTTCGCTACCTTCTTCGAAGCGGAGGTTGGTAACGCCTACGAAAAGATTTCGTCGAGCGGCATGCTGACATGAGGTGACCGCAGCCAGCATGAGCCGAGAAGGGAAAAAAAAGATGCGGCCTGTTCGGATTTGCTCGACGCGGTCAATGTACGCGCTAAACAGCAATCCTCTTCCCACCTCTAATTGCGTTCTGCCCTAGCGTGGCGACGTCTGATTAAAGAAGACGTGATGACGTCTGCTGGCGTTCATTCATCCTCTTCGCCACCTACTTTGTCACTAAGTATCCTCCGTATCGACCCGCAACTTTCCGTTTGGCCTTCGATGATGATTTCCAGGCCCTCGCCTCCAACAAGCGGCAGCAGTCCGCCTGGATCGCATACCGTGAATCCCCGAAAACCAGTATAGCCAAGATCGCTTGGGTCATTGCCCGGAAACAAGTGATCGACGCGCTGCGTGACACAGGTAAGGACGTGAGCGGCTGGGGCCGCTGCTTCCAACTTTATGTCGACTCGTACAACAAGGCTAACGCGGAGAGAATTCTCTTCGGCGTTGTGACTGAGCTGCAGAGCAATAAACTCCTGATCTCCGACTACTGACATCTGTCCAAACTCGTACCCAGGACGACCAGGCTAAACTCAAGAACACCTCTACTCTTAGGCGCATGCCCGGACCGATGTAACCTTGTCTATATCAACCATTCAGATCCGATTTGGTTCAGCGCGCCACCCGGAATAAGCGATAGTCCGAGACCGCCGAACCCATAAGGGACATTATGCCCAAGAAGAGGATTATAAGCTTCGCCGACCAGGGGTCGCGTCGGGCTGTACTGGGGCGGAATGTTCTGCGCTCGCGCCATGCCTCCTCCGCCCGCTGACGGGCTTGTTCAGCTTGCTGCTCATCGCCGGTGAAAGCGGCGCGAAAGGCCAAGCGGTCGATGTCCGCGACGTTGGACACGACCTCGGCGTGCAACACGTGCTCGAGGGGAGCGTGCGCAAGGCCGCAACCCGCGGCGGATCACGGAACAACTCGATGACGCCGCGAGCGGACGCATAGGCGTCGTCGTCGATGTATTCAGCGCGTTAGGAGAACCTCCACGCAGCCTTGTGGACGCACGGGCGCGCAAGGCCGAGATCCTTCTGGCCAATCGAACCATGCAAGAGCTCGCCAGCATCGAACGGGAGGAGGCTTTGTGCTGTGAGATACGCGATCTCGTGCAGCGCCTTCCTTTCGGTGGCTTGGATGCGGCGGCGTCTGTTCGGCTCAAGAAATTAGACCGTGAGGGCCCCGCATCGTACGGCTGTGTTATCGCTCACCCGAATGGGAGGCGGGAGCGCGTGTATGACTATGGCCCAAGAATCCCAGCCTATCTTTGACAAGCTGGGCAGCGAGCGGCAGATGCTATGTAGAGCGGATCATAGGATGTCCAGCGAAGACCACGCACGAACGCGCTCTCTGGGAGCGAGAGCGGGGCCTGCGCCTGTCGGTAAAATGGCGCGCGCACAGCGCGCCCCCTAGGCTTGCTTAATTGCCTGTTGCTTGCCCGCGGCGATCCTGAACCTTTGTAGCGGTAGCGCGTTAAAATGCGGTGGGTGCACTCGATCGTCTCCGCAGGGAGAGGCGCAAACACCTTCCTGCGGCTTGTCGGGATTGCGGCATGCGCCGTTATCGGTTCGGATAGAATAATATGCCCTCTCCTACGGCGCCCGCGAGGACATGGTTACGCAGTTCTATTGTTGGCGTTGTTGTTGCGATCACTGTCGCAGTCGCAGCTTTACTAGTACTACGAAATCTCGCACGCGTTGATTTTGCTACCGCTGCAGCGACCGTCTCGACAATCTCAGCGTCGCAAGCACTCATGATCGTCTCTATGGCTGCCGGCAGCTATTTGTGCCTGACCGCCTTCGACTGGCTAGCTCTTAGGTACGTCGATTGGCCACTGCCCTACCGTCGTGTTGCGCTTGCGTCCTTCACCGCACTGTCATTGGGGCACAACATTGGCTTTGCCGCTCTCAGCAGTGGTGCCGTTCGATATCGCTTTTACTCACGGTGGGGAGTAAGCGCTGTCGATGTCGCCAAGCTCATTGTCTTTTGTGGTGTGACGGTCGGCCTCGGTCTAATCACATTGGGTGGGATTTCACTTCTCACCATGCCGCAGCTGTCGAGCCGCGTCACTGGGTTGAGCGTGGGTATGGCGCAACTATTCGGGACCGTTTGCCTCATGGTGCCCTCCGCTTATATTGCGGCAGCCGCCACTTACACGAAAGCACTACGGTTCGCTCGATGGGAGCTCGATCTACCCACTGTGCAGCTCGCTGCAGCTCAGATCTTTATAGGGACGCTCAATTTTGCCTTGGTGGCTGCGTGCTTGCACCAGGCGCTCGGTGCTGTTTCGCAGGTGTCGTATCCCGCGGTCGTGACCGTCTATGTTCTGGCGAATGCTCTGGCTATCGCGAGTCATGTACCGGGCGGGCTGGGGGTTATAGAGGCTGCTGTCCTGCTCCTCTTACCCGGCGAAAGCTCGCTCGCAGGCGTAATCATCTTTCGCTTGGCCTACTACATATTGCCGTTACCGTTGGGGCTAGCGTCTCTCGCTCTATCCGAATTCGCCTACAATCGCGTTTCGCCGACCCAGAAGGGTCAGCTCGGATCATCCGAATCGGAAGCGGGATAGAAAGGGGCGGGCCGGGTCCAATAGCCACGTGCCGACTACCGGCGATATCGGGCCCTTCTCGCTAAGTCCGGGAATAGTTTCAAGACGACGGGCATTCACATTGAGCCGGTCGACGGCTCTGAACAGAGAGCGCTCGTCACTAACTACCCGCCTCACCCTGCTTGCATCCACGCCGAGGTGTTCCGCAAGGAGCGTGTCACGCACGTTGGCGATCATGGCAGATGTCTCATCGTTGATCGCTTCGACTGAAACGTCACACTCGGTGTCGAGACCCTCCGATCGATTATTGAGATTGGAGGAGCCAACCCGCAGGAATGTATCGTCGATCACCATGATTTTTGAGTGAAGCGTGAGGTCCTTTCCGGACGGCAACTTCGGATAATAGATCCGGAAACGACCGTAAGGGTCTCGGTTCTTGAGCCTACGTGCCAATCGATCGCGATTGCGCCCCATAACGTAGTGCTCGATGAAGCCGTGCGAGTTCAGCCCGACGACGACAAGAATTTCTGGACCTTCTGGCTTCGCCAGAGACTGCGCGATCACTCGCCCAATGCGGCGCGAAGTGAAATACTGTGCTTCCAGGTAGATTGAGTTCCGCGCGGCCGCTATCGCGTCGACAGTCATTTGGAAAGATTGGCTGCAGCCAACCTGGCCGCGCCAGCGCGGAAAAATCGTTGAGACTGCAATGGACACGTTCGTGAACTGGGCCTGGAGGCCGTCAGGCCAGAGAGCACTATCGATGAAACCTGACGCAACGTCCTCGCCTGTCACCGCTTTCCAACGTTGGCGGGCGATGGCAGCGAGAGCTCCTGCAGCTTCGCCCTCTACAATCATCTGGACGTCGTGGACGGGCTTGTAGGGCGTCCCATCGGGTTTCACGCGATAGGCGCAATCGTTCGCATGTTCCGGCGTGTCCCATCGATCGACCGTCAAGTCCATACCGCCGACAAACGCGATCTGGTCGTCGATGCTTACGATCTTCTGGTGATGAGCCGCATATAAGGGATGACGTTTGTCGAGTTCGACCCGGATGCGGGGATGATCGCTCCAATCGTCGCCAAGGAGGAGCGGCAGGGTCGCCCCCGGGGCATGGATCGTGGCCTCGCTCCATACCAGGACCCGCACATGAAGGTCTGGCCGGCTATCCACGAGAGACCGCAGCAGGGTACCAACCGTCTGATCGCTCTCGGTTGGCACTAGGCGAATAGCGGCGTCGAAATCCCATGCCACGATGAAGATGGATTGCTGGGCCTTGGCTAGGCACTGGGACAGTCGCGTGAAATACGCTTCACCATCGACGAGGACAGCTGCGCGTTTTGCAAGGTGGCAACCGCCACAATTCCTGCCCTCGTTAATGATCGAGCCAGCGCGCCTCGCGCCAGCCGTCAACTGATCTAAGCTCACTGTTTTCATGTGCGTAATGAATATCCGGGAGTGGCCTGGCTCTTTGGAGAGAAGAAACGAATGACAGACCACTGCGTTCCCTTGGGACCGCCGGGGGATCCCAATGCAGGCTTGCAGCAATTCTTCTGAGCTAGCGACTTCGCCAATCCGGGTCATGACCTGGAACATCCACGGTGCGCGTGCGATGTTTGGCCGGCCCGACTTGCCGCGCGTCATCGAGCACGTGCAGAAGCATTCGCCCGATATCGTCGCACTTCAGGAGGTGGATGCGCGCAGAAGCGGCGACACTCAAGCGTTCGACACCCTGGCGTTGAGTCTGGGAGAACACCGTGCAGAGGCGCGTATGATCCTGGCGCCGGAGGGAGACTACGGCCACGTTATACTTACCCGATGGCCGATCTCATTCTTTGCCCGCCACGACATTTCGGTCGAGCGGCGCGAGCCACGCGCTGCGATCGAGGCGATTGTTTCAACGCCAGCAGGCCTTCTGAGGGTCATCGCAGTGCACCTTGGGCTGAGCTTGCGCGAGAGGCATCGCCAAGCGCGTCAGCTCGCTGCGCTTGCCATATCCAGCCCCTTGCCACTGGTGATGCTGGGCGACTTCAACGATTGGTTCTGGCACGGGTCTGTGCAACGGGCGTTGCGAGAGCTATTTCCCGGCAGGAGCCGCTTTCGAACGTTTCCCGCTGCTTGGCCTGTCTTCCGACTTGATCGCATCTACGTGCGGCCGCTACAAATGCTTGGCCATATGCGCGTTGATCGCAGCGCGTGTGCCGCCTCTGATCATCTGCCCGTAATAGCCGATCTCTACATAGAGCAATTGAGACATCTCAGTCAGCCCAACCACTATGGGTCGAGGGCTTCCCACATAGGCTTTGCCCCTCTTCATACTCCACCCGTACGGTGAGCAATGGCACTCCGAAAACAATCGTTGGGAGTCGACAGTAATAATGGTTGTGGTCCGACAGGCCGCGCCTCCTCTTGCAAGAGCGGCCGGAAAGCAAACACAGCTTGCCCAAGGCAAGGAGCAACGTGGAGAGGATGTTCGCGCCGAACAGCGTCAGTCGACCAGGTGCGGCTTAGCAATCAAGAGCCAGAAGATCGCGAGGACGGCGGTAAAGGCCGGAAAGCCGAAACGCGAACCACCACCAAAGCAAACGATGATACTCCGCTGGTAAACCCTCGCGCCAGATAAAATAGCCTTGCGTCCTGCGATATGGGTACTGACGCACGTGCTCGACGACTTCACCGTGGGCCGCCAGCCGCAGCTTCCGACGTTTCTCATCGAGCAGCCGTGGCAGCGCGCCGGCAAAGCGCCGCCGTTAAGCAAGCTATCGACGTCCAGTTGAAAGCGGCATTGCGTACGATACGTTCGTTTTCTCGCTCCACTTTCGTTGGAGGGAATGTTGTCGGATGTGCCGTTCACGACTGGGGTAGTCCTCGTCAGTTTGGGACTGGGGGTACTCGTCGCTGCCCTGACGTCACTTCATGATTCCTTGTCTGCTGCTGAGCGTCGGCGCGCTCTAGCGCAAGAACTCGCGGAACAGGCAGGCTATGTCTTGGTACGCACCGAGATCCCGCATCACGAACAGCCGCTCCGCCAGTTGCTCGATCCCACGCAGCCTAATGTCAGCATTCAATTGAAACAGATATTCAACGGCTTCCTGCACGAGGAAAGTCGGCGTAGCTCCTGGCGAGGCTTCGCGCAGAATGTCGTCTTCTTCGCGTTAGGCCTCGTCGTCCCCCTATTGGTCGCGCACTACCTTCTCCGAGAAGAGGTCAGCGGAAACACGTCTGACCTCAAATTTTCCGGAGCTTCCTTCGGCGGACGCTCGCGATATGGGACTGCAACGCAGTCGTCATCGAACCTCACGGGAATGGTCATCTACCTAGGGCCTCCGACAATTAGGTCGAAGCCACGATAACTCCTATCGAGACCGTTCTCGATCAGTCGGCGATTGAAGCCGACTTCGATGAAATGTTCTTTGGGTTGTCCATGCAGAGCGGGCGCCATGCGCGCCGAGCGACCGGGCGCGACGCAGCCCATCCGCTCGTTGATCAGCAGGAAAGGTGTCGCTGGCTTGGTGCGGAGAGAGGTGACGATGAGCAGATCGAGTTCTGACCAAGGCCCGTTGTCGGAACATCCCGACATCATACGGGCGCGCGAGGAAGAGGTGGCTTTGAGAGTGGCGGTGGCTGCAGGATGCCATAAACCTCGTGGCTCGAGCGCGGTCCGGTGAGGCGGACGCGGATGCATTTCGACTGCTTCACCACCACGCGATGATCGGACACCGCCGTGTAAAGCTCGCGCAGGATTGGCTAACACGGAGCGGAACCGGCGAGCTTGAGATTGAGTTGTCCGGGCGGTCGCAACACGGATCAAGAGATGCTCGCCATGGCCCAACTCAACGTCGAAGATGCCGGTAGCCCGCATGCAATGGAAGCCATCGAAGAAGAGATCCTGCCACCCGCCCAGCGGGTCCATCGTCGGTTCAATGAGATTTCTGCCCACGTCGATGGATTGAAGCGCCTGATTGAGATCCGCAAATCCCTCGGCGAGGACTTCTCGCGGCTGTGGAAGCGGTTGCAGGAGGCAGAGGCAGAGAAAAGAGACGCGCACGCCGAGCTCGCAAAGGCCGGCCGTTCCAAAATCCTGTCCGGTGCCAAGCCGGCAAGATAACGCGGTCCGCGACGTGGAACGCCGCCTTGCAGCTGGCGTTAGAGGAGCACCGTGACCGAGTATGCGTGAGTGGCCCCGCCATGGCAGAATGGGAGAAGCGAACTACGCCGGTTCATCTAATACACCGGCGATTCAATGACGCGTCGGCTTCCGTGAAAATGTTGGAGCGTCTTATCGCAGGCCGAGAGGCCGCACAGGCACCCTGCGGTGACTTGCGGCTTCTGCTCCGCGAAGCTAAGGCGAAGCGAGAAGCAGCGCGCGCTGAGTTGGAAGTGGCAGGCGTGCAAAACCTTCAGGCGCGCGACTAAGGATCCTCAAAAGCCGCGCACTACACTGCCCAGTAGGTGCGACCTTGTAGTGCTCGTGCAGCCTCGTCTGGTAAGAGCGTTCGCCCCAACTTGGCAGCTCACAAGCCTCGAATTTCGGACCACCCTTGAGCTGTTCGATCGTAATGCCTACGACATAACCGCCTTGGCGGGTATCGTACTTGAGTGTAGACCATGGCAGCGGGTGATAGCGCTCTCCAATACCAAGAAAGCCGCCGAACGACATGACGTCGTAGGCGACCTTTCCTGATCTTTTGTCGACCAATCCTGGATATGGCCCAGGTGATCGCCATCGGTATTGTGAACCTACGTCCCAGTTACTTTGCTGGCCGAAATGGCCGCTGTGGTTTCGTCGATGCCTTCCATGACGCGCTCCTGCGGAAAATGCATAAGTGCAAAACGTGCGCTGGGGCTTTGGGTTGCGGGATCGCGTCGCGAAGTTGCCCCGCAAGCTGCGGGGAGGCTTTAGAAGGCGTCCTCATCTGCGAACTCGGCGCACTGTAACAGTTTCAGGTGGTGAGCTGACCATGCCGCCGCCGCATGCGAAAGGGGGTACTATTGCGTGCACGCATCGCTTATCCCGCACTCTGCATATTTGCAACTTCAGCGCACGTTTTCCTATTTTTAAGGGACGGTCTCTATGCCCGCGCCGCCCTGCGACGTTTTACGCGCGATCCAGTCAATAACGGCGCCGAGCGCTTCTCGCTCGCTCTGAGCTGCGTGAGCACGGAAAATATCGAGCTGGACATCTGCTGAGGCTCCTTCAGCAACAATCCGTCGGCAATCCACGGCTTCCGGGCATTCTAGGGCTAAGGAATCTTCTGCCGTCAGCTCGAGAACGCGCTCTAGCTGCTCGCCAACAGAGATTTCTCCTTCGCCAGTAACGAAGGTGCCCTTTACCCCGTACCGCTGTGCGCGCCACTTGTTCTCGATAGTGAGCGCGCGTGTGACCGAGTTGCTGTCATCGTTGACGCGCGGGTTCTGATAGAGATGCCGGACCAGAATTCTAAAGAGAGCCGCGATGGCGATGGCATCTTCGAGGCGCGTGCAGCAATCTGTGGCCCGAAGCTCCAGCGTAGGATACGATTCCGAAGGTCTCAACATCCACCAAATAAAGCTCGAGTCATCGATGATGCGCGCTTTCACCAACGCATCGACATAGGAATCGTACTCCTCGTTGGTGCGGAAGGGTTCGGGAAGGCCCGTCCGAGGCAGTTCATCGTACGCGGTGAGACGATAACTCTTCAGACCCGTCATGCGCGATGTCCAGAAGGGGGACGAAGTCGAAAGCGCAACGAAGAGTGGCAGATATGGAATCAACCGGTACATGAGGTCGACACGACGGCCGGGGTCGGGGACCGCAACATGAACGTGCATTCCGCAAAGCATGTCGCGCTGGCCGAGCATGCGTAGGTCATTCATTGCCCGATCATAGCGTTCATTGTCAGTCTGCTCTGATTGACGCCAGTCCGCGGTTGGATGCGTTCCGGATGCCAATAAGGCAAATCCGTGCTCTCGAGCTAATCCACCCAAGATATTGCGAATGAACTGAAGCTCTGCTCGAGCGGCACTCATACTCGAGTGCGGGCGAGTTACGGCCTCTGCCTGAGCTTGCAGAAACTCTCGTTCGACTCGACCCCCGGTGGCTTCGTTGGCCTGTTCGAATAGGGCTTCGGGCGTACGCGTGGCAGCTTTGTTGCTCGTCAGATCGTGCGGGAAATACTCTTCTTCAATGCCGAGCGTGAATTGCCCCCTATCTGCAAGGTCACGCAGTCTCCTCAGGGGCAGATCCCTGATATGGCCGGCTCGTCTCTCCGTTACGGTCATTAGGATAGCATTCGTGATCGTTGACGTTGGATCAGTCGAACGCCGGCAAGGCCCAACGGTTGCTCTGAGGCTTCATTGCGAGGTGATCGGAACCTCGTGCCGCGTCGCCTGTTTCCATGGATGACCCTATGGAGGTGATTTATGGCTCCGCGAACATTCAACATTACCGACGGACCGAGCAAGCCTACTCTGCAGCGCGCGTTGATGCTGCCCGAGGAGGTTACAGCCCACTTTCAAATCGAGGACGAGGGCGTCGACGTGTCGGTAGCCAAGATGGAGGAACAGCCGGACGGCTTCAGTTTCAAGCTGGAAGGTCGTGTTGCATCAGGCTCAATGAAGCACGCTCGTTTCAGAGCAATTTACAGCATCGAAGGACGATCCGGCACAATGGCGATCGAGCAACATGGGAAGCCCTGAGGGCTATCGCGACGCGGGGTTGTCGACCTTTCTCGACGAGACGATTGCCAACAAGTGGGTCTTGATCGGCTGCGCGCGCATTCGTCAGCCTCCGGCACCTGCTTCCGCGCCGCGACATTGACGCCACGCAATCCAGCACGTTCAGCGGGAGAGTTGGGCGTCGTACGGATAATGATCACACCTTCGATGCTGGCGTGTGCCGCAAACTCCTCGCTACCAACAATGCCACTAATGACGGTCGCCTTGCTTGTTTCGACGCCCGTACGATCCTGCGTCTGTCGCACTTAATTGCTGTTGATGGTGGAGGGCTTTGCCGGGCGAATACCCAGTAGCGATCGCCGTGCGCGAAAAAAAGCCTCCCTCAACGCGGATTTCAGCAGCCGTCCATTCTCGGCCGCCAATATCGAGTCATCTGGCTCCCCCACCACGTCAACAGCTCGGCGGACTGAGCACTGAGAAAACGCTGAAGCCGGCATCGAGACCTCCTCGAAGAACTTGGCTTCGGGAAAGTACGGCACCGTGCCTGCCCGATCAGTCTTCCTCTTCGCCAAAAATTTCATTTACCGCCCCGCGCCATTCCACGAGGCCCTCTATAACAACTTCGAGAAACTGGTCATCTGAGAGCCGAAGTAGGCCGCCTGGATCGCATATCGTGCGGCCGCGAAGACCCGTATCGCCAAGATCGGCATCGCCTGGGCCATCGCTCGGAAACAGGTTATCGACGCGCTGCGTAACGCAGGTGAGGACGTGAGTGCATGGGGTGACCGCTTCTACCTGAACATCGACTCGTACGATAAGGCTAACGCGGAGAGTATCCTCTTCGACGTCGTGACAGAGCTGCAGAGCAACGAACTCCTGATCTCCGACTTCGGGCATATATAACCGGCCTCGCACTAAGGATCAGGCGCATCTCAAGCGCATTTCGAACTTGTCACCGACAACGGAATTGGGTCGAGGCTCACACGGCTTTGACGCGTTGCCGTCTCTATCAACAGTTCAGGCGGGATTTCGTTCTGCGCGACGGCTTGGAAAACGCCCACATCGCGGAAAGGCCTGCCTTTACTAAGGAGGTCATCCCTCTACTATCACAGCGCACGAGCGCTGCTGCGGTTCCCGTTCTGGATTTTCAGGCATCATTCGAATGGTCTTCGCGGTGGGTGCGCCGTCTCCGAACATCGTTGCCAACATCGCGAACCGACGACCACCTGCATGCGTTCAACCGCGAAAGCGGTCGGTCAAAATGAGCTTTGGAAAACGTCCCCCCGGCGCGGCGGCGTCTCGCCGCCGAGCCAAACGCCACAAGACAGATGCGCCCGGCGAAATCATAGTCCCCGGCCTTCCATCCCGGCCCTGCCGCGTCGTCGAAATATCTGACGTGGGCGCTCGGCTTGAACTGACGTCGACGTTCGGAGTGCCTGAGGACTTCGAGCTGCGCGCGTTCGGCCGCATTTTCTCGTCACGCATCGTACGCCGCTATAACCGCATCCTCTTCGTCGAATTCTCGTAGTCGTTACAAATCTCCTGCCGCTCCCTAGCATGGCAGCATGACTCGTGACTCCGCTAAGCCAACGCGTCCGGTGCAGCCCGCAATTTCGTGAAGCACGCGAGAAGCGAGAACAGGAACGCAAGCGGCAGCGTCAGCATCGCGAGTACCTCGTCGGCGATGTGTGCAACTGCCTTCTCTGCGCAGTCAGTAAAAAAAACAAGCAGGAAGCGCGGGGGCGCTTCCTGCTTCTCTCAAAGCTCGTGCCGAGGGAACACGCGTGAGCTTTGAGAGATTCGATTACCAGCCGCCGATGCTTAGGCCGAAAAACGGCACGCCAATGTGCACATACGGGCCGCCGTAGTAGTACGGCCGATACCGATACCCATAGTAGCGGCGAGGGCCATAATAATAGGCGCGCGGTCCGTAATAGTAGTGACGGCGGTAGTGTCGATAACGACGGTGCACCTGCTCTGCTTGGTTCCTCGCCTCAGCAGGGGCCGGCGGCGGCGAAAGCGGAGCGGCCGAGGCGCTCCAGGCGACGAAGCCGATCGCGGCGAGGGTAAGCAGTCCTGTGGCCATTGCTCGTTTCATGACGGTCCCCTTTCAAGTGCCGATTATCCGCTGCAACGAAGCTGAAATGGGGCTGGTTCCCGGCGCAGGTACGAAATCAATCGTTCACAATACTTATGCTCGATCAAAGCGCGTCGGCGTACAGTATCGCAAGCCCGGTTAGGAGCAGACGCCGGAACAACGCCGAGTGGCCCGCGCCGGAAGGAAGAAGTTGCGGCGGCTCAACACCCATCGCGTAAGGTCGGCGAGATGCCGCGCCGCCCGGAACGAAGCAATGGACGTGCGGGTGATGATCGAGGTTCTGGCCCCAGATGTGCAGTTGGCACGCGATCAGAGTGCATGAGTCTGGTGCTGTTTCTGCGGGAAGTAGCCACCAAAGAACTGCAATTCACCGTTAGATGCACTGCAGCAACCCCTATAGAAGATCGCATCGCAGGGCGCGCGATCGGTTTGCGCGCTCTTCGGACCGGTGATCCCGAGATCATCCGCTTCCCGTTTCTGCAGCTTGATGCGATGCGGCCAGGTTCGGGGCTCACTTGGCGCAGCTCGCGAAGAAGAGTGGGTGGTCTTGCCAAGTGGCCTTCCACCTGACCGGAGGGGGTGCTCCCCTATCTCGCCCGGGCTACCGCATATCGTGGCACGATGGCCTGTGCCCAGCTGCTGAAGAATGCGACAGGGCGCGTCTTGCGCAGTGATACTGCCGCTACCTTGCAACGGCGATTGTCGAGCGGCGCTCCATCGCCAGCACGCCATCTCGCGCCCATTGCCTGCGCCTGCTGTCGCCCCGACCATGTGAGGCCTGGAGCCAAATTTCCTTAGTCAGTGCGCGCGGCCCGCGGTCTAGACGACTGATCTCACCCCTTCTCGTTCGGATGCGTGCTGTGCCTCTCTCGAAGACGGCTCGCGCGTCACAATCCAGTTCGACGCCCTGACTGCGCAACGACGCGCCGCGCCAAGTGGAAGCGCGGGTGGTCTTCATTGCGCCACGTCGGCCGCCACTTCTTAAGCTCCTTGGCGCCGATCATCGCGAAAGGCGATCGTGAATACCAGCTCGTACTCGGTCTCTTTGTCATCTCCGTCGGATCAAGTAGGCCTAACGGGCCGAGGTGGAACAGGAACATTCGAGAAAGCATGCAAACACTCGCAGCGAGCACGCCGTATGAGTTTGCAACCGTGAAGGGAACTATTTGGTGCTCATTGCATTTTACAATAGCGAGCCGATCATCGGCTCCCGAGATAGGAGTACACCCATGGATTGGGATCGCATCGAAGGCAATTGGAAGCAATTCTCCGGCAAGGTGAAGGAAAAGTGGGGCGACCTCACCGACGACGAGATCGCACAGACCAACGGCAAGCGCGAACAGCTCGAAGGTTTGGTGCAAAAGAAGTACGGCTACGCCAAGGACAAGGCGCGCGAGGAAGTCGATACCTGGACGCGCGGGCTCAAGTAGACTGCTGCGTTAAGGAGCGAGAGGCCCGGTCCATCCGCCGGGCCTTTCGTGCGTCTGGTTTATCCCCCCAGCACCGATATAGTGGGAGAGTGCACGGGCATTCGCGCCTTCCCGTCGATCATTCGACGCATCCCAGCAGCCGCCCTATTGGGCGGCTTTTGTGTGCACCGTCGTCGCACGAGTTAAGAAGAAAATGGCCGCGACCTCGTGGCCTGATCTAAAGCGGCGCTGACGTCACCCCTTTCAACGCGCGCCCCCTAAGACAACTTACTGAGACACGAAGCGCATCAGGTAGCGCAGTAGTGTCAGGTATCTAGATGCGGGCAGCAACATTCCGTCTCGTCATCGAGGCTGGAGGGCTACATCTGCGTGGGATCACAGCAGCTGGTGCGTCTCACCAACTCCTCGGCCACCGATACAAGATCCTCAGCACGAGTAGGCTTTGCGACAACGACGCCGCTGTTGCGAATGGCTTCCGGCACTTCGAATTCGGTACAGATGATGAAGGGGACGCGGAGATCGCGAAGGAGCTCGTAGAGTTCAGTGCCCTGGCCGTCGGGCAAGCCGTGGTCCTCCAATATGTCGCACGCAGAAAGCCAAACGCATGGTCACGCATTTTTTCGTGCTTGCGACCGATGTCCTTGCGCGCGATGTCTCCATCGAGCTGTTCGCTGAGCCAACGCTCGTACTGCCGGGTCGACTCCTTATAGTTATCATGTGCCTCCCGTCTCTGGCATCGAGCCTCAAACAAATGCAAAGATGTGGTATGTTCGATCCCGATGAAGTTGAAACATTGATTGTCTATATCGGGTGATCTGCTCCAACAAAATGCGCCCGATTGAGGTTAGGGTTTTGCCGCCCTACTCGCCAGACTTCAATCCGATCGAGAATGCCTTCGCCAAGCTAAAGGCCATGCTCCGCAAGACCGAAGCCCGCACCCGCGATGAGCTCTGGGCGTCATCGCCAGCGCCTCGCCGCCTTCCCTGCCCATGAGTGCGCCAATTACTCCACCGCCGCTGGGTCTGGACCAGTCTGTACGGAATCTGTTCTAGGCGAGGTACCACCGTTATGGTTGTTCGACATGATCGCCGATACGGCGCAGCCCTCCTCGGAACCGCCTGCGCGCGGCCCAACGCGGATCTTCGCGGTCGGCACACCGCGCGGCGCTGGTTAAGCCTCCGGATCACTGCCTGGAACTCCGTGCCTTCATGTGCGTTTTGATCGCTGGCATCTGCCCATTATTTTTACGTATTTCGTCGCGTGGAGCGCGCTAGGAGCAGGTCAGGTGTCCTATAGAGCCGAGGAGTTTGAACAACTTTCTTTTCTCCATGGAGGCGGGGACGTCGGCGCACTTATGCGCGCCCACAACTGGGCCAACTCGCCGCTAGGCCCGCCGCAGGACTGGCCGCAATCTCTGCGGTCTGTCGTCGGGCTGATGCTCAATTCAAAGTTTCCCATGTTCGTGGCTTGGGGAGCGGACCTTGGGTTTCTTTACAACGACCCCTACGCCCAGATTCTTGGTGCCAAGCATCCGCGTGCGCTCGGTGCGCGCTTCTTCGACATTTGGTCGGAGATTTGGCCGGACATCTCACCATTGATCGATGCTGCCATGTCGGGGCAAGCCATTTATCGGGAAAACCTACCACTGACGATGAACCGGCGCGGCTACGACGAAGATACGTGGTTCACCTTTTCATACTCCCCGGTGCGCGACGAGAGCGGTCAGGTTTCCGGCATGTACTGCGCCTGCACTGAAACCACGGCTAATGTGCTTGCCGAACGTCGGTTACGCGAGAGCGAGGAGCGTTTTCGCAACATGGCCGACAATGCGCCGGTGATGACCTGGGTCAGCGATCCGAGTGGCTCCTGCGTGTATCTCAACGCGCGCTGGTACGAGTTCACCGGCCAGAGGCCCGAGGATACGGGGGACTTCAGCTGGCTCGATGCCGTGCACCGGGACGACCGTGCGTGGTCGAGCGAGGTCTTTCTCGCAGCCAACGCCAAGCGAGAGGCCGTCCGCCTCGAATATAGGCTGCGCCGGGCCGACGGTGTTTATCGCTGGGCTCTCGACACGGCATCGCCCCGTTTTGACGAGGCCGGTACGTTCCTAGGCTTCATCGGTTCGGTCATCGACATTGACGAGAGACGGGAAGTTGAAAGTCAGCTTCGCGAGAGCGAGGCGCGGCTGCGCACCATTACCAACGCCGTGCCGGCCTTTATCTGGTTCGCCACGCCCGATGGTCACCTGCACTACTTCAATGATCGCTGGTACGAGTACACGGGCCAGACCGAAGCCGACGCGCTGCCCGACGGTTGGGCGAAGGTGTTGCATCCAGACGACATTGAGCGCACTGCAATTGCCTGGGCAGAGGCCCGGGCGCGCGAGGACTTTTACGAGATCGAAGTACGCTACCGCAGGCGCGACGGCGCCTATCGCTGGTACGTCGCCCGCGCCGAGCCGTTGCGGGATGCATCCGGCGCGATCATCACTTGGTTCGGCACGTCCACCGATATTCACGAGCGCAAGCTCGCCGAAGGCCACCTGCAGGAGCTCAACGACACACTCGAGCGCCGCGTTGCCGAGCGGACGGCAGAGCTGGCCGAGAGCCAGCGGCGATTCCGGGGTATTTTCGACTCCGCTCTTCAATTCATGGCGTTGCTGACGCCCGCGGGTACCGTGGTCGAGGTGAACCAGACGGCGCTGCACTGGAGCCAAATCGAGCCGCGCGACATCGTCGGTAAACCGTTTTGGCTTGCGGCGCCGATGCGCGGCAATCCTGAACTCCAAGCAGCTGTCAAAGCCGGGATCGAGCGCGCAGCTTCAGGTGAGACGGTGCGTGAGGAGCACGAGATGCGCGGCGCCGGTGAGGTTCGGGCCACGGTAGACTTCTCGCTCAAGCCAGTGCGGGACGAGCACGGCGAGGCCGTCTGGCTGGTCGCCGAGGGCCGTGACATAACCGAGCTGAAGCGCGCTCAAAATGCCCTGCGACAGGCTCAGAAGCTCGAAGCCATAGGACAACTAACCGGGGGCGTGGCTCACGACTTCAACAACCTTCTCACCATCATTCGCTCCGCCACCGACTTGCTGCGCAGGCCGGGCCTCGCCGAGAATCGGCGCAGCCGATATGTGGAGGCCATTAGCGAGACCGTGGACCGCGCCTCAAAGCTCACCGGCCAGCTCCTCGCCTTCGCTCGTCGCCAAGTGCTTAAGCCCGAGGTGTTCGACCCCGTCCAGCGGATACGCTCGATCAGGGAGATGCTGCGGACGATCGCGGGCTCTCGGGTCGAGCTCGCCATCCAGACGGATTGCGAACGCTGCTTCGTCGAGGCGGATGCTAGCCAGTTCGAGACCGCACTCGTCAACATGGTCGTGAACGCACGCGACGCGATGAACGGTGAGGGGCGGCTGATTGTTCGTGTCGACGAGACGTCCCAGGTGCCGTCAGTGCGCGGGCAGGCTCCTGGCAAGGGTCGGTTCGTGGCGGTGTCGATCACTGATACGGGCTGCGGCATTCCTGGCGATCAGCTCGGCCAGATCTTCGAGCCGTTCTATACCACGAAGGGAGTTGGCAAAGGCACGGGCCTCGGTCTTTCCCAGGTGTTCGGCTTCGCAAAGCAATCGGGGGGCGATGTCGCGGTGGAGAGCGCCGTCGGCCGAGGCACGACTTTCACGCTCTTTCTTCCACATCGCGACGGCGTTGAAGCGCAAGTCCGCGGGGGCCACGAACGACGCGCCAGTCCTATCGCGGAGGACGGCCGAGGGCGCAAGATACTCGTAGTGGAGGACGACATCGAGGTGGGCCAGTTCTCGATGCAGATCCTGCAGGAACTCGGCTACGAGACCACCTGGGCTTCGACCGGCGATGAGGCGCTCCGCATCCTGTCCGAAGCCAACGTTTTCGACGCAGTGTTCTCGGACGTAGTGATGTCCGGGATCGACGGGGTCGAGCTGGGTCAAGAGATCCGGCGCCGCTATCCAGGGCTGCCGGTCGTGCTTACCTCCGGCTATAGCCAAGTGCTGGCCGAGGATGGCCGGCACGGTTTCGAGCTGATCAGGAAACCATATGCTGTCGAGGAGGCGTTGTCGAATGTGCGCCAGCTCTCGTGCGCATTTCTGAAGCTCTCGCACGGCGCGCCCTCCGCAACGAGAACGGCGTGATGATCTAGCTCGACGTGGACGTATTGAAGCGTATCGCTCTCCGGAGTTACGACGGAGATGGTAATGCCGTTTATGATGTCCGACGCCGGGATCAGAACGCCGTTGAGGTACAGCAGATGCGCTTGCGAGACAAAGAGGTCCCGATGCGGCATGTCCTGTCCGAGCGCGCCCTTAGCGATGCGAACTGGCAGCACCTCTTTGCTCCATCCGCCTGCCTTTGGATAATCCAGCCTCCCGATCCATCTAATCGTGCGAACGTCGCCACCATGCAATGTAACGTGGTCGCCAATCCTGAGCGCTTCAATTGCGATATCACCGCTCGGCGTCTGAAGACGTGTTCCGCGAAGGAAACAGACGCACTTCTTCGGCTGAGTGTTAGAGGGCACGCAGCCAGGGATATTTCCTTCGTTGGGATTATCAGCGAACGCCCGAGACGCCGCGGCAGGACCCAAGGTGGCTAGGAGGGCACCGGCAGCCACAAGGCTTCGGCGACTAAGGCGAGCGTCCGGGCGCTGGGCAGAACCAACGTGTCTAGAATGCTCCATCACAAACCCCTCCAAAAATCGGCACCCACTAATAGGCGATGTGGGCATTAGCTAAGGTGCAGTAGCGTCCGACAAGCCTGCAAATCCGCTATCAACAGCGATTCAAGGTTGTATGTTGCACAATAGCGATGGTCGTCCTTACCCTGATCTAATCGCAGAGGTTGCATCGTTGGATTTTTTTTTGCGATCGGGACGACATCACTTCATAGATGCCTCGCTCGCACCCGACGGGCGCTTCATACCTTACTCAGCCGCCACCCGCCGAAGCAGGATGCTGATGGGTATCTCCGCGCGCGCCGCTACGAGATCGAGCCTCTGTTGAATTAAGGCGAGCAAGTTCTTCATGACTTTCGGGAGCCCAGCGATGCGTCTTCCAACGCCCTTGATGTCCGCCCCTTCAGGCTGGATCCGGATTGGTTCACTGCCAATCAAACACAATTCAATTTTCGCGATGCCCTTGCGAATCTTCCGTTGTGACGTGAGTAGTGGTCAACTCAATAAGCCACGAGCAAGAGCGTGTTCTGGAAACTGGCTATCCTCGCGACGATCGCATCAGCTTCAGCACTTGCATGGGGCCTATGGCGGGCCCAACCCGAAGATCGGCCGAGCACTCACGTGTCGATCGACTGCGAGCCCTGTCCCGAGATGGTGCTTATACCTGCCGGCACATTCCACATGGGCCGTCAGCTGAGATTACGCGAAACTCTGGCAAGTTGGCTTGCGATTGGAGCGCTACCACCACTTCGAACCGTCGATGTCGAGGCCTTTGCTCTCAGCCGCACCGAAGTGACGATCTCACAATGGCGAGCGTGCGTCGCAGAGCAGGGTTGTAGCGCACGGCCCTTACTCCACCATGCCAATCGGGACAGTGATCATCCCGTCACTTATGTCACGTGGCATGACGCGCAGGACTACATTCGCTGGATCAGTACGAAATCGCGACGGCAATACAGATTACCCTCTGAGGCTGAATGGGAGTATGCGGCGCGCGCTCAGACACGCACGCCTTTCCCATGGGGCCGCTCCGCCGACAGGACCTTTGCCAACTTCGGGAACGAGCAATGTGCTCCATGCTCAGGCGCATCTGCTGGGCAAGATCGTTGGATACAAACCGCACCAGTCGCGCAATTTCCGGCCAATTCCTTCGGCCTCCACGACATGCACGGAAATGTCTATGAGTGGACTGAAGACTGCTTTTCAGGTCTCAAACTCGAACGAGTCACGGCTTCGGCCGTACTGACAGAGGCTTGCTCTCAGCGGGTTATTCGAGGAGGTGCATGGCATAGTGACCCCCGGCGCATTCAGTCCGACTACCGCGGTCATAATCCTGCTGGACACGCCGATGACAAGATCGGGTTCAGGGTCGCTCGCACCGTCCCCTGAGCTGTGACGTTGCCACTGGTCGTGGCTGACATTCCCTTTTCGAGACCAGGGGCCTGACAAGAGGCCCGATATGTTCTCTTTCAAACCCTCAGTTGGCCGCCGTTCTGCTTACGCTCCTCCGCTGGCAACTTCAGCTCCTTGGACCACTAAGTCCGAGAAACCCGTTGCCAGAGAACTATCGGGCTAGCTTGCACAATTGGGTGGGTTCATCGGAAACGGAGGCGGCTCCCCCTCTATCGCAGACGCCCTACTCCTTTGTACGACCAGCCGCGAGACCTTCCGCCAAAGCAACAAGGGAACACTGCGTAATACTGGAAGAGCCGCGCCGACTGAAGTTTCACGACGGCTGCCCGAACCTTGGAGCCACAGTACGCGCGAAAGCGTCATCATGGCCGTCACGCGCGCATCGCACTCGTAGCGAACGATTCGCGCGCGACGGCATTGTGGAGCGTATTGGTCGAGCATGCGCTCGATGTGGCGGCGAGAGCCTGATTGATCGCCGAGGAAGTGAAGGGAGGTCCCCAACATCCTATCGCCCATAGCGCGATATCAGGCATTCGTGGTGCGGCGGCGCTTCGCTGACGGCGAGGGACGTCTGGCGTGTTGAGGCGCCTTAAGCTCGATCCAAACGGGAGCGTGATCGCTCGATCCGACTTCACCTCGTGTCGCGCGATCGACACCAGCCGATCGCAACTGCGATGCGATGCCCGGGCTCAGCAAGAGATGATCCAGCCGGAGTCCGGCATCACGTTCCCATCGACGAAGCATGTAGTGCCAGAACGTGTAGACGCGGGCATCGCCATAGATCACCCGCAGAGCGTCGGCCCATCCCTGATCGATAAGTCGCGCGTAAGCAAGGCGGCTTTTCGGATGCACAAGCGCATCATTGTCCCATGAGGTCGTGGGATAGATATCGATCGGTGTCGGCGCCACATTGAAGTCGCCGGCCAGAACGGTGGGAACACCCTCCTTCAGAAGTGATTTTGCGTGCGTCGACAAACGCTTGAACCAGGCGAGCTTGTAATCAAATTTTGGCCCGGGTTGCGGATTTCCATTTGGCAAATAGATACAGCTCAGGAGCACGCCGTCGACCGCCGCCTCAATGTATCGCGCCTGCCTATCCGCGGCATCACCAGGGAGGGCCGTTCGCGTGACGATCGGTTCAGCCCTCCTGGCCAAGATTGCGACGCCGTTCCAGGTGCGCTGACCCTTCCATACAGCGTGGTAGCCAGCCCTCCGGATGGCATCGACGGGGAATTGCTCGTCAGTACATTTGAGTTCCTGCAGGCAGACAGCATCGGGCGCGGCCTCCTTCAGCCATCGCAGCAAGGTCGGCAAGCGGTGGTTGATATTGCTGATGTTGAACGTTGCGATCTTCATCTCGTGCACCAAACCATCTAACCGGAGTGAGGACTTGCCACACGAAAGCAGCGGCTTGGGAATCAAACCCTTCTGATTTTTAAAAATCGCGCGAAATATGTTTCTGCTCTCACGGGGAACCTCGGACTCGTGCAGTCGTTCCGCGCTTATCAATCAGCTTGCGAGAGGTAACCGATGGTAAAGTCTCTGGGTCAGGGATTAAGGCTTCAATACAGGCCCGTCGAGGTGCTTCCACCAGTACTGCACTTAGCGATTCAAATGCTGGTCGAGCAGGAGAAGGCGCTGCAGGCGCCAGTCTCGACAGCCGTCAAAGGCGCGTCATCTCCGGCAGCAACGTCGGTTTAATCGTTCGGTAAGGGCTCGAGAGGCTTCCGGTGATGAGCCAAGGGCTCCTGCAGTCTGCTTTGAAAAAACTCGTCCTGCCCCGTGCGGGCTTCACGCGCCGGACTGTCGCCACCGCCCTCGCATGCGCGCGCTGATATCGACAGATACACTGCTAGCTGCCGACTTCACATGCGCTGACCTGGCCACATTTGTCCATGCTCGCTGCTCAAACAAATGGACAATCGATGTCGGGATGAAGCGAGACCTCATGGCGTAGAGATGCTTGTCCCCGTGCTTTGCTTGCTGGGTGATGTAGAAGCGATGCGGCACCACAAGGCTAAGCCGGTCCTTCGCCCGCGTCATGGCGACATAGAGCAGCCGGCGCTCTTCCTCGATATTATCTGAGCAGCCGGTTCCGAGATCGGAGGGAATGCAGCCGTCGACGACATTGAGCACGAATACCGACTTCCACTCCTGCCCTTTGGCGGAGTGAATGGTGGACAGGATCAAATAGTCCTCATCACGAGAAGGTGAGCCCGACTCGTCACTTGTGGCACTCGGTGGGTCGAGCGTGAGATCGGTCAGAAAGCGGGCACGCGTGGGGTAGCCAGTGGCCATGCGCTGCAGCTGATCGAGATCGCCGGCACGGATAAGAGCATCGGGATAGTTCTGCTCGAGATGCGGCTGGTACCATTGCCGGGCAAGATCCATATCGCTCGGCCACGATGCTCCCGGGTCCATTAAGCGCCGCATCAGCTCGACCAAATCACGCCACTGGTCAGCGGTTTTGGCAGGCGGACAGAACAGCGCAAGCGCATCCGTCGGTGATCGGCCCGCCATACTGTCGAGCACTCGGCCGGCTGTACCCGGTCCGACACCCTCAAGGAGTTGTATGACCCGAAACCCGGTCACGCGATCATTTGGATTCTCGGCCCAACGAAGTACCGCGAGCAGATCCTTTACGTGCGCGGCCTCGATGAACTTCAATCCACCGAACTTCACGAAAGGAATGTTGCGCCGCGTCAACTCGATCTCGAGCATGGCGCTATGCGACCCCGTCCGAAACAGCACGGCCTGCTCCTTGAGTCGCACGCCAGCCTCTCGGCTCGCCAGGATCTCCGACACAATGTAGTTGACCTGGCCCAAATCGTCGGGGACCGTGACGAGCGCTGGCTTCTCACTCGACGTGCGCGCGGAGTGCAGATCCTTGGTGAAGCGCTCCCGGGCAAGCCCAATAACAGCATTGGAGGCCGTAAGAATTGGCTGCGTCGAGCGATAATTCTGCTCCAGCGTGATAATGGCCGCCGGCGGCTCGAACAGCTGCGGGAAATCGAGGATGTTGCGCACTGAGGCGGCACGAAAGCCGTAGATAGCTTGGGCATCATCACCAACGACCGTGAGGCCGGCGCCATCCGGCTTCAAGCCATGCAGGATTGAGGCCTGTAGCGCGTTCGTGTCCTGGTATTCGTCGACCAACACATGATCAAACATGGCGCCGATCTCACCTGAGAGCTCGGGCACCTGCATAAGCTCGCCCCAGTAGAGAAGCAGGTCATCGTAGTCGAGCACGTGCTGCTTCTGCTTGGCCTCGACATAGGCATCGAACAATTCACGTAGTTCGTTCTCCCACTCGGCACACCACGGAAACTGCTTGCGCAGCACCACCTCGAGTGGCTCCGCCGCATTGACCGCCCGCGAGTAGATGCCGAGGCACGTGCCCTTCAAGGGAAAGCGCTTCTCCTTATCTGAGAATCCGAGCTCGTGGCGGACGAGATTGATGAGGTCGGCAGAATCTTCGCGATCATGGATCGTGAACCCGGGCTCGAGCCCGATCGAGTTGGCGTACATACGCAGCAGGCGGGCGCCGACCGCGTGAAACGTGCCGGACCAGCTCATCGGGCTTCGCCCGGCAATGGATTCTTGGCCGCGCGTCGCTGCCACAATGCGCTCGGCACGTCGCTCCATCTCCGCGGCAGCACGACGCGAAAAGGTCAGTAACAGCACCCGGCTGGGGTCGGCGCCGTGCATAAGCAGATGGGCGACGCGATGGGCGAGTGTGTTCGTCTTGCCAGAGCCGGCGCCCGCGATCACGAGCAGCGGACCCGCGACATTGGCACCAATCCCGCTCACCCCATGCTCGACTGAGCGCCGCTGGGCGGGATTGAGCTGTTCAAGATGCGAAGTTCCGATCATGCGCGTCCGAAGTGATCTGCCTTCGAGCCAGCTTGATCACGATTCGTTCGGTCGGCCAATGTCCGGCGTCGCGCCTTCTTTACCTCAACGAAGGCCTGCGATGTTTTGCGGGAGCTTGTCGAGAACGATCACCGCGGTGCCTGTGCTAACGCGCGAGGCCAAATCGACCACGTGGCCGTTCGTCATTCGAAAGCAGCCGGAGGACGAGGCGCGTCCGATGGTGCTCTCGTTGTCAGTGCCGTGAATGCGATAGAGGGTGTTTCCAAGATAAAGGGCTTTTGCACCAAGCGGGTTGCGGACGCCACCGGTCATCTTCTCAGGGAGGCGCGGATCGCGCTCGCGCATTTCCGCCGGCGGATGCCAGTCCGGCCAGCTTGCGATCCGGCTGATTTTTTCTGCCCCTGTCCATGCAAAGCCCTCGCGGCCGACCGAGACCGGATAGACCAGCGCTTCTTCGGGCGATTGCACCAGATAGAGGCGTCGCCCCGAGGTATCGATGACAATCGTGCCAACGGCATATGAGCTGCTAAAGGCGACGCGCTCCGGCAAAGCAGAAGAGATTGTTGGCCGAGGTCCGCCGTCGAGGACGACCGGTGGCGCACTTAGGTTCATCACCGCTGGTGGCTCGATAGCCTCCCGCTCGTGCGGTGCGGGCCTTTCATAAGGTGGCGGCGCATAGCCGGGCCGGTTCCATGGCATCCAGTCCATGCGATCCTGAGCCGATGCGGATTGAGCGAGCCCGGTGAGCACCAAAACGCCAAGCAACTTCCGGAGCATGATTTCCCCTCAGAATGAACATCTATCTTGCCAAACTCTCGTTGGCGGGAGGGGTTGCGTTGGAAGATCACAAGATTCTCTCACTCAGAGCGGCAAAGGCGAATTCTAACGGATTAGGCGTCGGCGTGGTGGTCAGCATATGCCGGCCGGAGGCGCAACGTAGGTCAGAGTAGATGCCAGCCGATCGCACCTCTGCCTCGCGTAAAGCATCGAGCCAGCGTTCTTTCTGTTTCCCGTTTCAGGGGTCATTTTTTCGTTCATTTCGGGCGATAATGGCACCGCAAGACATGGACGCCGAACAGGTTTACACGGAGATGTAACCTTCAATGGCTGAACGGCCTGACGGTCCGCATGTGGCTCTATCGATTTTTCTGGTTACGAACATACCCAGGAGCATTTGGTGCCAGTGAGTCGATATAGGAAAGAAGTGCGTTCGCATCGGGTATCGTCAACGAGAACATTGGCATTTCATCGTGCCCGGCAATCACACCGCGCTCTCGGGCCTCGACCAGCATCGAAATTGGGAACCGCGTGTACAATTGCCTGAACGGGATGACGATCGCATGAGGCGGGATATCGTCGTGCGATATGGCATGGCAATGCGAGCATTTCTCGGCCGCTATGGCGTATCCTCTTGTCAGTTCATTGCTTTCAGCAGGGAGTGCCATGAGGTTGAGGATCGATACGACATACGCCGTCTTGGCCAGCCATGAGGAGTTCCACATCTAGGTGCTGTGCCTCACATTCGGGGATTGAGTTCAACTACGCCGCCGTGGCAACTCCTACTCTTAGTAACACAGCTCGCATCTACAAAGTGCCGCATCTGCAATCGTTTTGACGCACCTCAAAGCGATTGTCTGAGATGACCTTCATCTCTTTCTTGGGAGTGGTGGCACAGGGGACGTTGCGTGTCCTCGGCCCGCGTTAGACGGCGTGCTGCCACTCCTCCCCTCATTTTTCCAGGCTCCTGCATAAGCAGCTAACGCTGACATCGTCGGCAACGAAACTGCGCGCGCGTCCTGGCTTCCGCTGGATCGTGCGCCATGCCTTGCAAGCTTGGCGATTTTTCCGCCCCGCGCCTTGAGGGTCTCAGCGCTTTCGCCCTCCCGCTTCGGGCGTCGCATTGGCCTGGGTGAGCTCGGCCCCGAAGAGCACAATCTGGGAGGAGTAATAAACCCAGATCAGGAGGACGACGATCGAGGCGGCGGCGCCATAGGTGGATTCAAGACCCTGCGTGCCGAAGTACCAGGCAATGGCTGTCTTGCCGATATTGAACAGCAGCGCCGTGGCAAAGCCGCCAACCGCAACTTCACGCCACGAGAGCTCCCTGTCCGGCAGCCACTTAAAGAGCATCGAGAACAGCAGCGTCAGGTCGCCAAGAGAGATGATGAAATTGATGACCGTGAGCAGCACACTCTGGGCGTCGGACCCGCTGAACCATGCCGCGAAAGCCGCAAGTCCCGCGCTGACCACGAGCGCTGTCGCGAGGAGAAAGCCGAGCGCGAGGATACCTGCGAAGGAAAGCGCATACACTCGGGCGTACCAGGTAATGCCTGCATCGTCCGGCTCTTTGGTTTCGAAGATGGTATTCAGCGCGTCTCGTAGCTGCACCACGACGCCAAATGCGGCCACGATGAGAAGGCCGATGCCGAACACGGCAGCAATGCCGCCCCCGTCGCGCTTTCCGCGCCCTTGAACATTGCTTCGACCGCCTGGCTCCCAGTCTCACCGAGCAATGCTGCGAAACTGAGAGGTGAGCGAACCGCGTACAGCGTCGGCTCCAAAGAAGAAGCCTGCGACCGCGCTGACGATCAGAAGAAGCGGCCCGAGGGAGAACACGGAATAATAGGCGAGCACCGCGCCGAGCCGCGCGCTCTTGTGCTGGAAAAACCCCTCAACGGCCCTTTTCAGCAGCGACCACATCAGTGGGCTCCCGCGCCGCTCCTAGCGCAGCTGAGGCAAGCGACTCCTGGATTACGCGTGCGACATGAGCAAGATGCACGTCGCGGCAGTACGCGCCGAGCTCTTCCTTGATGATGTCGACAAGGTGAGTATTCAGCATGGTCAAATCCGGAGCGTCGTCATGACGACAAACACAGGGCGGCTGCCTCGGTTCCTGCATCCTGGCGCGAATGCGTGGCCGAAGCAGGAAATTGGCGCCCTAAGCCGAACGTTGGCGATTGCCCAGCTTGATGAATTTTTGGATTGCCGCCTTGAGCAGCACCTCGCTCTCGCTGTAGTCAGCCCATGGCTTGCCTTTGGCGAGCAGCGTCGGCACGCTCGACATTGTGAACCGTGTAGGATCAAGGCCGGCCCGCACCTCACTCCAGTGCAGCGGCATCGAGACTGTCGCGCCGGGCCGCATACGGGGTGAAAGCGGCGCAACCGCCGTCGACATGCGGTCATTGCGCAGATAGTCGAGAAAGATCCGGCCGACGCGCTTCGCCTTGGACATGTTGATCAGGTACTTGTCGGGGCTGTCCTGCGCCATGGCGGCGCATATTGCCTGCGCGAAGCTCTTGGCTTCGTCCCAGCCGAGCCCGTCCTTTTCGCGTACGATGAGCGGTGTTACGACATGCAGGCCCTTGCCGCCGGTCGTCTTGCAGAATGTTGCCAGACCGAGCGCCTCGAGCCGCTCCTTCAGTTCCTTGGCGGCGGCAATGACGTGGCTAAAGCCGAGCTCAGGTGCGGGGTCGAGATCGAAGACGAGCCTTCCCGGCACCGGCGGCTTGCCCGGCTGGTTGTTCCACGGATGAAATTCAATAGCGGCGATTTGCGCGGCCGCGATGAGACCCTCGACCCGGTCGATCTGGATGTAGGGCTTGCGATCGCCCTCGACACGCGTCACCGAGATCAAATTCGACATGCCGCGCATCTCGTGGCGCTGAAAGAAGCGCTCGCCGTTGATACCGTCCGGCGCGCGGATGATGGAGCAGGGACGGCCCTTGATATGCATGAGCATCCACGGGCCAATCTTTTCGAGGTAGCGGGCCAGATCGAGCTTGGTCAGATCATCGGGCGCCGGCCATAGCGGTTTGTCCGGCTTTGAGATGGCAACGCCCATGACGGATTCGCTGCCGCCCTTTACGCGGGTGGCGCGCGGCGCGGGCGTGGGCAGTTCGGCGTCCTTTGGCGGCACCGGCACTTCGGCCCGGACTTCGCCCGCCAGCTTATCCTCGCGCAGGCCCTTGAAGGCGGCCTGCCGCACCATGCCGTCGCCGGTGAAGCCCGCAAACTCGATCTCGGCGACCAGCTTCGGCTTGACCCAGGTCCAGTCCTTGCCCTTGCGCGGCGCGCCCTTGCCGCCGAACGGGCTCTTGTGTGTTTTGAGCGCATTGAGCTGCTTCAGGATGTTGCCAGTGTTGCGCGAGTTGAATCCCGTCCCAACGCGGCCAGTATGGACAAGGTGATCGCCGCGATAGACGCCAACGACGAGCGACCGCAGGCTCGTCGCGCTGCCACTCCACGCGCCGACGACAACTTCATGACCGGCGCGGCATTTGGATTTCATCCACGTCTCGGTGCGGCCCGAACGGTACGAGGCGTCGGCACGCTTGGAGATGATCCCTTCGAGCTGCAAGTTGCATGCGGATTTGAGCACCGCATCGCCCGGCTCTGCGAGGTGCTCGACATAGCGGATCTGGCGGTGATGCGGACCCTTGCGCGCGAGGAGGGCGGCGAGGCGCTCCTTGCGGGCAGTCAGCTTCAGGTCGCGCAGATCATCGCCGGCCTCGAACAGCAGGTCGAACACGAAGTAGATCAGGTCATGGGAACGACCTTCGGACAGGGCTGCTTGCAGCGCCGAAAAATCCGGCGCGCCATTTGGGTCGAGTGCAACCACCTCGCCATCGATCAGACAATCCGGCAGGCTAGAAGCTCCCTGCGCGATTGCCGCGAACTTCGGCGTCCAGTCGAGGCCTTTGCGCGTGCGCATGGTGCCGTCGCCATCTTCCACGCGCAGCTGCATGCGGTAGCCATCGAGCTTGATTTCATGCACCCAGTCCTGGCCCGAAGGTGGCCGGCTGACGCTCTTGCAAAGCTGCGGCGCGATGAAAGGCGGCATAGGTGCGCCCTTGCCTGATTTCCCTTTCCGCTTCTCAGCCTTTTTCGCTGCCCGTTCGACTTTGCCATCGCCGCGGTTCGAATGCCACACGGCGTCCGCATTAAAGCGCTTGGCCTTGTCGAGCATGAAGGGCTTGGGCTTGCGGCCTTTGCCGGCGGTAATCTCATCCATACTGCGCCCGGACGCGACAGATCGGTCCTCGGCGAGGATGTCGACATCATCCTTCTCATAGCCATCATGTCGCTTGATCAGAAGCCAGTTGGTTCGATTTCCGCCCTCGCGGTCATTGCGGAGGCGCACGAGCACCCAGCTGCCTTGCAGCTTCTCGCCGACGAGGGTGAAGCGCAACTCGCCCTTGCGCAGCGCCTTGGCGGCGTCGCCATCCGCGGCCCAGAACCCGCGATCCCAAAGCATGACGGTGCCGCCGCCATATTCACCCTTCGGTATCCTGCCTTCGAAATCCCCGTAGTCGAGCGGATGATCTTCGGTCTCGACGGCAAGTCGCTTCTCACCAGGATTGAGAGACGGGCCCTTGGTCACCGCCCATGATTTGAACACGCCGTCTACTTCGAGGCGCAGGTCGTAGTGCAGCCGCGTCGCCGCGTGCTTCTGGATCACAAAGCGCGGATACTCGGCGGGGGCGATCGGCTCCCTGCCGCTCGGCTCCGCCGTTTTCGTAAAGTCCCGCTTCTGCTGGTAGAGGGCTAGTTTGCTCTTGGCCATGATGCTCCCACGTTTCCCGCTTGAACCTAACGGGCTGTAGCGACGGTCCGTTCCACTAAAGGCGGAACGAAAACATTCCCTTAGCGTTTGCGGGAAATCATCCGGAGGTGTTCGATGGCTGCCCGCCGCGCGTACTGGAAAGGTTATCTCAAACTCTCACTCGTGACCTGCCCGGTGGCGCTCTACCCAGCGTCCTCGCAGGCCGAGAAAACCAACTTCCACCAGATCAACCGCAAAACCGGTAACCGCCTGCGCCAGCAGATGGTCGACAAGGAGACGGGGAAGGTCGTCGACAAGGACGATAAGGGCCGCGGCTACGAGCTCCCGAGCGGCAAGTATGTCGAGATCGAGCCGGAGGAATTGGAGGCCGTCGAGGTCGAGAGCACGCATACCATCGACATCGACAAGTTCGTTCCCGAGGAAGATATCGATAAGCGCTATTACGAGCGCCCGTACTACATCGTCCCCGAGGGCAAAGGCGGCGAGGAGGCCTTCACCGTCATCCGAGACGCCATGAAGGACAAAGGCAAGGTTGCACTTGCCCGCATTGTCTTCGCGAACCGCGAGCATATTCTCGCCGTCGAGGCGTGGGGCAAAGGGATGCTCGGGACGACCCTGCGCTACGACTATGAGGTGCGCGACGAAGCCGAGTTCTTCAAGGGCATCCCGAGCCCGCGCATTGCCAAGGAAATGATCGAGCTCGCGAGCCACATCCTCGATAGTAAGGCGGGCCGCTTCGATGCCTCGCAATTCAAAGACGAATACGAGCTGGCCCTGCGCAAGCTCGTGAAGAGGAAGGCATCCGGCAAGACCATCGAGGTGCCCCCCCAACGGGAGGACCGCGGCAACGTCATCGACCTCATGGACGCCCTACGCCAGAGCGTCAAAGGCCGGAAAGCCGCGGCACTGAAAACAAAGTCCGACGAAAGGAAGACGGCTCCTGCGCGCAAGCGCAGGAAGCGTGCGCGCAAGGCGGCCTGAAACGGCGGCTCTGACGATAAGCAAAGTGGGCAGCGTGCGACCCGCACGGGTGGCCGAATTGGCGGAAGAGCTGCAACATCGCGGCCAGCCTCTGCGCGTTCCCACACGAAAGCCACGGGGCAGTGGAGCCCTAGAATTTGAGGCCGCGCTCATGCAACCACCTCGCCGCACGTCAGACAGATTCGATTTCCATGCGCTCGTCCCAATGGAGGCGCGACTCGTCGATGCGCTTCCGAGGGAGGAGGGATGGCAATATGAGCCCAAATGGGACGGCTTTCGCTGCCTCGCTTACCGTGATGGAGCCGACACCGAGCTCAAGGCAAAATCAGGTAAGTCTCTCTCGCGCTTCTTTCCAGAGTTGCTGACCAACCTGAGGGCAATCAAATCCAAGCGTTTTGTGCTCGACGGAGAATTGATTATCCGGCTTGAGGGTGAGCTTTACTTTGATGCTTTGCAGATGCGCCTTCACCCGGCCGAGAGCCGTATCAAGCGTCTCGCGGCGGAAACGCCGGCTACGCTCGTAGCCTTCGATTGCCTGCGCTCAGGGAAGGCAGAGCTTTTGGGCCGCCCATTCATCGAGCGTCGCGCGGCATTGGAGGCATTCTTCAACGCCCTTGATGGGGCCCCAGGGCTTGCGCTCACTCCCTTCACCCAGGAGCTTGCGGCGGCACAGCGCTGGCTCAAAGGCCGGCATACTGCACTCGACGGGATCGTTGCCAAGCGCCTCGATCTTGCTTATCGCCCTGGGGAGCGGGCCATGCTCAAGATCAAGAACAAGCGCACGGCGGACTGCGTCGTTGGAGGCCTCCGCTATGAAACAGGCGGCCGCCATGTCGGATCCCTGCTGCTGGGCCTCTATGATAGCGCAGGCCTTCTGCATCATGTCGGCTTTACGTCTTCCCTCTCAGATCGAGATAAGCCCGCTCTGACGAGGCGGCTTGAAAAGCTCATAGCTCCGCCGGGATTTACAGGGGATGCACCCGGCGGACCGAGTCGCTGGAGCAATGAACGGTCTGCCGACTGGCGGCCGCTGCGACCGAAGCTGGTCGTGGAAGTACTGTACGACCATGTCACCGGTCGCCGCTTCCGCCACGGAACACGGCTTTTGCGATGGCGCCCCGACAAGGCTCCGCGGCAGTGCACCTCCGAGCAGCTTCCTCGGACCGCCCCGGCATTATTCGCCGCGATCTGACGAGGCGAGTAGCTCGCTCCTCCCAGACACCGCATTTTGTTTCTCCTTGATTGGGCTTGCTGTTGATCGACCAACATCTGGCATATAAGGCGATTTTTCCCGCTCATGGCGCGCACGCGGCCACCCCAGTTCCTTGCCAGTGGAACGAGCCGGAACTGAGAGCGCCAATGACACCCGTGGTGATACCGGATGAATTCCAGGCCGAGAGTGGCATCGGCCGCGACGTTACTATTGCCTACGCGCGCGAAGGCGCCGACGTGCTCATTTCGTATATGGAAGAGCACGAGGATGCCGAAGAGTCGAAAAAGCTGATCGAAGCCAGACACGCCGACGACAATCCAAGTAGTCATTGGAGCGTTAGGCGCCGAGGTTGGCGAAATCGCCTATCGGCTCACCGACGCTGAGAAGGGCAACCGCAAAGCGCGGATGACCGTGAGCGCATGGCGCATCGGAAGAGCACCCTGGGGAGCCAAACTTATCAAACTCGCCGACCTCATCGACAATACGCGCACAAGGGCCCGCTCCGCGAGAGTGATGACTTCCTGACCGGGAATTCTGGTAATGCTCTAAACTCGGGGCGTGGCCACATCGTGTCGTGAATGATGCCCCAAGCCGGATCAGAAGCGTACTGTCCGAGACACGATTTGCGTGCTGCCGCTTTCCTCCCACAAACGGGGGATGTGATAGCCTCAGCTCTGCGATATCTCCATCCTGTGGTTCGAACTTCTCGGTGCTGTCCTTCAGGCCGGCCACACGAGGGGGCTGCCCGACTCCTATAGTCAGGGTTCGACCCTCTTAGGAAAGGTCGCGCGGGGGAGCGCGACCTTTCGTCTTTATGTCGGGCGCAAATCCGGGATCAATGCCGAGAGAGAGTTCCGAGCCCGCACCAAACATCTGCAGCCGCTGCTGCTCCGCGTCGTATCAACAATGATCGCCGAGCATCCCAACCACAAGACGCAGGGGGATCTTGCGTTGGCCTAGGTCGGAAACCGCCTGTCCATTGTGATGAGAATTAATTTGTCTTTGCCGTCAGAGTGTCTCAAGCGCGGTTCAATGATGCCTGGTAGCGACATTAGCTCGTTTCTTGGGCGGCAGAATGACGGTGTCGATGACGTGCATCACACCATTCGACAGACTCGAGCCTCCTTTGGCGGTCTCCGCTGAGTTATGCGTCCACCCTCTGGCACACACGCGCGGTCAGTTGTCGTCTACCCACTTTAAACGGCCGCCCGAAGTCCGCGGATCACTGCGCCTCACCTCAGTCCGAGTAACGACCACGTGTTCTGCTCGATAGATGGGTTTCTCGTAAAGGCGTTGTACGTGGACACCTTCGAAGGCTGGCGTCTCGGGATGACAAGCGCTACGATTTAGCTAGCACTGAGTAAATGCGAGGGAGGACAGCGAGCGCATGAATGTGTTGGAGATTCTGAAGCGCAAAGGCTCCTTAGTTGTGACAATCAGGCCATCGGACAGTGTTGGGGCACTGTCGAGACTTCTGCGTGAGCGGCGCATCGGCGCAGTGGTCGTGAGTGACGACGGCATCACCATCGATGGTGTTGTGTCAGAACGAGATGTTGCCTACAGCCTGTGCATTCACAAAACCGAACTTTCCAGTTTGCCCGTATCCGAGATTATGACGAGGAACGTGATTACCTGCTCACCTGACGATGACGTGGCAAAAGTTGCCTCGGCCATGCATGGACACCGCATCCGTCATATCCCAGTGGTCGACGGCAACCGCGCTTGCGGCATGGTCAGCATTCGGGACCTGCTTAATGTTCGTGTCGATCAACTTCAGGAGGAAGCAGCAATGCTCCGCACCTTAGCCAATGGATCTCAGGAGGAGATTCAGGATCGCTAGAGTTTGATGCCAATCCGGCGCCCAGATAAAATGCAGCTGGTCACCGTCGCATATTTTCGAGTAGCGAGGCGCGGACTGCCTTACTTGGCGCGCGCTCGCCGAGCTATAGTACCAACACACGCTCGACATTGATCTCCTGATGGCATCGCTTCACTGGCAGCGCGGCGGTCGACGCACCGCGTCCGACGACCTCGACCATGCCCCCCAAGCCCCGACACTGCAGCTCGCATTAGCCGCGGCGTAGCAGTTGCCCTTAGTCAATAAAACGTCCGCAGGAGCGATGTCCGCCGCTCTGACGTCCTGCCCCCTCCAATGGAAGATCGTCGGCGTCCATCGCAACTTTTTGAGCCGTCCCCGAGAGAAGGCGGCTTTTTAGGTTCGGCGGCGTGACATTCAGCAAGGCTGAACGCACAACTCTCAGCGAGGTTTACGCGGCACTCAGTGTTTGACGGATCGTTTTGGCTGTAACGCGCCTGCGCCTTGAGAAGCCCACCGTTTAAGCGAAACAACCGCGAGACTGCGGGCCGGACGCGCACATCAAAAAGCCCCAACCATCATCCGACTGCCGGGCTGTCCAACATGGCCAACTATTGCATTGCGTTGCTTAGGACATCAAATCATGGCGAAGACGAATCCGAGAGCGGGCAGCCATGGCCAACAGCCTCGAGAACGGCCAGATACACCCAGTCCTTCCGGAGGGTGACCGTGGACGAACAGTGCCGTCCTGCTCGATCGCGCCTTCGTGGCAACATTCCGACTGCTGGTTGTACCTGCGCGATCCACGTCGGGCTTACAAAAACCGCACGCGCCCAATGGAACGATGGAGCCAATAGCAACGTTGCCTGCGCAACGGTAGGCGAGGAGACATTCAAATGTCGGTCCAGATAGTGATGGATTCCCAAGGTGACAGCCGCCATTTCTTCGATAAAGCCGACCTGCAATCATTGGCCGACGCACAAGCCCGCTTCAAGGATCTTGCGGCCAAGGGATTTCGCGCTGTCGTGCCAGGAGAGTCCGGGGGGCCCGGGCGTCTGTTGTCCGGGTTTGATCCGAACATCGAGGAAACCCTGTTCATCCCCCCGCTTCGTGGCGGCTAACCCGTGCGACTTTCGCGGATATTCATTCGGCTGTTTCAGCCGTTTAAAGAGCGCCGCCTCGCCGAGCAGAGAGCCTATGAACTCTTACGCTCTCATCTCAATTGCACGCAACGTGCGCAATTCGATGCTTTCGGCCGCTTCGAGGTAATCGGTAGCGACACCGGACGTCGCTATGTGGTCCGAAATCTTACTGCCATCAATATCGATGAGTTCGACACTGACGGTGTTTGCACGACGAAATGGTGCTTTGTACCCAGCGGCGAGCTTGCGCAAGGGGATGTTCTATTGGCGCAAAAACTTGCGCTAGAATGTTTCGAAAGCGAAGCTCTGCTCCAGGCCAGGGCCTATCGGCCAAGTGCGTAGTCCGTCGGTCGCCAGAGATCGTATTATTTGCCGAGAACCGACGCCCGCCCCCCTTGATCGACAGATGTGTGCTGAGCGCGGCTCGATACGATTGGGGAAAGACGATGTCGCACATCTACTGGTGCGGGCTGGGGCCGCTGGATATTCGCTGCGGGTAGCTCGGCAAAAGTGCAGAGTGAACGAACGATGCCCGCAGACAACGAGCGCGATCTAGGCCATCTGCCCACCGCCGGAGCCACGCGCAATTCGAGCAAGGGCTGCCTCGCACGGCCTAGCGCAGGTCGACCTTAGCAACTTTGTCTTTATAGTCGGACTTGGGATCGCCGCCGAGCAGCATCTTTATCCCTGCCACAACACTCGATGCGTCGAGCCATATCTCTGCCCGTTCCGGATCCAGACGTAACAACGCAAGTTTTGGATCGTCTTTTCCGCCCTCGTACCAAGCGGCAACATAACGATTCCAAAGTCTATCTATAGCGGCACGATCGGTGTCCTCCCTCAGCGTGCCATGTATGGTCGCAAACAGATCGTGTCCCTTCGAAGCGAAGGTCGCTATCGCACGCTCCCCGTCACCCGCCTTGCTGCAAAGCGCATTCTCTTTTGACGTAAAAAACCAAATTGGGCCGCTCTCGCCCTCGATCTGCGCCGTCATTGGGCGGGCATGTCCATCCTCAATGCCGTCAAGCCCGATCATCATCGTCATGTCTGATTTAAGTGCCTTCCAAAATTTGCTCTTGAGCTCATCAGGTGTCGGCATGGGATGCTCCTCCTGTCGCTTTCAACAAGGAAGCAGAGAGAAAGTTCCGGATGGCGGTGGCGCGGCGGCGCCCACCCCGCCCTCGCGAAGCCTCGCGTTGGATTATGGCCGCGAAAGTCGCTGGCCGGCAGGCCACACTTCGAGCAGACGAGTCGCGCGGCCAAGGTGATGATGGGCGTATCCATCGGAACGTTAGCCCATGCCGCGACATCGGCAGGCGTCATCACGGGGCCTCGGTTCCGGCAAGAGCGGCATTACGGCTGGAGCTCAAACCCGCTCCCTCCTGCTGAGCGGGTCCCCTTCCCCCACTCCCGGTCCGTCGGGAAACTGTGCCAGAAAGCGCGCGTGCGCCTACCGGCGGGATGCTCGGAATCGCGCACGATTTGGGCGATGGGTCGCGCATCTCGACTTGCCCCATCGCCTCGACATACCTGCGCGCGGTAAAGGCGCTCGCGCAGAAATCGCGTTTCGCATGATCATTTCCCACTAGTTGATCGACCAACGGATTGCGAGACCAAGGTGTTGATGATCCGCATCTAGGGCTTTGCTCGTTTCGATATCATAGAGTGGGAAGGACCACGGACTTGATCATCGCCCGCCGGATCACTGGGCACTATTGCGGCGTCGGGACCCGACGCCGTTCATGCTGTTGCGAGAGATTGCGCCCTTTAAAGGAATGCACTCGCGCGTCTCGGCAGTACCTATTTCACGAGATATTTGGTGATTTTCTCGCCAGCCTTTTGCTTGGCTGCAAGCCAGCTCGCCATGCGTCCGCGACCGGCCCACGTCTCGCCTGTCGCCGGGTCGCGGTATTTAATGCCCGCCAGTTTAACCTTGCCGTTCCTTTTCCTCTTGCTGCTCTTCGTGCTCTTCGACGTGCCGTTAGTATTGCCATTCTCTAATGCAGCGAGTTCACGGCGCAACACGTTAATGCGGGTACTTTTCGCTTCCTGGTGCATTCTGCTCAGGCTGTCGAGCAGGGATGCTTGCCGGTCAAAGTCCAGCTCCGCGAACCACGCCACCACCTGCTTATCCGAAAGTCTGCCGTTCGTAGCCATGTACGCGCTCCACCCGTTGAGATCAGGCACCCTTTTAGGCCCTCTCTTGATTTGAATGCAAATATTTAAATCAGGCCATGGACACCATGGGAGATGACGCAATGTTCTTTCAACACGGCCTTGGAACTCAGGCAGCGAACGGTAGGTACGTGGTCACTCTCAGAGCAGTGGGTCGAGCAAGATGGAAAGAAGATCCAGCGATTTGGATCAAATCCAAAGGAATTGCGATTTATGGCGGCAACGGTCGGTTCGCGACCATCGCTTCGTACGGACGTACCAAGTTCGCGTCCAACAACGCGATGGCAGGAACAGACCATGAGAACAAGGCGATCGGGCAGGGAGCAACGCCCTACCGGAAGTTGGTCTGTCGCCGAACAGGACGGGGCGTTCATCTCACGGATTGACGGAAGCACCGTCCCGGGCTGTGACGGACAAAGTCAAAGGCGAAGCGTCTCCATCTTAAGAGACGAGATGAAGATGTGCGTTGCTGGGGCCCAGATCGGCGGGACAGCCTGCGCAGGCTGGAAGCGCACGAAATAGCCGTACCGTAGCCTGTCGGCGTGGAGCGAGTCCGGTTATCGTCGGAGGCGACGATCGTGAGACGCGCGAATACGCAGCGAGGTCACGGCAGCCTTCGGAGGCCATCATAATCCAGATGAAAGGCATGGAGCATACGCCCATCACGGACATGTGGAGAGCGTCGTACACGAAAGGGCTCTGATCGTCATGCCAGCTGAAGCTCCTCACATGGATGTCTAAGCCCGCCCAGGGTGGAAAGCGGCTGAGTATGGTACGGTAATCTATCCCGGAACTTGTACTGATGCCGCCCGTTAAAAGATCGATGCCAATCCGCGGCACGCTTTGGGCGAACATCACATGGAACCACTGATCGTCACTGTTTCCCACTCGCTCAGCAAGGATGAAGTCGTTCGCCGACTTCGGCCGGCACTTGGGCGGACAGTTCAAATGTTCCCTGTCCTTAAACTTGAGCATGAGCAATGGGCAGGTGAACGCATGGACTTCCGGCTCAAGGCCTTCGGCCAGGCTGTCACCGGAAACTTGCTCGTTGGCGATAAGGCGGTCCGCGTCGAGGTTACTCTGCCTTGGCTCCTTCAGAAATTTGCCGACGCAGTTCGTGAATCGATCACGCTTAGAGCTCAGGTGCTTCTTGGAAAGAAGTAAGACTTTCTGCCGAAAGTCGGGGGTTTACCGAGACGGGATTTGAATTGTTCCGCCGCAACGTTCTCCCCTCCAGTGCGTTCTCGAATCATGCCGGAGCGTAAGCGAACACCCGAGCCGCCCACCGTCGACCGCATCCGCGCCGATATCAGCAGCGAGCGGACCGGCGAAAAGGTCGCCTACCCGGACCCCGCGGCGGCGCCCCTTGGCACGGACGATGAAGCCGCGGGACATCCGCCGACCCCTGAGCAACGGCGAATGGAAGAACGAGCGCGGCCTCCTCTAAGGCCGTCGCCCGACCCGTCGCAGGGACCAGTCATATTCTACTTCGCCATTGGAGGCGCACTCGCCGTCGCCATAATGGCTTTCGCTTATCTCACTTAGACCTAGCCATAAGCGGTTGCGGGGAGATTGCTACTCACGGGCGAGGAAGTTTCGAACACCCGCATTTTCGTGCCCTGCTCGCGCCACTTCCCTCTTCGCCTCAGCTTCGCGCAGCAAGACCCGCAAGGTAGCGCACGGCCGCCTCACGGTTTGCGATAAGGCGCTCTAACATTTTTACAGACGCCGCCGCGTCATTGAAGCGGCGATGGATCCTTTTGAGCGAGGTCTGTCTTCCACCATGATAGCTGCCTGAGCTTTCCGGCCATGCCGTGGCGCGCTTTTGCGGTCAGGGGCAGGTGCGCCGCCGTCAAAGGCGAGGCCAGACAGCCAACAAACCGTGGTGGTGGCGGGTTGACCTTGGCATTCTAACGGACCATCTTTGAGCCATGCTTTGCTAAAGGCATGGAGGCGCCCCATGACGTCAAAGCAAGAGCTAAAGGTGGCGTTCCTAGCCTACCTGGGGCGCGAGCGGATAGAGCGCCAGCGCCAGTTCGACTTGTTCTCGTCGGGCACATTGACCCTGCACAAAGATGGCATGGACATCACAGCCAAGACTTTAGAGCAAATCAACGACGAGATTGCTCGGGTGGACGCGCTTATTGCCAAGCTGGAGAAGGTAGCGGATACCTAAAGGCTCAAAGGGCTGTGAAAGCTGCCCAGCGGACCTGCAACGTCGCAAGCAGTCAAATTGCTACCGGGCGGGCTTATGATCCCGGACAGGCGTATCGATGCCGTTGTCCTATCTTGGGACCACCTGATGGCCAACTTTTATGTTGTGGCACGGTCTCTTATTCAGCCGGATGCTGCACGACCAGCCGCCTTGGCTCTGGCGAACAAAGACAGGCATCGCGAACGAGCGAATGCAATGACCGGACGGAAGTTCAGGAAGCAGGTTTGATGTTCTGGTTCACACGGAACAAATTGGTCGGATCGTACTTCTTCTTTACCATTGCCAGGCGCGCGTAGTTTTCGCCATAGGTCGCCTTGAGGCGGCCGTCACCCTCGTCATCCATCATAAAGTTGGGATAGGCGCCACTCAGGTCGAACGGGTGTACGGCCTCCCAGTACGCTTTTGTCCACTGCGTCACGCGCCCCGCGTTCTTAGGGTCCGGGTCGATGCCCGCAATGACCATCGACCAAGTCGCATCTCGGCAATTCCAGGCCGTAGCATCTTTGCCAACACGGTGGACTGCTCCGTCAATTGGATAGAGATGCATTAACGACAACTCGCTCGGCGTCTTCGCTGCCTGTATGAGATGCGCATCGATTGCCGCGTCGGGAAGTGTCTTGACGAAATCACCGCGCCAGTACCACTGCATGCCTTTGGGGTAGAGACCATCGAACATGCTCTGCACGCCGGGATAAGGCATCGTACCCATCCAGTTGAACCACGGCTCGGGAAGCGCGTCGAGCAGCGGCGCCAAAGCTTTTTTGCCCTCCTCCTCGGTGCCGTTGTAGCAGGACATCAGCAGGCAGATGCGCTTGCCCCATAGCTCCTCGGGGAACGGGGCCGAAGAGAGGACCGTTTTCAATCCAATGAAAGCGCCGAGATCTTCCGGCGCGGTTGGCAGAAACTCCCGATAGTGCTGCATGATGGTGCGGGCGTGCTGCTGGTCCCACGCGATCGGCCCGGCAAACACAGTGCTCACCGGGTGGAGCTGGAACAGGAAGCTGGTCACGACGCCGAAGTTGCCGCCGCCGCCGCGGAGCGCGAACAGCAGGTCGGCGTTCTTCTCCTTGCTAGCAGTCACGAAGCTACCATCGGCCAGTACGACGTCGGCCTCGAGAAGGTTGTCGATAGTTAGGCCGTACTTGCGTGACAGGTAGCCATGGCCGCCGCTAAGCGTCAGGCCGGCGATGCCTGTGGTCGATATGATGCCCGCTGGGACGGCCAGGCCAAAAGCATGGGTGGCGTGATCGACGTCACCCTGCGTGCAACCTGCACCGACCCGAGCGGTGCGACGCTCTGGGTCAACACGGACGCCTTTCATCTGCGACAAGTCGATGACCAAGCCCTTGTCCACACTACCGAGGCCAGGCCCATTGTGGCCTCCACACCGGATGGCGATAGGGAGGCCCTCGTCGCGTCCGAAATTTACGACAGCGATCACGTCTGCAACGTCGATGCAACGGGCTAAAGCTAGCGGCCGCTTATCGATCATGCCGTTGTAAAGCGCGCGTGCTTCCTCGTAGGTAGGGTCCTTCGGCTCGATAAGTTCACCGCGCAGCGTAGCCTTTAGATTGGCGATTTTTGCTGTGTCGAGCACGACGCTTCCTCCTCACTTTACTGAGACGTAGCACCGACACGTTGGCCAACACGCACGTGAAGGTGCCTGAAACATCGTGATACTCTCGCAATCGCTTCGGAAATGCCGTTAAGTGATCGCACCGATGCCTCCTTGACATCAGGAGCTGCCCTCGTGGAACTGACCGAGATTCGATATTTTCTGGCAGTCGCCCAGGCACTCAATTTCCATCGCGCCGCCGAGCACTGCCACGTCACCCAACCAGCCCTCACTCGCGCCGTCCAGAAACTCGAAGCCGAGCTTGGTGGCCAGTTGTTCTGCCGGGACAAGGGACACGTGGAGCTGACCGAGTTTGGGCGGCTCATGTGCCCCCACCTAAGGGACGTACTGGAGCGCAGGGACCACGCACGGACAATCGCTCGCAGCTTCTTGAATCTTGAGGCTGCGCAACTGACACTAGGAGCGATGTGCACCATCGGGCCGTCGCGTTTCTAGCCGCGTTTCATGAGCGCCACCCCGGTGTGGAGGTGACAGTCATCGAGAACGTACCTGCGCGCTTGGCTGAGCTCTTGCTCAACGGCTCGCTCGACGTGGCGCTGATGGCGCAGCCAAATGCGTTCGATCCGCGTCTAAAAGTAATGCCGGTTTATCGCGAGGGGTTCGGGCTGGCGTTTCCGGTCGGGCATCCATTCGAGCAGCGGACCACGCTGCATCTGACTGACGTCCGTGACCAAACTTATCTGTCACGCGTGAACTGCGAATACCGTGACTATTTGTTCGAGCTCTGCAGTGAATTCGGGGTTCACTTTCATCGAGGTTTTCGAAGCGAGCGGGAAGATTGGATTATGACGATGGTGGCGGCGGGGATGGGTATCTGCTTTCTTCCGGAATACTCAGCCGCTCATCCCGGGATCCGCCACCGTCTCGTGGCAAACCCAGAAGTCGTGCGCACGGTGTCGGTAGTCACCGTTGCACGCCGCGCCCTGCCTCCAGCGGCTCTCGCCTTCATCGAAGAAGCCTGCAGCTACAAATGGCGCAACAGCGTCCAAAGTACTTGAGACTTTCAGCAGCAAAGCTGCTCAGCCCGTGCCGACGGTGTCGACAACGCCGCGCTGGCCTGTTGGCTTTGTTGGGGTGCAAAGGTCCGGAAATGGCGGCCCGCCAAATTTCAGCTATGCGCCGTCGTTCTGGCGCAAATGATGGATGTGTCCAGCTTGTCACTCTGCTCGTCCGAAAGTCAGCGGTGCTTCAGGCCAAGTCTTGGTGCCGCAAATTCGTCAGGTTTGCGTGGGCTCTGGACAGGACGTACAGCAATGGAGGCGGACCATGTTCAGGATACTCCTAACAGTTGCGGTCCTCGGTTCCGCGGATGGTTTTTTAGGTCACGCAATTGCCCAGGGCAAACAGGATGAAGCATCCGGCCGCGACGTTTCTTTGCAAGAAAAGCTGGATGCGCAATGCGCGCACCGGCGGCGGACGATGCCGCCGGATCCGCGTGACGATTGCTTCCGCAAAGAGCGCCGTGATGGGCAACTTAGTTATGGGCACGCTGGAGCTTCGGTGAGCAGCAGCCAAGCCACTGGGGCCGGACCTGGGAACGGGAGCGGTCAAGGCATTGGACCGGGGAATGGAGGCGGTCAAGGCATTGGACCTGGGAGCGGGGGCGGTCAAGGGAAGGGCCGGCGGTAGCGATTGTTGCTGCCCAGCGCAGCGAGCCGCTCGCATTGCGCTTTTTCAGTCGCGCTTGCATTCATGGTCGGAAACGTCGAGCACGTGCAGCTCATTGGCAACGCCAGCTTCCTCAGCCAACGACAGATCCAAAGGCGCCACTCGACGGTGTTTGCTGGGAAGTCCAACACCACAGATAGGCCTGCTCGCAGAATTGCAACAATATGCGGGCCAATGGCATTGCGCAGCCGCGCTGACAGAACCGCGAATTCCTCAATGGTTTCGTTCTCTGAGGGAAAGAGGATCGACATCCGTCGTCCAAGCCTATAAATCGTTGCAGTACGTTGCGCGAGTTTTCGAGCGAGCGTCGATTTACCGGCTGCAATCTTCCCGCACAGCAAGTACAGCACGGCCTGTCGCATCTCCATTATCACAATGATATCAGAGGCCTGTGACCGAGCCAATGCGTTCCTCTTTGTGAAAGGACAGCCGACGACGTTATTTCCGATCGGCCGCCAAGCGCAGACCGCGCCGCCGCGCACGTTGGCCGCAGCGCCTCACCGAACGGGGCGCTGGAACGGCGGCTTACTCGCGATCGCACTTTCAATGAGGCCCCACCGACGGCGTCTTTGCAAAGACCTGATCCCGGGGGAACATGCACGCCGCGCTTTCCGAGGGGCGCTCCCCGACACGGACTGATAGTTTCCATATTAGTTGTCCCCAGCCCTCCTGAGCGCTACACCCACCCAGCGCGATAGCGCTCGGTCGTGATGACGCTCAGGTGGCCACTTTGCTCGACGTACGCCTCCTTGACGAACTTGATGTCGTCGACGCCTTGCTCCCGCAGGCCCGCAAGCAGCTCCTCCTCGCTCAACATCTCCCGGCGCATGTTCTCTTTCAGCATTTGACCGCCGGAGATGAGCTTGAGGGGCTCAGCCTGTAGCCAAGGGCGAAGCGCCGGATAGCGCCACGACAGCCAATCGAGAATACGCTCCCACGCGACGATCGTGAGCACCAGCGCAATGCCCTCAGTGACCGATTGATACTCCTTTCCAAGCGCGTTCTGAGCCGCGTCTGCAATGAGTACGACAACGAGCAGGTCGGCCGTACCGAAGCGGCCGGACTGTCTCCTCGCAACGAAACGAAGGATAATGAACAGCGCGAGATACATGATCGTACCGCGCACCACGATTTCCAACACCCCCATCGAGGGCCGGAACATCGACGTCCAGTCTATGAACAAGGACTCGACATTGCGCAACAGGGACCAGGCGGACATCCGCCTCGTTATCTGCGCCATCGCTGAATTGGCAAGCGACTGCAGACTTCGATATGAGGGACGGCACAGCGCGGCACCATAGGCAGGCGCCGCGCTCGTGGTTTTCCAAGGCTCAGTTGAAGCGCTGCTTTGCTTCTTCCGCCTTCGACGACAGGCAGACTTCGCCACCCTTGATCTTCGCGACTTCGGACAGATCGATATAGTGATGCTGCCCGCCGGCGGCCGGATCCGACTTCGTCAACTTGATACGGTCACCTTCCACACGATCGACCGTTCCAACGTGCTGACCGTCAGAACCTACGACTTTCATGTGTTCGCGGATTTCAGATGTGCTGATAGCCATCCTTCTCACTCCTCTGATTGGACTGCTGTGTAGCCAACCAACGTGCGTCCAAATCAGTTTGTTCCGACACCGGCGAAGCGAACTCTTACGGTCAATGGCCGCACATCGCCTCGTCCGTATCACTTAGTCGAGGGATCGCCGGGTGGTGGCGCAGACGGCGTGTCCATTGCCGCAGACTGCAAGCGCGGAAGAATGCTTTGCGCGCGAAATAAAGCATCTTCGACGCCAATCTCTGCAGCAGCCAGATCCCCATCCTCCGCCGCTGCCGCGGCAGTGAGAAGGCTTCCTGCCGCGGCCCGGATTTCCGCAACGAGTTCATGGATCGACATCTGTTTATCTCACACAGCCGAGGAGATGGAATGCGTCGAGCGGCGTTGCATTCATGGCCTTCGCTCGGCGGGCTCCGACTGAGGCTGCGGAGCGGTCGCATTTCGTGGCCACTCCGTGAATGTGTTGCCCGTGGGTTCGTAGGTTGCGAAGAATGCAATCGCCAGCAATATGATCGCCGCGCAAACTGCGATGAATGTGCCGCTCACGCCGCGATGCTCGCGCCCTTCTCGCGCTTCGTGCTCAATGTCCCTGCTCGCCATGTGATTGCTCCTGGCTGAGGTCTTCCTCGACGAACGCACGGGTATCGGCGGCGTTCCGTTCCTCGCGCTCCAGCGTAAAGCGTGCGCAGCCGCGCTTGGAGACATTCTCGCGTCGGCCGATCCTGACCAGCCCTGCCGTCGGCTGAATGGAACTAAAGCCGACTTCAAGCGTTTATCTAAACTGGGTCCGTAGATATCCTATTGGATTCAATAAGTTATTGCATGCCGTCGCTTGCGCGCGTGCAGGGCTTAGGCAATTCTTCGAGAGGGACACTTCGACAATCTCAGTAGCCAGCGGTAGCCGCCGCTGATGCACCTGGATGGAGCCGTGACGGCGCGCGGTGAACGCCGCGCTGTCTCGCACGAAGTGAGCATTCTACTGTCGCGGTGAGAACATGACCGACACCACTCTGCCCCGTTCACGTAGGAAGCCGGAGACTGCCGCATCCAGTGAACTCGCGACACCGTCGAGCAGAGTGGAAGGAGCAGAAGCCCGATCTCGCAGAATTCTGTCCGCGATGATTGCATTTCGCGAGGGTGACTTCTCCGCGCGCCTGCCGCTGGACTGGGACGGGACCGATGCGCGCATAGCGGAAGCATTCAATCAAGCCATCAGCGACCAAGAGCGCATCTGGCGTGACCTGACCCGCTTGAGCGTGACGGTCGGTAGAGAAGGTCGTCTCCGGCAGCGCATGTCGCTGCAGGGGATGGGTGGCGAGTGGGCGGCGAAAGTCGATTCCATCAACACGCTGCTCGATGATCTCGTGCGGCCGACGACCGAAATCGCGCGCACGATTGGTGCCGTCGCGAAGGGCGACCTCGGACAGTCCATGGAGCTGGAGGTCGACGGGCGCGCTCTCAAGGGCGAATTCCTACGCTCGGCGAAGCTCGTCAATGCGATGATCGAGCAGCTCTCCGTGTTCACATCCGAGGTGACGCGCGTCGCCCGCGAGGTGGGAACGCAAGGCAAGTTGGGCGGCCAGGCGCAGGTGAAGGGCGTCTCGGGCGTCTGGCGGGAACTCACCGAGTCCGTCAACCAAATGGCGGGCAACCTCACGGCTCAGGTTCGCAATATTGCTGATGTGACGATTGCTGTCGCCAATGGCGACTTGTCGAAGAAGATCACGGTCGACGTTCGCGGCGAGATCCTGCTGCTCAAGGAAGCCATCAACACGATGGTGGATCAGCTGCGCGCTTTCGCTTCGGAGGTGACGCGCGTCGCCCGCGAAGTCGGCACAGACGGGCGCCTCGGCGGACAGGCAGTTGTTCCCGGTGTCGCGGGTACATGGAAAGATCTCACCGACTCCGTGAACGCCATGGCGACCAACCTGACGGCGCAGGTTCGCAACATCGCGCAGGTGACCACGGCCGTTGCTCGCGGTGATCTTTCACGCAAGATCACCGTCGATGTGAAGGGCGAGATTCTCGAGCTGAAAGAGACGATCAATACGATGGTCGATCAGCTCAACGGCTTTGCGGCCGAGGTGACGCGCGTCGCCCGCGAAGTCGGCACCGAAGGCAAGCTCGGCGGACAGGCTCAGGTTGGTGGCGTCGCCGGTACGTGGAAGGATCTCACCGACTCCGTGAACTCCATGGCGTCGAACTTGACGGGTCAGGTGCGCAACATTGCCGAGGTGACGACGGCCGTTGCGAAAGGCGATCTTTCCCGAAAGATCACGGTCGACGTGAAGGGCGAAATCCTGGCGCTGAAGAACACCATCAATACGATGGTCGATCAGCTCAACGGCTTCGCCTCGGAGGTGACGCGCGTCGCGCGCGAGGTGGGCACCGAAGGCATTCTCGGTGGGCAAGCCGCCGTCGAGGGTGTGGCCGGTACTTGGAAAGACCTCACCGACAACGTCAATTCGATGGCGTCGAACCTGACGGGACAGGTGCGCAATATCGCCGAAGTGACGACGGCCGTTGCGAAAGGCGACCTCTCACGCAAGATCACGGTCGACGTGAAGGGCGAGATCCTGGCCCTGAAGAACACTATCAATACGATGGTCGATCAGCTCAACGGCTTTGCATCCGAAGTCACGCGCGTCGCCCGCGAGGTCGGCACCGAAGGCAAGCTCGGCGGACAGGCGGCCGTTCCCGGCGTCGCCGGCACGTGGAAAGACCTCACTGACAACGTGAACTTCATGGCGTCGAACCTGACGGGACAGGTCCGCAATATCGCAGAGGTCACCACAGCCGTGGCGCGCGGCGATCTTTCGAAGAAGATCACGGCGGATGTTCGCGGCGAGATCCTCGAGGTGAAGAACACCATCAACACGATGGTCGATCAGCTCAATGCCTTCGCCGGCGAGGTCAGCCGTGTCGCGCGCGAGGTCGGCACCGAAGGCAAGCTTGGCGGACAGGCGGCCGTCCCCGGTGTCGCCGGCACGTGGAAGGACCTCACCGACAACGTCAACTCGATGGCCAACAATCTGACGGGCCAGGTGCGGAATATAGCCGAGGTCACGATCGCCGTCGCCAACGGTGACCTGTCGAAAAAGATCACGGTCGACGTCCGCGGCGAGATCCTGGAGCTGAAAGAAACCATCAATACCATGGTGGATCAGCTCCGCTCCTTCGCCGCCGAGGTGAGCCGTGTTGCGCGCGAGGGCGGCACCGAAGGCAAGCTCGGTGGACAGGCGGCGGTCCCCGGTGTCGCCGGCACCTGGAAGGACCTCCCCGACAACGTGAACTCGATGGCCTCCAATCTGACGGGCCAGGTTCGCAACATCGCCGACGTCGCAACGGCCATCGCGCGCGGCGATCTCAATCGCAAGATCACGGTCGACGTGAAGGGTGAAATTCTCGAGCTGAAGAACACCATCAACACGATGGTCGATCAGCTCAATGCCTTCGCCGGCGAGGTGACGCGCGTGGCGCGTGAGGTCGGCACCGAGGGCAAGCTCGGCGGACAGGCTCAGGTGGCCGGCGTCGGCGGTACTTGGCGAGATCTGACCGACAACGTGAACTTCATGGCCTCGAATCTCACCGAGCAGGTGCGAGGCATCGTCAAAGTCGTGACGGCGGTCGCCAACGGCAACCTCAATCAGCGGCTGACCGTGCAGGCCAAGGGCGAGGTTGCGGCACTTGCAGACACGATCAACAATATGATCGACACCCTCGCGACCTTCGCCGAGCAGGTGACGAACGTCGCCAGAGAGGTCGGCGTCGAAGGCCGGCTCGGCGGTCAGGCCAACGTCCCCGGCGCTGCCGGAACGTGGAAGGATCTGACCGGCAACGTCAACTTGCTCGCGGCAAATCTCACCAGTCAGGTGCGCGCCATTGCAGAGGTTGCCACTGCCGTGACGAAGGGCGACCTCACGCGCTCGATCCAAGTGGAGACGCGCGGCGAAGTCGCCGAGCTGAAAGACAACATCAACACGATGATTTCCAATTTGCGCGAGACGACGGCGCGCAACCGCGATGAGGGTTGGTTGAAGACCAATCTGGCCCGCTTCACTGGCATGCTACAGGGCCAACGCGAGCTCAACACGGTCAGCCAGATTCTACTGAGCGAGCTGAGCCCACTCATCAAGGCCTATCAGGGCACGATCTATCACCTCAGCGGTGGCGATGGCGGCGGCGAGCTGAGGCTGCTCTCGAGCTACGCACATCGAGGCACGATCATAGAAAGATTGGCTCTGGGCGAGGGCCTTGCCGGCCAGTGCGCCGTCGAGAAGAAGCGGATCCTGCTGACGGATGTTCCGAGCGAATTCATCACGATCTCCTCCAGCCTCGGCGAAGCCAAGCGGATCAGCATTGTCGTGCTGCCGGTGCTGTTCGAAGGCGAGACCAAAGCCGTCATCGAGCTGGCGGCGCTGCAGCCATTCTCGGAGGTCGATCTCGCATTTCTCGATCAGCTCACACTGAGTATCGGCGTCGTGTTCAATACGATCGAAGCGACCATGCGCACCGAGGGCTTGCTCACGCAATCGCAGCAGCTCACCGTCGAACTGCAGTCGCGCCAGAGCGAGCTTCAGCTCAGGAACGAGGAACTCGGAACCAAGGCGCGGCTGCTTGCCGAGCAGAATGCCGAGGTGGAGCGCAAGAACGCCGAAGTCGAGCAGGCGCGTTACGCCCTCGAGGAGAAGGCTGCGGAGCTGGCGCTCACATCGAAGTATAAATCGGAATTCCTGGCGAACATGTCGCACGAGTTGCGCACGCCCCTGAATTCGATCCTCATCCTCAGTCAGCAGCTCGCCGCGAATGCATCCGGAAGCCTCTCCGAGCGGGAGGTGGATTTCTCACGGAACATCCACTCGTCCGGCTCCGATCTCCTGCATCTGATCAACGACATTCTCGATCTCTCGAAGATCGAGTCCGGAACCGTTACTGTCGAGATCGAGGAGATCACGTTCGCTGGTCTGCATGAGACGATCGATCGGAACTTCCGTCACGTGGCCGAAGCCAAGAGTCTGCCGTTCTACGTGCACTTCGCGGATACGCTGCCGCATTCCATGGACAGCGATCCAAAACGACTTCAACAGATCCTCAAGAATCTTCTCTCCAATGCCGTCAAGTTCACTGCCAGCGGCCACGTCAATGTGCGCGTCGAATCCGCGAGCAGTGGCTGGAGCGTCGGTCATCCCGTGCTCAGCAAAGCAGAACACGTCATCGCCTTCACGGTCGAGGATACGGGGATCGGCATCGCACCGGAAAAGCAGAAGCTGATTTTCGAAGCTTTCCAGCAGGCCGATGCTGGTACCTCGCGCAAATTTGGTGGAACTGGTCTCGGCCTCGCCATCAGCAAAGAGCTGGCGCAGTTGCTCGGTGGCGAGATCAGGCTTGCGAGCACACTCGGGAAGGGCAGCACGTTCACTTTGTTTCTCCCGCTCCGCTATGCCGGCTCCGAAGGCCTCATCGATATTTCCGGCGACACGCGCATTGCGGCCGTCACGGAGACACGCGAGCTGATCAGCCTGCCGGTACCTCGCGAAGAACCCATCCAGGACGATCGCAATGATATCGCGAAGGGCCATCCCGTACTCTTGATCATCGAGGACGACAGCCACTACGCTCGCATTCTGCTCGATATGGCGCGCGAGAAAGGCTTCAAGGGCATCGTCACCAACAAGGGCGCCGCAGGGCTGTTTCTTGCACGCCAGTTCCGTCCGACGGCCATCTCCCTGGATATCTTCCTTCCGGACATGCTCGGCTGGACGGTTCTGAACCAACTCAAGCTCGATCCGGCAACGCGCCATATTCCCGTGCAGGTCATCACGCTCGAGGATGAGCGTCGACATGGGCTCGCGCACGGTGCGTTCTCCTATGTCGTCAAGGGCCCGACGACCGAAGGTCTGGAAGCGGCATTCGACCGGATCAAGCAGTTCACCGCACCACGCAAGAAGCGGCTGCTGATCGTCGAGGACAACGATATCGAGCGGCAGTCGATCGTCGAATTGCTGGACCACGACGATATCGAGGTGGTTGCAGTTCCGACGGGCCGCGAGGCGCTTCACGCGCTGAGTGACAAGACGACCGACTGCATGGTGCTCGACATGCGGCTGCCGGATATGACGGGCTTCGATCTGCTCGAGAAAGTGCGCAAGAACCCGAATTGGACAGATCTCGCCGTTGTGGTCTTCACCGGCAAGGACTTGATGGCTGAAGAGCATGCCAGGCTCAGGGCAGTGGCCAAGAGCATCGTCATCAAGGATGTCCAATCGCCGGAGCGCTTGCTCGACGAGACCTCCTTGTTCTTGCATCGCGTAGTAACCGATCTGCCGATGAGCAAGCAGACGATGCTGCAGCGGCTTCACGGCTCCAACGAGGTATTGAAGTCTCGCAAAGTGCTCGTCGTCGACGACGATGCACGGAACATATTTGCGCTGACCTCCCTGCTCGAAAATTACGAGATGGAGGTGCTCAATACGACGAGCGGTCGCGCGGCGATCGAGATCGTTCAGAATACACCCGATCTCGATATTGTGCTCATGGACATCATGATGCCCGATATGGATGGCTATGAGACCATGCGGAGCATACGCGCCATGTCGGAGCACCGCACTCTGCCCATTCTGGCTCTTACAGCCAAGGCGATGAAGGGCGATCGCGAGAAGTGCTTGGACGCGGGTGCCAGCGACTACATCTCGAAACCAGTCAACCCCGACCAGCTTCTCTCACTCATGCGCGTGTGGCTCTTCCGGTGAATAGGCCGAGGAGGAGGAACGAGTTGCCGCGCCTGACAGTACTGACTGTCGTCGACCAAGCCTAACGACGCTAGTGAGAATATTCGATGCAAACGCTCAGCAACGATGCGGCAGCCCGTTTATCCGAGGGCCTTGCGGAGCCGGAGGCTATCGCCCCTATGCCGGTTGAAGCTCCGATCAACATTCTGATCGTCGACGACGAGCCGAAGAACCTGATGGTGCTCGAGACGATCCTCGACGATCCACGGTATCGACTTGTGCGCGCGGAGTCTGCTGACCAAGCCTTGCTGGCTCTCCTTTCGCGGCAGTTCGCGTTGATCATACTTGATATCCGAATGCCCGGAACAACCGGCCTCGAGCTCGCGAAGATGATCAAGGAGCGCAAGAAAAGCTCTCTCATACCGATCATCTTTCTCACTGCCTACTACAACGAGGATCAACACGTGCTCGATGGTTACGGCAGCGGCGCCGTCGACTATCTCTACAAGCCCGTGAATTCCGCTGTTCTTCGTTCGAAGGTTTCTGTCTTTGCGGATCTCCATCGCAAGCAACGCGAGGTCGAGTTCGCCAACCAGGCGCTGCAGGCGGAAGTCGCGTCGCGACGCAGAGCCGAGGAGCAACTACGCGAGCTCAATGTGACGCTGGAGCAGCAGGTCGCCGAGCGTACGAAGGAAATTCAGACCCTGCTGAATGAGGTGAACCATCGCTCGAAGAACATTCTGAGCCTGGTTCTGGCAATCGCGAAACAGACGGCGGTCAGCGCCCCGAGCGAGTTCGTTCAGCGCTTCACGCGCCGCGTTCAGGCGCTATCCACGCATCAGGATCTCCTGCTCAACAGCCAGTGGCGGAGTATTGATTTTTCGACGCTCATTCGCGCCCAGCTCGCACATTTCGAGGATCTCGTGGGGGAGAGGATCATTCTCAGTGGCCCTCCGCTCAGGGTCGCCGCGTCGGCAGTCCAATCCATCGGCATGGCCGTGCATGAACTCGCGACGAATGCCGTCAAGCACGGTGCTCTCTCCAACCAGAAGGGGCATGTCGATATTGCCTGGCAATTGGTCGGCAGCGGCGGCGATCACCGCCGCTTCTTGATGAGCTGGAGAGAAAGCGACGGCCCCCGCATCCATGCCCCGAGGCGTCGTGGCTTCGGTTCCAAGGTCATAAAGAACATGGTCGAGTTGAGCCTCGATGGCGAGGTGAAACTCGAATATGCGCCCTCGGGCTTTAGCTGGCAGCTTGCGTGTCCCACGGCGAAAATTCGAGATCACGAGGCCGCAGACGGACTGAGCGACGAAAAGAAGGCCGACCCATGAACGAGCGGCGCAGGGGCAATCGCACGTTGGTGGTCGAGGATGAGCCGCTGCTTGCTATGGACGTAGCAGACCAGCTCACCGATGCCGGGTTCGAGGTCGTTGGCCCCGCAACGTCGGTGGCAAGCGCATTGAAGCTACTGGACGAGGTCGGCTGCGACGTTGCGGTGCTCGATATTCATCTCGGCCACGAGAACTCGGAGCCTGTCGCGCTCGCGTTGAAATCGAGGGGAAATCCATTCGTCGTCGTTTCAGGGAACTCACAAAGACAGTTCCCGCCTGGCTTTCACGGCGCCCCCTTCTTGTCGAAGCCCATTTCGGCGGCAGCACTTGTGTCTCTTCTTCGGACCTTCGTCGATGTTACCGAGTGACAAGCGTTAGGAAACGCCAAATCGCTGAGGCAGCGCGGGCGCCCCCTGGACTGTTCCCTACAAATGCATACCGAGTTTGCTAGGCGCTCTTGTCAGGCGGCCGCTTCATCAACTCGCGGAGCTGCTTCGTCAGCGAGCGCCCGATGATGTGCGTCGTGGAGTGCCCTTCCGTGCGGAGAGCCCTCTTGAGTTCCTCAATCGTTTTACAACCGCCCGACTTGGCGAGCTGAAAAGCGCGTTCCAAAGTTGTAAGATGTGTGTCCATGATCTTGTTGAACGCGCAACCCTCACCATCCGTTCCGTGCGTGCGTACTTCCAAATAACCTATGGAGCTCGGGTGCGCCGAGGCACGCGTGGCGGATCGTCGACGCCGCGCGCGGCGCGTCCATCCGAAGCGATCGTGCTCTAAGGGCGGCCCCCCGATGGATTGAGGGCTAGCCCTGATAGGAGCCCTCAGTGCAGTCCTTACTAGTGTTGAGGTGCTGGCTGCTTCCCAGTCCAGCCGCCGCGCCGCGCGCTTGGCGTGCAGGGGATGAGACATGGCTTTCTCGTTCGGGTTGCTGCTAATTCTGTGCGGCATCGGGGATCATGGGTTTCGGTCTCCTCCTGTTCTATGCGTGGCTGCCCATCTTCTATGGCCTGTTCGGCTTCGAGATCGGACTGCTGCTTGGCAAGTGGCTGACGGGCGACGTTGGGGTGACCGCAATCGTTCTCGGCATCATTGCCGGGATCATTTTTGCATGTGCCGCTTACGCTATCGTACCCTACAAACGCGCATTGATCGGCTTTGCGGGCGGTGTGATGCTCGTCCTCGCGATTGCATCCCTGCTCGGCCTGGATCGGGCGATGTCCGGCGTTCTTGGGACCATACTCGCGCTGTGCGGTGGCATCATCGGCGCGATCGTCGCGATCGCCTTCTTCGACCTTTTCATCGTCGCCGCCTCCGCCATTGGCGGGGCAACGCTGATCGTAACCGGTGCGCAACTACTGCTCCCGTCCGGAGCCGCGCCTTCCGACAGCTTCCTGCCAACGCTGCTCACCGCCATTCTCGCGTTCTTCGGTGCGCGCTGGCAGCTGAGTAACATCGCGAAGTGGATTCCACCGCATTCCGCGGACGAAGGGCAGATCTCCGATCCGATCGGCAAACAGGCCGGTCTGCGAAAACCATAACAAATGCTGGGCAAACCTCCGCCGTCCGGATCACCACAATCCCGCACGCGGTCGGCCGGCCGCACATCTCGCCACCAAGCGAGCGCCTCCGTGACGGCAGCAACCCAGAAAGCCACAGCCTTCCCAGGGTCGACGCACTCGGGCGAGAGGCGCACGACGGTGGTCGTCGACCTCGCTTTGCAAGGCGGCGGCTCGCACGGGGCGTTCACATGGGGCGTGCTCGATCGCCTGCTCGAGGAGCCCTGGCTGCACATAGATGCCATTTCCGGCACATCGGCGGGTGCGATGAACGCAGCCGTTCTGGCCGATGGCTGGATCCGCGACGGCGCCACTGGTGCACGCGCAGCACTCGATGCCTACTGGGAGGAGGTTGCACGCGCCGCGGTATTCAGTCCGCTGCAGCGGACACTCCTGGACCGGATGCTCGGACGCTGGACGCTCGACTCCTCGCCGGTATTCATCGGCATGGATCTCATGGCGCGGCTTCTCTCGCCCTACGATCTCAATCCGCGCGGTCTCAATCCGCTCAAACGCATTCTCGACGATTGCATCGATTTCGAGCGGCTCGTGCAATCTCCCATCAAACTGTTCATCACCGCGACCAATGTCCGTACCGGTCGTGGACGTGTATTTCGCAACGCCGAGATATCCGCGGATGTGTTACTCGCCTCGGCCTGCCTGCCCACGATGTTCCAGGCGATCGAGATCGACGGCGAGGCTTACTGGGACGGCGGCTATTCCGGCAATCCTACGATCACGCCGCTCGTGCGCGAGAGCAATGCGCGCGATACTATCCTCGTTCAGATCAATCCACGCGAGCGACCGGGTACGCCGCGCACGGCAAGCGACATTCTGAACCGCCTCAATGAAGTGTCCTTCAACGCTCCACTGATGAAGGAATTGCGCATGATTGCGCTGCTTCGTCAGGCCGCCGATCCAGGTAGCGGCGAAGGTGCGCGATGGGCCGGCATGCGGACCCACCGCATCATGACCGAGATGATGGCTGAGCTCGGCTACTCGTCCAAGCTGAATGCCGAGCGAGAGTTTCTCCATATGCTCCGAGCAGAGGGGCGGCGCGCGGCAAGCGCCTTCCTCGACGCGCATGCCGACGATATCGGACACCGCTCGAGTGCCGATCTCGACGCACTCCTCGCCGAGTGCTGAGCCATGGGGCTGCTTGGCATCCTCATTGGGCTCGCCGGCCTCATCTACTTCGCGTTCCGCGGCTCGAGCATCCTCATCCTTGCGCCGATCGCCGGCCTGATCGCCGCCGCGTTCTCCGGCCAGCCGCTGCTGGCGAGCTGGACGCAGATCTTCATGAGCAACGCTGCCGAGTTCATCGCGCAGTTCTTCCCTCTGTTTCTGCTCGGAGCTTTGTTCGGCAAACTGATGGAGGATTCCGGCTCGGTAACGTCGATCGCCAACTACATGACCAGCAAGCTTGGGCCGCAGCGGGCGATCCTGGCAGTGGTGCTGTCGGGCGCGATCGTCACCTATGGTGGCGTCAGCCTGTTCGTTGCTTTCTTCGTACTCGCCCCCATGGGCATGGAGCTGTTCCGCCAGGCGAGCGTTCCGCGCCGACTGATGCCAGGCGCGATCGCACTCGGCACGTCCACTTTCACCATGTCGGCCATGCCTGGCACGCCGGCGATCCAGAACGCTATTCCCATGCCGTTCTTCGGCACCACGCCCTTTGCGGCGCCGGGCCTCGGTATTATTGCTTCTCTGATCATGCTCGGCTTCGGTATGTGGTGGCTGAAACGCGCCGAGGCGAAGGCGCGCCTTACCGGAGAAGGCTTCGGACCCGACGATGCCGCCACGGCTGATGAAGCTGCGGACGACCCGATCGTTCGCGAACGCGCCTCGACTGCGCGCGAGTTCGATCCGGCCGAAATTCATCGCAGTGCCGCCGCGTCAAGCGGACCACCCATCGCATTGGCAGCCTTGCCCATCATCGTGGTGATCCTCACCAATCTTCTGATGTCGTTTGTGATACTGCCGCGCATGAACGTGAGCTTCCTCGCCGAGCCGCAGTGGGGAGCGACGAGCCTCTCCGCGGTGGGCGGCGTATGGTCGGTAATCGTAGCGTTGCTGGCCGCTATCGTCGCGGTCATCGCCATCAACTTCCGCAGCGTGCCCGAGCTGCGGGCCACAATGAGCGCCGGCGCCAACGCTTCGGTGCTGCCCATCATCTCGGTGGCGAGCCTCGTCGGCTTCGGCGCCATTGTGGCCTCGCTCCCGGCCTTCGCCGATGTGCGCGACTGGCTGCTCGCCATCGAGGGTGGCCCTCTGGTATCGCTTGCCGTGGCCACCAACATCCTGGCCGCGCTCACCGGCTCGGCATCGGGGGGCCTCACCATAGCCCTCGATGCACTAGGGCCGAGCTATATGAAGCTCGCATCCGAGATCGGCATGAATCCGGATCTGATGCACCGCGTCGCTGTGATCGGCGCCGGCACGCTCGACAGCCTGCCGCACAATGGCGCCGTGGTAACCCTGCTCTCCGTGTGCGGTGTGACCCACAAAGAAGGTTACCTGGATATTGTCATGGCGGCCATTATGAGCGCTCTCATCGCGCTTGTCGTTGTGATTGCCTTGGGCTCGCTGGTCGGAAGCTTCTGACAGAGAGACGCTGCCAATCGACCAAGGGCAACTTACCTCGGCAATTTCGGGGTTTTCTCGCATGTACACGCTCTTCTCCGACTCACTAAGTTCGGAGTGAGGGGATGGATGTTACCGTCTCAGGAGAAAGCCAAGTGACATGCATTGATCGCCGCCAGATGTTGATACTGAGTTTGGGCGCTGCAACCGCGTCCACGATGCTAGCGAAAATTTTTGTAGAGGAAGCGCACGCCGCGCCGCTGCCTCCTCTCACCGATCTCCTGCAAGAGAGCGAACAGCTCGTCGAGAAGGCTCAGGTCGTCGTTATCGACCCGCGCCGCAGACGCAGACGGCGCAGACAGGTCTGCTGGTGGCGCCGAGGGCGCCGCGTATGCGAGTGGCGTTGGTAAGATTGACGTCGCTCTGCCGTGAATGCGCTCGCAGCGCAAGTCACTGCGCACGTCCGATCCCAAACATAACACTGCGCAAGGTCAGGTCACCGGCTTCTTAGTGTGTCCTGTCCGGCGTTCCAGGGTTTGACCTGATGGGCAAACTAAGTAGCCAACAGCAGTCTCGGCCTGATTTTGGAACTACAGGAAGTCCCGCCTTTCGCGTTCCTGCATCGTGGCCTGGAGTTCGCTGCCTATGGAGCGAAGCTTAGTAAGCCGCTGGCGGCAGACGGCGCTCGTACTGATGCTCCCGGCGATCCTCGCGGCGTGCCAGCCGGAAGCAGAGACGGCGCAATCTCACGCCAGGCCCGTACGAACTGTAGTGGCCGAGAAGCGAGTCGCGGTCACGCCGATCTCGCTCACCGGCCGCATTGAAGCCGACGACGAAGTATCTCTGGCATTCCGCATCTCAGGACGGATACTCGAGAGGAACGTCAATCTCGGGGATCGGGTCGAGGCTGGACAACTGGTCGCGCGCCTCGAGCCGCAGAACGAGCTGAACGCCTTGCGGGCGGCACAAGCGACTCTCGCGGCCGCTCGTGGACAGCTGACGCAGGCGCGCAACCACTTCGAGCGCCAGGACACACTCCTCAAGCAGGGCTGGACAACACGGGCGAACCACGACGATGCTGCACAGGCATTGCAAACCACGCAATCGCAAGTGGATGCCGCCGAAGCGCAACTGAAAATCGCTCAGGACATGGTGAGCTTCACTGAGCTCAGGGCGGATGCTCCGGGTGTCTTGACGGCCTTGGGGCCTGCTTCAGGCGAGATCGCACAAGCAGGGCAGATGATCGTCAAGCTGGCGCGCCAGGATGGGCGCGACGCTGTTTTCGACGTGCCAGCCCAATTGATCCGCTCGATACCAAGCAATCCCGAAGTCAACATAAGCCTTGCCGACGCCCCATCGGTCACGACGCGCGGGCGCGTCCGCGAGATCGCGCCCCAAGCGGACCCGGTGACCCGCACGTTCGAGGTCAAGGTCGGCCTGACGGATCCTCCTGCGGCCATGCGGCTCGGCGCGACCGTTGTCGGACGCATACAGCAGGACACCCTCGCCACTTTCGAGCTTCCAGCGACCGCGTTGACGAAATTCAATCGGCAGCCCGCCGTTTGGATCGTCGATCCGACGAGCCGTGCAGTATCGCTCAGAAACGTCGAGGTGCAGAGATTCGATCAGGCCATTGTGGCTGTCTCCGGCGGGCTCAATGCCGGTGAGATCATCGTTACCGCAGGCGTGCAGGCACTGCATCCCGGGCAGACGGTCCGACTGCTCGGATCGACCCCATGAACGAGTTCAATCTGTCGGCGTGGGCGCTCAGGAACCGCTCGGTCATCGTGTACTTCATGATCGTGATGGTGATCGCTGGGATCGCTTCCTACTTCCGCCTTGGCCGCAGTGAAGACCCCTCCTTCATCATCAAGACGATGGTCGTACAGGCCGCATGGCCTGGAGCCAACGTCGAGGACACGCTGAAGCAGGTCACCGAGCGCCTCGAGCGCAAGCTGCAGGAGACGCCCAAGCTCGATTTCCTGCGCAGCTTCACGAGCGCCGGCAGGACGACCATCTTCGTCAACCTGCTGGGCAATACGACGGCCAAGGAAGTTCCCGACATCTGGTATCACGTGCGCAAGAGCATCGGCGATATCCGTCACACGCTCCCGGCAGGCATCGTCGGACCGGGCTTCAATGACGAATTCGGCGATACGTTCGGGATCATCTATGGCTTCACGGCCGACGGCTTCACACATCGCGAGTTGCGCGACTATGTCGAAGATATCCGGTCAAAGCTGCTGAATGTGCCGGACGTCTCCAAGATCGAAATGCTGGGCGCACAGGACGAGAAGATCTTCGTCGAGTTCTCCATCAAAGAGCTTGCAGGTCTTGGTGTCGACCGCTCGGCCTTGCTCGCGGCGCTCCAGGCGCAGAACATCGTGCAGCCCGCCGGTACGATCCAGACAGGGCATGAAACACTCGCTCTTCGCGTATCCGGCGCCTTCCGATCCGAGCAGGACGTGGCGAGCACCAATTTCGTCGCGGGTGGCCGCATGCTCCGCCTCAGCGACATCGCTCAGATTCGACGCGGGTTTTCCGATCCGCCGCAGCCGCTGTTCCGCGTCGATGGGGAGCCGGCTATCGGCCTCGCCATCGCCATGCGTGATGGAGGCGACATCCTAGCATTGGGCCGGAACCTCCATCGGGCGATAAACGAGATCACCGCGGATCTGCCGATCGGCATCAAGCCGAAGCAGGTGGCGGATCAGGCAGTGACGGTGACCAGCGCCATCGCCGAGTTCATGGCGTCGCTGTGGCAGGCGATCGCGATCATTCTGGTGGTGAGCTTCATCAGTCTCGGCGTGCGCCCCGGATTGGTGATCGCGCTCGCCATACCGCTAACGCTCGCCATCGTGTTCTCGGTCATGCAGATGGTCAGCATAGACATGCAGCGCATATCTCTCGGCGCGTTGATCATTGCCCTCGCCCTGCTTGTCGACGACGCGATGACGACGACCGATGCGATGCTCAACCGGCTCGCCCTTGGCGACGACAAGGTACAGGCGGGGACTTTTGCTTTCCGCACCTATGCTTTCGCGATGCTGTCCGGCACGCTCGTTACGATTGCCAGTTTCGTTCCGGTGGGCTTTGCGGCGAGTTCAGCCGGCGAATACACCTTCTCGCTCTTCGCGGTCGTCGGCATCGCGCTCGTTGTTTCCTGGTTCGTCGCCGTCCTCTTCGCCCCACTCTTGGGGGTAGCTCTTCTCAAGGCACCGGACACGAGCGAGCCCGCGAAGCCCAGCAGGGTGCTGCAGGAGTATCAGCGGTTCCTTGATCTGGCCATCCGCGGCAAGTGGATGACGATCCCGCTGACGCTGGCCTTGTTCGTTGCGTCGTTCCTGGCACTTCCTCTGGTTCCACGGCAGTTCTTTCCTTCGTCGGATCGCCCTGAGATCATGGTCGATCTCGCCCTCCCTCAGAATGCCTCCATCCATGCGAGCAAAACCACGGCTCGGCGCTTCGATGCCGTGCTCAAGGATGACCCGGATGTTGTGCGTTGGAGCACCTATGTCGGTAGAGGGGCCATTCGCTTTTACCTGCCGCTCAATGTGCAGTTGCCGAATGATTTCTTTGCGCAGTCCGTGATCGTGGCGAAGGATGTCGCAGCGCGCGAGCGGCTGCGCGCAAAGCTCGAAAACGTGCTCGCCAAGGATTTCCCCGACACCAACAGCCGTGTGTATCCGCTGGAGCTCGGGCCGCCTGTCGGCTGGCCTGTGCAATATCGCGTGAGCGGCCCTGATCTCGCGCAAGTTCGAGAATATGCACTCAAGCTGGCGCAGATCGTCGCCGCGAATCCGCTCGCAGTACACATCAACTTCGACTGGATCGAACCGGAGCGCCAGGTCGGCATTCGCATCGATCAGGACGAGGCTCGCCTGCTGGGATTGAGCTCCCAGGCATTGGCGAACGTCCTCAACACTGTCATCTCCGGCACCTCCGTCACGCAAGTGCGCGACGATATCTATCTCGTCGACGTTGTTGCACGCGCGAGGGACGAGCAGAGGGTTTCGCTCGCCACCCTGCGCACCCTGCAGGTGCCGTTGCCGGGCGGGCGCACTGTTCCTCTCAACCAGTTCGCGACATTCGAATACAAGCAGGACTATCCTCTCGTCTGGCGACGCGACCGGATACCGACGCTGACCGTACAGGCGGATGTCACTCCTGGAACATTGCCGGAGACAGTCGTCACTGCACTGGCGCCAGCAATCGACGCTTTACGCAAGGATCTCCCGCAGTTCTACGGCATTGCAATTGGCGGCACGGTGGAGGAGAGCCGAAAGTCTCAGGCTTCCGTGATCGCTGTCGTCCCTGCCATGCTCCTCATCATGCTGACGGTGCTCATGTTGCAGCTGCGATCCTTCCAGCGTCTGATCATCGTCCTCAGTGTTGCGCCGCTCGGTCTCATCGGCGTCGTCGCGGCCCTGCTCCTTTTCCGCCAGCCCCTGGGCTTCGTCGCTATCCTCGGGATTCTCGCGCTCATCGGCATGATCACGAAGAATGCCGTCATTCTGATCGGGCAGATCGATTCCGAAAGAGCGCAAGGGAAGGGCATCCATCGGGCCACCGTCGATGCGAGCAGCGCCCGCTTCCGCCCTATCATGTTGACCGCGATATCGACGGTTCTAGGCATGATCCCGATCGCGCCCACCGTGTTCTGGGGTCCCATGGCACTCGCGATCATGGGAGGCTTACTCGTCGCAACCCTTCTCACGCTGATCTTTCTCCCCACTCTGTATGTGACTTGGTTCGGTTGGAGGGAGGCGGCTGCTTCCAAGCCCGCAATCGCGGCGACGTAACTTTCGTGCACGCCCTGATACACGGCGCCTATGGGATTGGAGCCTCGGTACTCTCCCACTTCATTTAGTGGTTTTCCCGTATGGCTGAAATCAGTGTGCTCGCCATAGTGCCTCGGCAGCGCATTCGACACTCATCCGAGCAAAGGGGCGGAAGAAATCATGTCTGATCTCGTAGTCCTGGGTTTCGACGGCATCGGCACCGCTGATGAGGTTTTGACCAAGCTTCGCAGCTTGAAAAAAGAAAACCTCATCGACCTGGAAGATGCCTGCGTCGTCGTTCGCGATGCTTCTGGCACAGTCCAGATCAAGCAGGCCGTGCATCTCGTGTCCCTCGGTGCGGCGAGTGGCGCCAGCACGGGCATGCTGATCGGTGCGCTCGCCGGCCTGCTGGTTCTCAATCCACTTGCGGGCCTGGCCGTGGGCGGACTTGCGGGTGCAGGTTTTGGCGCATTGTCGGGATCACTGGCGGACTATGGCATCAACGACGAGTTCATCAAGGATATTGGCAAGCACATTCCAAATGGCTCTTCTGCCCTCTTCGTGCTGATCAAGAGCTCGACGCCAGACAAGGTGCTTCCGGAGATTCAGCCCTTCAATCCACGCATCCTGAGGACGTCGCTTTCCAAGAAGCAGGAAGACGAACTGCGGGCTGCGCTCGAATCCAAACCCGCCGCGGCTTGAGCAGGCTCTCTGGTCAGTGGATCGCAGCAACAACGCAGAGGATACCTAAGGCGCGCGCACTTGCCGCGCGCCTTGCCAGTTCTCTACAATTATACAATGTCTGACCAGGCAGATGCTCCGGGGGAACTCGCATCCCCATCGCCCGATCCTTCGGGAGAAAACGGCTTCTTGCGCGCGGCCGCTGGCGCTATCGCGGTGGTCGCGATATTTACCGCGATCTATTGGGCTAGCACCGTTCTCGCACCGATCGCTTGCGCGCTCTTCATTATTGCCATCGTGTGGCCATTGCAGAAGTGGCTGCAAGCACGGCTACCCAAACTGATTGCCCTGGCCGTCGTCGTCGCCATCATCGCTGCTGCATTCGTGGTCTTTGGCTCGCTCGCTTCTTGGGGCCTTGGCCGGATTGCGAGATGGCTCGCCACGGACGCCGCGCGGTTTCAGCTTTTGTACACGCAGATTGCGACTTGGCTCGAGCAGCACGGCATTACCGTCGCAGGGCTTTGGGCAGAGCATTTCAATATGCGCTGGCTTGTGTTGACTGCGCAGGAAATCGCCGGGCGCCTCAACACGACGATCGGATTCTGGCTGGTCGTCATTGTGTACGTGATCCTTGGGCTCCTCGAGGTCGATGGCACGGAGCGAAAGCTTCGCGCCATGCCGAACCAGAGCGCCGCACTTGTCTTGCTTAACGGTGCCGCGAGGACGGCTGAAAAGCTCCGTCGATACGTGATCATCAGAACGTTGATGAGCGCGGCAACCGGAGCACTCGTCTGGGCCATTGTCTCGCTCGCAGGCCTGCCGCTGGCAACCGAGTGGGGCGTGATCGCCTTCGTCCTGAACTACATTCCCTTCATCGGCCCATTCATAGCCACCGTCTTTCCGACCTTGTTCGCCTTGGCGCAGTTCGGGTCGTGGCAGGAAGCCTTGATCGTGTTCATCTGTCTCAACATCGCGCAATTCGTCATCGGCAGCTATATCGAGCCGCACGTCGCCGGCAGTGCGCTCGCCATATCACCCTTCCTCGTCCTCTTCTCTGTGTTCCTTTGGACGTTTCTGTGGGGCGTGTTCGGCGCCTTCATCGGCGTGCCGATCACGATCGCACTTCTGACCTTCTGCGCGCAGCATCCCTCGAGCCGCTGGCTGGCCGATCTACTCGCGGCACCGGACAGCGCGTCCGAAGCGTGAGTTATGCCGGCAGCTCATCCTCGCCCGGAATCTCCACGCGCTCAGGCTCCAGGAGAAGGAGTCCGCCCTCAGCGCCGGCAGCCAGGCGATGGATATAGAAGTAGGTAGATTGCTTGTTCGTCGCCTCCATGACCGGCGAGGGCGCAGAGACGATCCGCACGCTGCCGCACGCACCAATCCAGTCGATGTGGCGATGACCGTGCATGGCCTCGATCCGTTGGCCCATCGGCTGCTGTTGTCGGACGAACCAACTGCCATTGATCAGCGCCGTTCCGATGCGCTCTGAGAGCGCGGTGGCGAGCTTCGGATATTCGACGAGATGATGATGGACGGCAAGAATCCAATGGGCGCGCGGGAACTG
>JAEZAW010000232.1 GCA_023430315.1 Pseudomonadota bacterium | reverse complement strand
GGCGGCCGCGAGCCCGTTCATCTTCGCCCGGTGACTGAAGGCGCGCTGTCCTGCGGCGTAGTTCTCGCTCTTGCCGCCCCAGGCCTTGAGCGCGGCCGCCTGCAGCGCACGGCCATAGGAGAACGAGAGCTTCCAGGGCAGGCCGCCCATTGCATTCATGAGATTGAGGTGCGCCGTCGCATCCTCGTCCGACTGGCCGCCCGACAGGAATGCGATGCCCGGCACGGCCGACGGCACGCACCGCTTCAGCACCTTGATGGTCTTTTCCGCCACTTCCTCACGACTGGCCTGATGCGCCGATTTCTTACCGGCAATGACCATGTTGGGCTTCAGGATCGTCTGCTCGAGCACGACACGATTGTAGTAGAGCTCCTGGTAGACTTCCTTGAGCACCCACTCTGTCACCTCGGCGCAGCGGTCGATATCGTGCGTCCCGTCCATGAGCACTTCCGGCTCGACGATCGGCACCAGCCCGCCCTCGAGACAGATCGCGGCGTAGCGGCCAAGCAGATGTGCATTGGCCTTGAGGCACGTGTAGGACGGCATCCCTTGGCCGATATCGATCACAGCGCGCCACTTCGCGAACTTCGCACCGAGGCCGACGTACTCCTTCACGCGGCCGGGCAGCCCATCGAGACCCTCGGTGACGACCTCGCCCGGGCAGAACTGCAGGGGCTTGGTGCTGCCGTCGACCTTGATGCCGGGAAGCGCGCCCGTATCGGCGATGATCTTGGCGAGCGGCGTGCCGTCCTTGGCCTTCTGGCGGATGGTCTCGTCGAAAAGAATGACGCCCGAGATGGCGGTCTTCATGGCATCGGTCGAGCGGAACAGCATCTCGCGGTAATCGCGGCGGTTCTCCTCGGTGTTCTCGACCTTGATGCTGTCGAAGCGGCGCTTGATGGTGCCCGTGCTCTCGTCGGCGGCAAGGATGCCCTTGCCAGGGGCGACCATCGCCTCTGCAACCTGTTCAAGCGTCATTGTCATGGGGTTTCCTCCGCAGAAATGGGGTCTGGCCGTTCCGGCCATGAATTTGGTGTCCGTCGATTTACCGCGGATGGCGCTTTGCCGCTAGCCTTGCGCGAGGTGCCTATCCCTACGGGGTAAATCGGGCCGGCTCATGTTGGTGCAACCTCCGGGCAGGCCCCAAGTTCCTTGACGGCCATCGGCGTGTCGAGTACCCGTGTCCGCGATCCCTGGCTGGCCTTTCGGCCGATGGGGACCATCGGCCGTCCAATGCCGTTAATTTATCGGCAGATCAGGCGGCTGGAGGCCTGCGCGGTCCCTCTGGGGCGGGCGGGACTGAAGCGGATCGGAGCGTAGCGCAGCCTGGTTAGCGCACCAGTCTGGGGGACTGGGGGTCGCGAGTTCGAATCTCGCCGCTCCGACCATTTGTTTCAATAGCTTGCCCGATACTTCCTAAACCCTCACGCAGTGATTTGGCCCATATTTGGCCCAAGAAGGTGTGCTTCGCTCGCTTGCAATTTACTCACCGAGCTTGAGGAGACAATGCTGTCTGGTGGCCGAGTCATAGTACGTGGCGAGGGCGCGCGAGTCATCGCAACGCCGGATCGGCTCTTTCGCGCAGAGGTCGATCCAGAGGCGCTCGCGCTGCTGTTTCGTGTGGCCCAGATTCCAGAGAACTTGCAGCAGCAGGCCACGGACTGGATCAATGCCATCCTATCGCTTGCCGCGATCGAGACCGATACGCACAATGATCGCGAGAGTCGTACCTTCACGCGCCGGTCGCTGATCAACACCCTCGAGCGGTTTCGCCGGCAAGTCGCCCTCGACCACACTGCCCAGGCATCGAAAGAAATCGAGCAGCACCTGCTCGACGCCGAAATTGCCCGTTTGCGGCGCGAGCGTCTCGGCGATCGCTGGTGGGGTGACCCTCGCGTCCCTGGAGGCGTTGGATGAAGTTCGACATGAGGCTGTGCAAAGAGTGATGCGTTGTCGAGGCGACGGCGCGGCGCTCATTCTGATGCTGGATGACGCTATCGGCGCTCTGAAAGTCGCGCCTGAGCGCACGTCTGAGATGATGGCGCGCCGGGGGCGGCTCGATCCCAACGCGTATTTTATCACACGCAATGTCGAAGCATTCTGGACCGTACAGCTGGGAAGGCGCCGCAACGATCTCAAGGGCATGATCGCGCTGGCGGATGTCGTCTGGCGCCTGATCGGGCAAACGAAGTCTCCTCAAGCCATCCGAGAGGCATTCGCCCGGCATCTCCTGCGCCGCGAGTAACAGGCCCGCTCTGAATCCTTGAACACCGTTTCCGGGTAGAGTCTGCGCGTACGCTCGCGCATGGTCCTCGTGAATGCGAGGAACAATGAACTTCTCACCCGACCGACTTTTGGATTTCGAAGCGGTTCAGGCCCGTGTCGGCCTGAGCAGGACCACGATTTGGCGCATCGAGCGCGCGGGTAAGTTCCCGCTACGCATCCAGAAATCACCGGGCCGCGTGGGTTGGCGCGAGAGCGAGATCGACGCTTTTGTCGCTGGCCACTGGAAACCGAACAGCGACGCGACTTAGCGCAGTCACGAACGCATTATCAGCGATCTGTCATGTCAAGCGACGCCACCTCGGCGGCGGACGCGGGAGCCTTGCCGCCCCACGGTCACCCCTACACCCAAGCGTACCGTCTGCACCGCGGTGGCCGCGGCTTCGTCGCCCTGTGCCGCAAGCCAGGGGGCAATGGCCAGCCGATCGAAACGCGGTGCTACGAAGGACCGGAACTCTTTTGGCATCTCCCGCCGACTAGCGCGGAGGGCGAGCACTACATCTCGGTCAACACCTTCAAGAGTCCCCGGCGCACCATCGCCAATCTTTTCAGCCTGCGCGCATGCTTTGTGGACCTAGACTTTCGCAACGTGACCGTTTGGGCTAACGCCGATGAGCAGGAAGTGTGGGCTGAGATCCAGTCGGTGCTTGCCGCGCGCACCATTCCCATGCCGACGATGGTCGTGGCCTCGGGGCAAGGGTTGCACGCCTACTGGAATTTCGCCACCGGACTGCCGCGAGATGCCCTGCCGCGCTGGAATGCCGTCCAGCAGCATCTCGGCCAAGCGCTCAAGGCTTTGGGCGCCGACCCCAATGCCCGCGACGCAGCGCGCATCCTGCGGCTGGCGGGCACGATGAACGCCAAGGCCGGTAAGCCCGCCACTTTTCTTCATCTCGAGCTCGACCGTCATGTCGACTTCGAAGATCTCGCCAAACCTCCGCTACTGCCGTTCAGCCAGTGGCAGCTGCAGGAGCTGCGTAAGTCGAGACAGGAGAAGGCTGAGTCAGCGGCGGCGCCGTCTTCGGCGCGCAGCTTGCGTGGGCGCGAGGGTCTGCAGGCCTACATCGACACCATCATCGCCGACATTGACCGCCTCGTCGATCTGCGCTGGGGCGGGCGCATCCCGGAGGGGCACCGCAATATGACCCTCTTCGTCCGCGGCTGCTTCCTCGTGCGGGTAGTCGGAACGACCAAGCTCGAAGGCGCTCTTGTTGCGTACGGCGTGTCGCGTTGTGACCTTGGTACCGACGAGATGCTGCAGATCGTCGGATCCATCACCAAACAGATCATCGAAGACGGCCGTGGCTACCGGTACTCGACCGCAGGCGCAGCTGAGGCCCTTCAGGTCACGGTCGCCGAGGTTCGGGCGGCGGGACTGCTCCGCCTCCACCCCGCTGACCCCGTCCTCGCCGAGGAACGTCGCCAGGAGCGCTTGAGGCGGGACCGGGAGCGCAAGGCCGAGGCACGGCGCGAGACGCGAGCTGCCGCTGGCAGCAAGCCGCAAGTGGGAAAGCCCTGGCTGATCCTCGGCATCTCTCGCTCCACTTGGTATCGCAAGTATTGCATTAAGTAAAAATAGGATGAGACAAGATTAGTCGCTACCTACAGGTGGGGAAACCCCGGGCTTCTGCTTCGATGGCGTAGTATATATCTATAGTGATACTCAGTTACTGATGGACATTAAAGTAATTCAACCGATAGTAGCAAGATGTATCTCAGCGCCTTGAGATAGCGAGACGATGTCACTGGGTACGATAGCTAGGCAACCCTCGACCTGAGGATGTCGTAGGCGGCGTTGACGCGCTTGAGGGCTTGTTCCCGGGCCAGGCGCTCACTGGGCTGCATTCTGGGGTGCCTGTCCGGATGGAGGTCCCAGACCAGGCGTCGACGGGCTGCGTCCAGCTCGCGATGGGTATAGGCCGGCCCCAGGCCGAAGATCTCGCGTGGACTCAGGCCATCAAAGCTTGGTGGTCGATCTTCGACGCCCTCAGCTCGAAGCAGGGCTCTCGGGCCATGGAGCATCTGCCGGAGCCGCTCCCCACAGTTGTCGATCGACCAAGGCTGGCGCCATGCCGAGAAATAGCCGCCCACGGCTTCCAGGGGCCCCATCCGGCTGACCGTAGCGACCACGATGAGGTGTTCCCGGATCCATCGTGCGGTGAACGGCCCGGTGCCCCAGAAGTGATCGAGCGCGAGGAGCCCGAGATAGCGTGTCAGGAAGCAGAGCACGACGCCTGTCCCGACCGCCCACAGCAGCAGAATCGCGCGCGGAAGAGAACGGAATCCCCGTAGCGCCAGAGCCGCTCAAGCCGCTGGATGCGGACCAGGATGGCGGACGCGGTGGCGCGGTCGTGGCTACGACGCAACGTCGGCTATCCGTGGTGAACCGGCCAGTGGGCGAGGTCGTGTAATCGACATGAATGACCCAATTCGGCCGCATCCCATTTACGAGCGCGCACTGCCACCTCGTGACAGCCACCTTCGCGAGGAGGCAGTCCTTTGACGGACCAGTAGCGGCTATCGGCCTGCGAGCAATGATTGGAACTGCCTGAGTTCAGGCAGATTGAGATCAGATATCGCCCAATGAACGACACCGTCGGCAGTCCACGTCAGCGCATTATATCCTTTGACGGCGGATGGCTCGGATGCCGCGGCTGCGCCGGCATCTACAGGCCACACGAACAGATTGATCACGTGCTGCCGCCGCATATACACGATCGACGCAACGCGCCGATCGCCGACGAAATCCAGGCGCGCACCTGTTAGCGGAAAACCTTCAGCCGTTAAATCCCGCACGGGAGGGGCGTAGTCCAGGCGCCCGATGAACCAGGGCTTTACTGTATGGCGATCCGAGGAAGCAATCTGCGTGGGCCTGTCTTGCAGCAGCGAACGGACATGAGCGGACAGGATGTCACCCTGCAGACCGTTGTGCGCGCTTCGCTTCGTCGCCAGATGCCACGCGCCGGAGGCTGAGAGGCCGGCGACGAGCAACAAGGCCGCGGCCTGACCGGCGTAGTACTTCCATACGCCGGTGGCCAGCGATCGGTCCTCTCCGCCTTCCCGGGCGATCTGCAGGCGTAGCCTCTCCGCCATATCGGGCGGGGCACGCACGAAAGCGGCAGCTTTCAGCGAGCGGCCGATGCGGCGATAGTCTTTCGCGATTTTCGAGCACGCCGCGCACGACGCAAGATGCTCCTCGACCAGCCGCTTCTGCTCGCCGGACAACTCGTCGTCGACCAGCGCGCTGATCGCGACGCGCACCTCGTTACACTCCATCCGGCTCATCCTCGGCATTCAGACGCTCGATCGCCTTTCTGAGTAGGGCCCTGCCGCGCGACAATCGCGACATCACGGTTCCCATTGCAATGCCTGCAACCTCGGCGATTTCCACGTAACTCAAGTTCTCCATCTCCCTCAGCACGATGATGTCGCGATAGGCCAGCGGCAGTTGCGCGAGCGCGGCGTAGAGGCGTCGGGCGTCCCCTTCGGCAATGAGAACCGCCTCTGCGGTGGGATCGGGCGATGCGAAATCAGACCCATCGGCAGCATCGGCATCGGCATTGGAGAAATCGTACGACACGACGTTGTTCGAGCGTTTGCGATCGAGTAGCAGGCGGTACGCCGCGTTGCGCACGATCGCCAGCAGCCACGGCCGCATGGCCTCGCCCTTGAAGCCGCCGAACGCTCTGAAGGCACGCAGGTAGGCGTCCTGCACCACGTCTTCCGCATCATCGGCGTTGCGCACGATCCAATATGCGAGATTGTATGCCGCATCGCGATGCGGCAACGCTAACTCCTCGAAGCGAATTCGAGCGCTCATCCCCGGCCCCTCGCGGACAGACCGGGTCAGTGTACTTCAACGATCTATCCCGATGCGACCGTCTTTATTCCCGTGCCGGTATGAAAAAAAGATTCGCGCGATCAGGGAATAGTCCGGCTGTTGGCGGGATATTGCCAAGTGAACGACTTGATGCCTGGGCCGATCGAACCGATCCTGATGCCTCGTGCTTTTTGACGGTTTGATTCCCCGCGACTGATTTTTCCTACGACGACGAGTGCATCACCATTTTTAGAGAGCCCTCCATGATCGACGGCCCCAGATTCTCCACCGCGCCCCCCAATCCCGCCGATGCTCACCTCCGCTTTTTCGGCGGCGGCCTCGTTAACTCCGTTTTCGCCCTCGTCGATACGTGGCGGTCCCGGACATTATTCCGGCGCCCCGAGCGACCGCCGACCCCCAGTTCCCGGCCCATCGGTTCGATAACGACCGAGCCCGCGCGCTCCGCCACTGCCACGTGATGGTGTAGCGGAAAGCGCCGGAGCCACCATCCCAGTCACTTGGCGTGGTGGCTCCGGCATTCTCAACGCGCCAAGCGCATACGCGGCACGTCGCTTCTGCGGCGGCAACGCGGCTGTGCGCATGGGCTGAAGGGAGCATGTGCCGTGACGATAAGTGAGCGCCGCCTCGCGCCGGACCCCGGATTCAATAAGACAGTCGTGCCGCTCCCAATCGCAGCACATCCGCCCGCGAGTTCGGGCGAGATCTGTCCACCGACTGAGACCGCAGACCGCATCTGCAAGTGGAGCCGCGCCAAGACGGCGCTCCCGCTCCAGCGGCTCCTCTCGCTCGGCGTTCTCGGCGGGCTCTACATCGGGCTTGGCGCCGCGTTGGCGACGCTTGTGATGAGCGAGAGCAACCTCGGCAACGGCCCGACGCGATGGCTAGGCGGCTTGGCGTTCAGCCTCGGGTTGATCCTGGTCGTCATCGGAGGCGCAGAGCTGTCGACCGGCAACTGCCTCATGGCAATTTCGCACCTGCGCGGAACGACGACGGGTCGGGAAATCTGGCGCAACTGGTCCTGGTCATATGCTGCCAATGCGGCTGGCGCCCTGGCGCTCGCGTGGCTTGTTGTCTTGAGCGGCATCTACGACGCCGAGCCCTTGCATCGAACAGCGATCCGCATCGCCGAAACCAAACTCGCGCTGCCCGCGCCGCAGGCGTTCGCGAGAGGCATTCTCGCCAACATGCTCGTCTGCTTCGCGGTGTGGCTTGCCATGACCAGCCAGAGCGCCACGGGCAAGCTCGTCGGCATCATGTTTCCGATCAGCGCGTTTGTTGCGCTCGGCTTCGAACACTCGATCGCCAACCTCTATCTGATCCCGGTCGGGATGATGGTCGGCGCCACCGGAACGTCGCTCGATTTCGCCCGCAACATCATCGCGGTGACCGCGGGCAATGCGGTCGGCGGGGCAATCGTGGCGGGTGGTCTGCTTTGGTTCGGCCACGGCCACGTTACTGAGCTTAAGCCGACGCGGAGCAACTGACGTGGGACCCTTGATCAACGCCATCATGCTGTGGCTCTCGTTGAACTTCGCGCTGCCACTGGTGGCGGATCAGCCGCTCATTCGCCACGTTTCGCCGGACCGACTCGTCGCGATCCATTATGGCGGCATGAGCGGGCGACCGGCGGACCCAACAGTTCTTGGTGCTTACGATGCACGTTACCGGACAATCTATCTGCGCGATGATTGGAATAGTCGCAATGCGACCGACGTCTCCGTACTCGTTCATGAGCTGGTGCACTACCTGCAGGACCGCGCGGGTACGAGCTTCGAGTGCCCAGTGGCGCGTGAGGCACCCGCATATGCGGCTCAACAGCGTTGGCTGGAGTTCTATGGGACCGACCTGCACGCGGCATTCGGCATTGATGCGATGACGCTCAAGCTCAGAACGACCTGTTTGCCGAACTAACCCGCACAGGATTCGGCACCTGCTCAACAGTTGACGAAAGGGCACCGATGATCAGCGGCATGGCAACTCTTCTCGGCTTTCAATTGGCGGGTGAGCTGGTCGCCGGCGTATGAGACATCGGCTACTAAGAGCGAAGCGGATGAGGGCCGCCGCTGAGCGAACCGACGCGTTTTGACCCTGAGCGGACTCGGGTGGCGTGCCGCGTGATCACCTCGTCCGCCCGCAGGTTACTCCCGCTCGGCCTTCTTCCGCGATCGCCTGACGACTGCAGTTAGTGGCGCAGTTGGTTGAGTGATTGGGAAGATATCGCGTATGTAGACGATCGCCGCGCTCGACTCCTTCTGTGTCAGGGGTTTCAACGATCTGAATCTGGACCAATGGCTGGAGCTAGCATACGCCCTGCGAAGAGCGTGCGCACGAAATGATGTTCTTCAGCTCTCCAGCACCGTTCGCACCTTGTGGCCGAGGGCCTCGAGGGTAAAAGGTTTCGTCAGCAACGCCACCCCTGCATCGATAACGCCGTTGTGGACGACGGCGTTCTGCGTGTAGCCGGTCGTGAATATGACTTTCAGATCCGGCCGGCGTTGCTTTGCTGCGTCAGCAAGCTGCCGGCCGTTCATACCCGGCATGACAACGTCGGTGATCATGAGGGCAATCGGTTCGTGCTCGAGGATCTCCAGAGCTTCAGCGCCGCCGCTTGCGCTGGCGCACCGATAGCCAAGCTCGATCAGCATTTCACGAGCCATGGCCCGCACGGTGGCGTCGTCTTCGACGAGCAGGATCTGCTCGTTGTGACGCGCAAGCGCGAGGTCGCGTCCGCCCTCACGCTGGCGCGCAACCGCGGTCTCCGCCGCGTGGACGCGCGGCAAGTAGATCTTCACCGTCGTGCCGTGACCGCTCTCGCTGTAGATCGCGACGTGCCCGTTGGATTGCTTGGCGAAGCCATAAACCTGGCTCAGCCCCAGCCCCGTCCCCTTGCCGACCGCCTTCGTGGTGAAGAACGGCTCAAAGGCGCGCCCGATCACCTCCGGGGACATACCCGCGCCGGTGTCGGTGATTGCAATCATCACGTATTGGCCCGCCGTCACTTCCGCGTGCGCGGCCGCGTAGCCATCGTCGAGATGCGTGTTTGCCGTTTCGATGGTGAGCTTGCCGCCTTCCGGCATGGCGTCGCGAGCGTTGGTAACGAGGTTCAGAAGCGCGTTTTCCAACGCGCTGGGGTCGGCGCGGGTCACCCACAGCCCGCCGGCTAGCACCGTTTCTATCTCAATGTTCTCAGGGATCGTGCGCTGGAAAATTTCCGACATCTCCTTCACGAGCCGGTTGGCGTCGACGGGCTGGGGCGCGAGCGGCTGCCGGCGCGAGAAGGCGAGCAGCCGCTTGGTGAGCGTTGCGCCCCGCTCGGCTGCGTCTCGGATCCCGTCGATGAACTGCTGGACGTTCTCGCCGCGCTTCATCCGCTCCTGCAGCAGCCGCGCGCTCGCGAGGATGACGGCGAGCATGTTGTTGAAGTCGTGCGCAATGCCGCCCGTCAACTGCCCGGTCGCCTCCATTTTCTGCGCGTGCGCGAGCTGATCCTGCGCGCGCTTGAGGTCGGCCTCAGCCTGGCGGCGCTCGGTGATGTCGCGCGTGATCTTGGCGTACCCGATTAGATCGCCTCCCTCGCCGCGGATCGCATCGAGCACGGTATGCGCCCAGAAACGCTCTCCGCTCTTGCGCACCCGCCAGCCCTCAACCTCGACCTTGCCCTCGCGGGCGGCGACTGAGAGCACCGTCTCCGGCACCCCGCGCTCCCGGTCCTCCTCGGTATAAAAGCGGCTGAAATGCAGGGCGACGATCTCCTCAGCCGCATATCCCTTCATCCGCTCAGCCCCCTGGTTCCAGGTCGCGACGGTACCGTCGGGCTTCAACAGGATGAGCGAGTAGTCGACGACACCCTGGACAAGGACGGAGAAATTTTGCTCGCTTTCGGCACGTCGTCGCATCTCCGCTCTGAGCTCGGCGTTCGCTGCCGCTAGCTCTGCAGTTCGCGCAGCAACCTGCTGCTCAAGGCTCTCATTGAGGGCGCGCATCTCTTCCTGGCGGGCGTAAAGAATAGCCGAGGCTTTCGCCAGCGCTTCGTCGATGATCCGCGCCTCAACGATATTGGTCGGAACCTGCGGGTGCGGCTCACCGCGCGCGAGGGCCTGCGCTTGCGCGGACATATTCGCAACCGCACTATCGATACGGCGAGCCAACAGTAAGGCGATCCCGATGCCCGCGCTGACGATGAGAAGACCTGCCAGAAAGAGGTTGCGGTACTGGCGCTGAAGGGGTGCCGTAAGCTCGCCGACCGGCCGCCCAATGGCCACCGCCCATGCGCTGTTGGGCGCTCGCGCCGTCGTTGAAATCGCGGGGATCCCTTCGAGCGTGGTCGTCCGCAGCGTCCCGCTCTGCTGGGCCTTCAAATGAGCTACCAGTACGGGCACCAACGGCCGCCCCGCGAACTCCTCGTTCTTATGCGAGCGCAGGAGATGCACGCCGTCGCGATCCACGACGGAAACGATCCAGTTCGCCGGGACGCCAGGGGCCTTTATGACGTCGGCAAAGTCTCTTCCATACAAGCTGAGAGTCAGAGTCCCTTTGACAACGTCGTTTCGAATGACTGGCACGACGACGGCCACCGTCCCTTCACCGCTGAGCGCTCCGCGGAAGACGTTCGTAACGTAGGGACGGCGCTCCGAGATAGTGGGCGCCCAAAGACGCACATCAGAGCGTGGCAAGATCGCGCCGGGCTGCGAGAAGGTGTTAATGACCTGCGTGCCGTCGGGCTCGATCAGTTCGAGCGGGTGGCCGAGATCACGGCTTAGCTCGCGAAGCAGCCTCTCAAAAGACGCCAAGTCGCCGGCGGTTAGAAGCGGCGACGCCGCAAGTACGCGCAGAACACTCTCGGCACTCTTGAATTTGCTGTCGATAAGGTTAGCTGCTCCCTTCGCGCTCTCTTCCAGCTCAGCTTCCGCTCGCGCCCGCTCGCCTTCGGCGTAGCGGTACAACAGCACCGCCTCGACGACCAGCGGCGGAATCGTGAGGATCAGTACGATGGCGAGGAGCAGACCTCGGAGGGAGAAGGAACCCGGGAGCTTTCCAAAGATCCACCTTTGCGCCGACATGAGTACCCTGCGACGGCTGTGGAACCCTGAAACGGGTTCGAACTGAACATCGTGACCACACGGATTGCTGCGCAGTCGCCACGCCGATTATTGGGCAAGGATGGAGCCGCGCCGTCAAGGTCCAGCTAGTACTTTACGGGCTGGATTGAATGACTTGCCTAATGTCGGCACAGCACTGGAGCCTGCCAGCGCGCCAGGGCTCGGAAGACCATAGCCGCAAGTTCTTCCAGGCCCTTCATCGAAACCATGCGACTTCGACCGCTTATGGCCCAGCGCACCGACAGCGCGGATGGAAGCTATCAGGTGGGGAGTGGACACTGAGATTGCACCACCCATCTCAGCAGTTGACCCAAAGCGGTATTGAGCAGTTGCAGCGTGCCTGCACTGGAACAAGGATCGTCGTGCTGTCGTGCCGCCGAACCGCCAGTTCCGGAAGCGTGAGCAATGCGTTCGTGCTGTCCAAACGTCAGCTCGCGCGATACGTCCGACGCGGTCGCGGGACAGCCCGTACTCAACTCTGCTTCAGTGCAGTCGCCACGATTGCATCGACGTGGATGGCAGCGCTGTCAATGACCGGGTACCCAGGGCGATGCCGACCAAAAGGAAAGCGAGAGCAGGCACGTACATGCTCCTCACGGAGGACTTCCTGGAAGGGCCGGTGCTTCGAACGATGCGCAGGTCCATCCAAGATGCGGCAACGGCTCGGCTGGCACAGTTACGTAGGTAACCTCTCGCGTCTTGAGGAGCATTGTTCGGCTGAATGCACAGCGGGAGCCTTTGCTTCAGTACAAGCATCAACTTCGGCACGGGCGAGATAGTGCCCACCATCTCTGGCAATCGCCTCGCAGCGCCAGCCGAGACGTCCGGCGATGCGTGACAGGGTTTCGTAGTCGACGTGGAGGACCGAGAACGGTGCGCCGCGCATACCCTTGTACTCGAATTGCAGATCGGCCTCGTCGAAGGAGCGGCCGGCTTCCTCCTTCTGTGCCAGCTCCGCCAGGCGCGGGGCCGTCTGGCGGTTGCACGGCCGTAGCCTGCGTGAGCGCGGCGAGCACCCGGGCGACGCGCTTTGGATCGCGGACGCCGAATGACACGTGATGGATCACGATGACGTTCATCTTGCTAAGCCACTTCCTGTTCGTGGCGCGGGTAGTGCTCGAGATAGAATTGCGCAGGCTTAGCGATGGCACGGACCGCGCTGCGTTGCGCGACAGTGTCCCACCACGCCGCCAGCCGCTCCAGATCGGCCGGCATGTGGACGCCGCGAAGGTGCTCCAGGGCCGCGAGCTGCTCGAACCAGGGGTAGAAGGTCACATCGACGAGACTGAGCTCTGCCCCTAGCCAATACGGTCCGCTCCCCGGCCGTTTTGCCAGCGCCTCGGTCTCTATGAACCGAAGCGTCGCGGCGATCTGCTCCAGCGCCGGCGACCGGTTCTGCCGATGCGGGCCGTAGAGCAGGCTCGCCGTCACAGCGAACAAACGAGAGTTGGCGAAATCGATCCAGAAGCGCGCCTGCGCCCGCGCTGCGGGCTCGCGAGGCAGCAGCGGCGGATCGGGAAAAGCCTCGTCGAGATACTCGTTGATGATTGCGGACTCGCAGATGTGCGTCTTGCCATGCCGGAGTGCCGGGACCTTGCCGTAGGGCGAGACCTTGAGGAACGCCTGCGGCTTGTTGCTGAGGTCGACCTCCGTCAGGCAGTAGGCGATCGCCTTCTCCGCCAGAACGAGCCTGACGCGATGGGCAAACGGACACAACGGCATGCTGAAGAGTTCGATGTCGCTCATGATACGTTCCTTGAATAGCGTTTTGGGGGATCGAGTCCGGGCTATCCTTTGAAGCCACCGTTCTCAAGATAGTGCTGTTCCTCGGGTGTCGTGCCGCGGCCGAGGAGTGCATTACGGTGTGGGAAGCGGCCAAAGCGGCGGATGATGTTGCGATGCCCGAGCGCGTGCGACAGATCCGGATCGCCTAGGCGGCGGGTGAGCGTCGCCGAGCGCTCCTGGTCGGCGAGATCCTCGGAATGGGCGAACGGCAGGTAGAAGAACTTTGCGACCTCGTTCTCGACCGCGTGATCATGTCCGATCTGGATTGCGGCATCCGCCACGAGCCGAGCATGTCCGTCCGTGGCATACATGCGTGCCGTGCCACGAAATGCATTGCGCGGAAACTGATCGAGCAGGATCACGAGCGCCAGCGCACCGTCGGCACTCGTTGCCCAGCCGGCGAGTTCGCCGCGGGCCGCCGCTTCGTGCGCGGCAAGGAAGCGCTCGCGGAAGTGCTTGTCGAAGGCCTCATCCTTCGCGAACCAGAGACCCGGACCGGCGGCGCGCCAGAAGGTGACGACGGCGCGCGCCTCGTCCGGCACCCTGATCTCAGCCTGTACGGCCCCGGCAAGGCTGTTGGCAGCGAGCGTGGCGATCAGTGGCATCGCGGCTAATGTCGGGGTGAGGGAAAACCATCTCATGACCATCTCCTTGTTCTTCGTGCCGGATTGCAGCCGGCCGGGGTCGCTGGTATTGACCGCGAAATAGTCATGACGCCAGTGATATGTATTCAGAACCATGCTGAACCCTGCTCATCTCTCCCGCATCGATCTCAACCTCCTCGTGCTCTTCCACGTCGTGTACGAGGAGCGGCATGTCGCGCGCGCCGCCGACCGGTTGAGTTTGACGCCGTCGGCTGTCAGTCACGGGCTTGGCCGGCTCAGGCGCGTGCTCAACGATCCGCTGTTTCTGAGGACCGCAAAGGGCGTGGTGCCCTCGGCGCGGGCGACGGAGTTGGCCGGTGCCATCGCCGACATCATTGCCCGGGCGGGCGCGGTGATCGCCAGCGCCGAGCCGTTCGATCCAGCGCGGTCCCGGCGGCGCTTCACCATCGGCGCACCGGACGCGATCTCAGCTGTGCTGCTGACGCATCTGCTTCCCGCACTCGCGCGCCAAGCACCAGGCATCGATGTCGGCCTCGTCCAGCTGTTGCCCCAGCACGGTGGCAAGCCGACGGGCCTGGTCTGGCATCAGACGCTCACCGTGCTCGATGCTCGCGCGCTCGACATCGCCATTCTGCCGATCGGCGAGGTGCCGCCGCGGTTTGTCGCGCACGAGCTCTTCATGGAGGACTTCGTCGTCACCGTGCGCAAGGGTCACCCCTTCGCGCGCAAGCCGACCCTCAAGCACTACTGCGCTATGCGCCATCTTCTCGTATCGATGAGTGGCGACCCCTACGGTGTCGTCGACGCAGCGCTTGCCCAGCAGGGCCTGGCACGCCGCGTGGTGCTCACGGTCCCGAGCTTTATGATGGCGCTCTCGACACTGGCGCGGACTGATCTGCTGGGGACACTGCCGAGGCACATGGTTCAGCACTGTGCAGAGCAATTCGGGTTGGTGACCGTCGGTCTCGACGTCCTGAAGCGGCGGGACCCAGTATGCGCCATTGCGACCAAGGCCGCTGTGACGGACGCCGGTATCTCCTGGCTCTACGATCTCCTCACGTCGTTCGCGTGGGATGCAAAGAGTTCACCGCGTGGAGGGCCGAAGCATCATCGTGCGGGTGGGGCAATGCCAGACAAGCGTGGCTCATAGCAGGTTCAGGATGGAGCAACTTTGTGCGACGCGTTGTCCGAGTGGACGCGTTCGTCTTCTTCATGGCCGGACGCGGACCTTCGATGTGGATCATTGCATTTCCGGTCGCGGAGGAGGAGAGGACGATTTCAGCCGAGACGGCGGCTCTTAAAGGCGCAGCAGACCTACACTTGCACAGCACGACGCGTGCTCATGCCCCGTTGCAGCCATTCAAAAGAGCTGTAAAATCGACAAATGGCAACAGCGCCCCCCGATCCCGGTCACGTGCATCTTTTGGCCGACACGAAGCGGAAGGCACGCATCAGGGAACTCCTGGCCAAGCGTGGCGTGGCTTCATACATGAACGACACCAAGTGGCGGGAGCTATGTCGAGGTACCGATAAGCTTCCATTTCCACCTGCCTATCAGATCAAATGCGTAGACTCGGATGTGCCTGAGCCTCTCGAGCTTCCGTACGCTCCCGCATACTTTGGTGACTGGGCAAGGACCCCCGAGGGGAGTTTCGGCATCCACGTAGAGTGGGTGAAGGTCGCACCCCGGTACAGTCGTCACAGAGGCAGGTTAATTAGCCCAGCGATAGAGGATTGCTCGTGCGAATTGCTGGCACTGCTCAAGCGGCTCCGGCTCTTATTCGTCGAACGGGACAGCTTCATCGTGCTGTATGGCCATCGATAGTCCGTCGGCTAATGCGCTGACTACATGCTAGTGCGACCACCAGATAGATCGCCCGCTCCATAGGCTGAAGTCCTGGACGCCTCTGCGCGTAGGGATGAGCACGACGACCGCTTATGGCCCATAGCGGCCCTGAGCAATTGCAGCACGCGGGCCACGCCATCGAACGCGGCGCGGAGCCATCAGGGCATTTTGGATTCGGTCGCGGCCCCACGCTTGCACTGAAGTCCGCAGTGCCCGCGAGAGAGGGCGTGAAGCTTCGATCAAGTTGCGAGCAGGATCGCATCGAAGCCTCAGCGTCGGATCGCCTTAAGCGTGAGCTCGGCAGCGAGCGAAAGTGTGAAAGAGCTCGAGGAAGCCCCAACTAAACCATTTGCAGGCCCGTTGGACGGGTGTGCACGCAAAGACTCGAAATCGCCCTGCTTAGGCGCTGCGGGAGCCCTTTTTGTCGCCCGGTATGGACTTAACGGTGCTTGTTGCGGCCTTGAGGAAAAGCTTGGCCACAGGGCTGAGGGATCGATTCTTCAGCGTGATGAGGCCGATTGCTCCGCGTGTCTTGCGCAGGCGAACGTCGACGGCCGCTAATAGGGGATGCTCTCTGGGCATTGTCAGCATGCAACCCGGATGCATAGCCAGGAATGGTCCGTTCGCTACGAGCACGCTGAGCGCATAAGTGGATTGGGTCGTTACGGTGGCTCGGGGGACGCTGAGGCCCTGCTCTTCGAAAGCGGCCTTGATCACCTTCGTCAAGAACCCGCCCGCGTGAGGAAAGACCCACGGTTCGTCGACGATATCAGCAAGTGAAACGCCGCGTTTGCGCGCCCACTTGCTCTGCTTGCTGCAAATGACGGAGAGCTCGTCATGAAATAGCGTCCTCACGTCGAGATCCTCGTCACTCACGAATTCAGCCAGTCTGCTGATGACGAGTTCGACTTCTCGTCGACGCAACTCGGCCAGCAGAACATCGGTGCCGCTCACTGTGAGGGCGAATGTCATACGCGGATGAGTGGGAACGAAAGTGTTGAATACGGCTGAGGCGATAGCGGACATCGGCGGCGTTGTACCGATGCGCAGTTCTCCGACGGACGGATCGGCAAGCGAATTGATCTCGTTGATCCCGTGCCGCAACTCATTGAAGACGATATTGCTATGATCCAGCATTACCTGCCCGTAGACCGTTGGCGTAACGCCTTGAGAAGTGCGCTCAAGCAATGGAACACCCAGTGCATGCTCTAATTCGGCAATAGCATACGAAACTGCGGGCTGTGTAATGGCCAATTCGCCAGCGGCTCTGGCCATACTTCCGGTTTCCACGGCAGCTTGCAGGATATGCAGGTCGCGAAGCTTGATACGCCTTCCAATGCGGGTGCTCCAGTCCATCTCCCACTCCCATCAACTGCACTTATAGCGATATAAGGATTCTCAGACTTCCTTTATGGAGGATCGAGGAGGAAGTTGGTCGGGTCAACAACCTCGAGCGGCTTGGCGGCCGAACAACAGAGGAGGCAACGATGCCTTTGATCCGTACCATGGTGGCAGCAATGCTCGGTCTGTGCGCAACGTCGAGCGTTTATGCACAGGCGCTCGATACGCCGGTTCGAATCGTCTTGCCGTACCAGGCCGGAGGTGTCGGCGATGCGACAGCGCGCATGATCGCCGAATCCTTGCGTGAAAGCCTTAAGAGGACGGTTATCGTCGAGAACAAGGCCGGAGCAGCCGGGCGCATTGGCGTGCAAGCCGTGAAGGACACTACGCCGGACGGCAGCGTGCTCCTCTTCACGCCAATTGCGCCAATGGCCGTGTTCCCGCATGTCTATGACAAGCTGGGTTATGATCCGGTCGCGGACTTCATCCCAATCTCCCAGGTTGCTACCTTCGATTTTGCCTTGGCTGTAGGCGCAAATGTCCCGTCTAAGTCGCTCGTTGAACTTGTTTCGTGGTTGAGGGCAAACCCGAACGCAGCGACGTATGGCAGTCCTGCCGCGGGGTCGCTACCGCACTTCTTCGCGGTGTTGTTTGCTCAAACAGCGAAGATCGATATGCGTCATGTGGCCTACAAGGGGAACTCTCAAGCAATCACAGACCTGATTGGCGGGCACTTGCCGATCTACTTCACGTCGACGCAAGATCTTGTCGAGACGCAAAAAGGCGGCCGGCTCCGCATCCTGGCAACCTCCGGTCTGCAGCGGTCGAGCGCCTTGCCGGATGTTCCTACGTTCACGGAAGCTGGATATGGCATCAGCGGCGAAGGCTGGTATGGAATTTATGCTCCCGCCAAGACGCCCCCCGAGCTGATCTCGCAGTTGAACGCCGCCGTCGTCTCAGCGGTGAGAGCACCCGAGGTTAGGAGCCGTTTGATCCACTTGGGTTTGGTGCCGACGGGCACCTCGGGCCCGGACTTAGCACGGATCCAAAAGGCCGATTGGGATTTTTGGGGCCCCGTCATCAAAGCTTCCGGGTTCAAGCCGCAGTAGCAGCCGGCTGCCCCAACCCAATTCATTAATTGCATTTCCATTAGCGATCAACGCGAGGTGCGACAATGTATTTGTCGGAGATCACTCTTGCCGCTTTCTCGATCTTCAACATCTTGCGGCTCGGTTCATATCTGCCGCAGATCGTAAGGGTTGCCACGGATACTGACGGTCCTCGCGCCATTTCCTACTCGACGTGGTGCGTGTGGATCGGCGCCAATGCTGCAACTGCCGCATACGCAGTCGTGAATATCTCGGATTGGGCTTTTTTGCCGTCAGCTCGATCAATGCGTTGGGCTGCGTGGCGGTAGTGGGGTTGACCATGTGGAAACGCCGTCAGGCAAGCACGTGAGGATTGCGTGATGGATACAATCCATGCTCCATCGGCGGATTCTCTCGCCGGCTGCCAACTGTCACATCTTATCAATGGTTACCGAGTAACCCAGGCCATATACGTCTTATCAACGCTTGGGATCCCAGACCTTCTGGCAGATGGGACACTTAGCAGTGGAGAACTTTCCCAGGCGACGCACTGCAATGAGGACGCTCTCTACCGCTTGCTGAGAGCGCTTGCTTCGGTTGGGGTATTGAAGGAGGACCAATACGAGAAGTTCAGCCTCACTGAGATCGGTCTCTTGTTGCGGTCTGACGCGCCTGGATCCCGAAGCAAGTGGGCTAGATTTGTCGCTAGGCCACCCATGTGGGCTGCTTGGGGCGAATTGCTACATACAGTACGGACAGGCGAGAATGCCTTTCGGTATCTGCACGGCAAAGACACCTGGCAATTTCGTGCCAATCATACGGAAGAAAGCCAAATCTTCGATGCCGCCATGCGCGAGGGCGCCACACGAAGCGCAGGAGAGCTGTTGGCGCACTACGACTTCAGGCAATTCCGACACATAGTGGATGTCGGAGGTGGGAACGGTACGCTGCTTGCCGCCATTCTCGCGCGATGCCCTGAAACAAAGGGGACACTTCTGGATCTTTCGCATGTAGCGGGCGGTGGCCAGGCGATCTTCGCGAGCGCGGGCGTGGTGGAGCGCGCCACTATCGTTGCCGGAAGCTTCTTTGACAGTGTTCCGAGTCACGGTGACGCCTATCTCCTCAAGCACATTGTGCACGATTGGGAAGATCCAGAGGCCATTGCCATTCTTCGAGCCTGCCACAGCGCAGCTGCGCCCGGCGCCAAGATAATTCTCGTTGAGCGCGTGATGGGCGCACCAAATCACAGCGCGGATGCTGCGTTCGCGGACTTGAACATGATGGTCAATGCCGGAGGTCGTGAGCGCACGCGCCGGCAATTCATTGATTTGCTGACGGCCGCTGGCTTGACACTCACGGGCCTCGTCGTCCTGCCCGGCCCAAACTGCATCATTGAAGCTACATGCGTGGAAGCTGGATCAGAGGCTACCGACATCGCGGAGTAGATCGATAGTTAGTTGCGTGACGCAGTACTTCCAATTTCACACATAGGTGACGTCGGACGACGCGCTGATCATCCTCCAACCGATCGCAGCAAATAGGATACTGCTTCTTTGTGCGCGCATCGTCGGGGGAGACGCGTCGCCGGCTTATAGTCCAACAGGCTCTGCCGCTGCACTACCGGGCGTCCGCTGCCGAGGGTAAAGCAGCCGAGTACCGCAAGGCTGCCATTGGGCGTGTGTGACCCGAAGCGGCCCTGAGCAATCGCAGCACGTGGGACACACCGTCGAGCGCTCCGCAGAGAAAGCCGACCTCGTTTCCCAACTGTCATCATACACAGGATAATCGATTTGCGATGTCAGCCTTGTTTCCAGCGGCAGACATTTGGCCCGGACACCAGCGAGCCACCAGTTGAGCCATGTTCCAACCTACAATTCCCACAGCAGTGGGTACCGCAACAACGACTCCTAACTGTCGGACACTCTGGTTCTGAGCTTCAACATTATGTACTAACGCACGACGACAGGAGCCCGCAGAAGGACTGAGCCAATGGCCGAATTCACCGAAACCCTGAACGACGGCCATGTCGAGATGATCGGCAAAGAGGGATTGCTGAATTGTAGCTATCGAGTACAAGCAAACCACAGCACTCCCAAAGGCTACGTTCCCAATGCATTCCTTCGATGGTCACAACGACGTGCTCCTGCGCCTTTGGCGGCAGGACAACGACAGCGTCGCGGCGTTCTTGGAAGGTGAATCGAGAGGCCAGCTCGATCTACCGCGCGCGCAAGCGGGAGGCCTGATCGGCGGACTGTACGCGATCTTCGTCCCCTCAGAGAGCAAGCAGTCGACCACTGCGCCGGTCGATTCCGTACCCTACGACATACCTGTGCCTGCACCGCCTGAGATGACCCATGCTCAACTGGCAACTGTCGAGATGGCTTCTTTGCTATTACGCATTGCCCAACGCTCTGATGGCCGTGTGCGCATTGCCCGCTCGGTCGCTGGAAGACCGGCCGCCGATTGGATTGCCTCAGGAATCATTGCGCCATCGAAGTCCGAGCCGAGAGCGACACCATCCTGCGGGCTGCCGCAAGAGCTGATGGGCTTGTTCCGTAGCCGTGCGCTCGCTGTAGCCCGCCCTAATACAAGCAGCGCGGCCATTTAGATCGCGAAGGTACTCGCGAACGAAGATCGCAGATCGCGGAGCTTTCGTACCCCAATCGCGTTCGGATACAGCCAGCCATACTACTGCTCAAGGAGTTTAACGCGAGCCGTTACAGTTGTTTGTTCGACGCTCAAACGGCTAGGCAACGCGCACACTTCCACTAGTGACGATCTCAGGAAACATCTTGGCTAGCCCGATATCTGGGCGCTCGGCGTAGCAAAATTATTGCATTCAAATGGCAATTAAACTCGTTTGACGGTGGATGCCTCACCGCTACGATTAAAATCTGTTACGGCACACAGTTTCCTTGTGACGCCGCCAATGATGCTAGCGAAAGTGAGGCCTTCAGATGAGCGACCAGATGGAGCGGGTGGTTCGGGAAGCAGTTGGAATTTTCGACAGCATCAAGGACCTGCAAGCAGCAATTGACGCTCTGCTTAGCTCCGGTTTCCACCGTTCCCAGTTGAGTGTACTTGCCGCTGAAGCAAAGCTTCGGTCCGAGCCCGAGTACAGATATCGGCAAGCAGACGATATCAAGGACGATCCGACCGTTCCACGGGCCGCGTACGTATCAGAGGAGGCTGTGGGCGATGGCAAGGGAGGCATCATTGGCGCGATGGCTTATATCGGCGCGGGTGTTCTAATGGGACCTGTAGCAGCGGCCGGCGGGACGTTGGCTGCAATCGCCACGGCGGCAGCACTGGGCGGCGGAGGCGGGAGCGCCTTCGGTACATGGCTAGCACGGCTTTTGGGTGAGTATCATGCCAGGCGCGTCGAGGAGCACCTTTGGCGTGGCGGATTGCTTCTTTGGGTACGCACCTGGGATCCAAAAGAAGAAGCAGGGGCGCTGGATCTCCTAAATCGGCACTCAGCTCGTGACGTACATCTACAAGATTGCGACGGCCGCGTTTGTCGGGCGGTGTAGGCAGGCAGGCCAGCGGTGCAGGCCGCGGCCTCAACGGCTAGTGCTTGGTCTCAAACTCGGTACCTGATTCATGCAAGTTAATCCGAACAACGCTTCGCGTCCCGTATCGTCTTCCGTGCACATCAGCGCTACAACCAGAAGTCAGCCTAGTCTTGTTTATTCAGGGCAGCGATTGGAGATGCTGGGGCAGATGGCGGCCGGAATCGCCCACGACGTTAGAAACTTGCTTAGCGTCATCGATGCGGCGCTGAGCCTCGCCGAGCGGAACCTCAAGTGCCCTGCTCTTGTCAGTAAGTACATCAATGGCGCGCGCGGTGGCATCGAGAGAGGCCATAAACTGACGTCGCAACTGGTGGACTTTTCAGCGGACCACCTTGTCACGACCTGCGCGTTCGATGCGAACGAGCTCATCACAAACCTTGTTCCGTTGCTCAACCTCTCTGTCGGTTCCAAGGCTCGCATCGATTTGCAATTGCGCTCGGGCATTCCGAAGTGTCGGGTCGATAGGGCGCATTTCGATGTCGCGATACTAAATCTAGTCGTAAATGCACGAGATGCCACGCCCCCCGGTGGACACGTTCTTATCTGTACAGATTGTGTCGAGGGTTCGGAGAAGGCTAGAGGACGGTACGTTAGTATACGCGTGCAGGATGCAGGCCATGGAATGAACCCCGAGACGCTGGAAAAGATTTTCGTACCATTCTTTACAACCAAAGGCACCGCCGGCACGGGGCTGGGCCTTGCGCAGGTACGCGCGTTCATGGACTCCGTGCAAGGTCATCTCATCGTCACAAGCGCTCCAGGCTTAGGAACATCGGTAAACTTGCTACTTCCGATCATTTAGGCGACCAGCGAACTGCCTTTCCATGAGAGAGAGATACTTCAAAGCAATGCAGCGAGCGTCGCGACCGCTGCGCAAACGATTACATGTTTAGGACGACCGCGTCGCTCATCGCCAGGGCGCTTTTCGTCGATGACCTTCGCGACAACGAAGATCGCGATCAGCGGAAGGATGAAGACGAGCATGTAGGCGAACATTACGCCTCAGCGATCGGGAGGCGCAGTCGGTTGTTTCGCAACCCCGCGAGAGGGCGCCGCCGTTTTCATACCGACGCGGTCTTCGCCCAGGCCTGCAATCGGGTCGCTTCCTTCAAACCGGTCGCGATAGACACTCGCCTGAACCAAGAGGAGAAACGTTACCGGCGTCGTGGTTGTAACGAAGATGCCGATCAGGATTTCATGGACGACGGCGCGAGTCTGGGCCATCGAGAAATACAGCATCGAAGCGGCGAGGATGCAGAACAGACCGAGCGTTGAGCCGAGCGTCGGCGCATGGACACGCTCGTAGAACGTCTTAAAGCGCAGGAGGCCGATGGAGCCCACCAGCGCCAGCCCCGAACCGACTAAAACCAATAGAGATGTCATGACTGCCGCCCATGGCGGCAGTTCAACGATGGCATTCATTCGATGACCTCGCCGCGCAGAAGGAATTTGGCTAGCGTTACGGTGGCAACGAACCCAAGCAAGCCGATGACCAGCGCGACCTCGAAATAGAGGGTCGTGCCGGAGCCCATGCCGAAGACCAAAAGGAGCAGCATGGCATTGACGTAGAGCGTGTCCATGCCAAGAACGCGATCCTGAGCTCGTGGTCCCCTGAGAATGCGATAGGCGGCGGCCGCCATCGCCAACGTGAGGAACACCTTTGATATGGATAGGGCTACCGTAAGCACGAATATGCTCATCCGAAGATCTCCTTGAGGATGGCCTCGTACCGCACGAGGATGATCTCACTCCAATCGTCGTCATCGACAAGATCAAGGACGTGAATAACCAGCACGTTAGTCTCCGGATAGTAGGCAACCCAACTCGTTCCCGGCGTCGCGGTTATGATGCAGGCCAGCACGGCGAGGCTATAGTGGGAACGCACGCCGAGTTCGATGCGGACGAACCCCGGCGTTCTCTCGCGCTTATCCTTCAACACAAGCCGCGCCACACGACCATTGGAACGCGCCATATCGACGGCGACGCGTCGGCCCAGATCTAAAGCGAGCCAAAGACGCCTTAAGATGAGAGCTGGAGTGTCGAGGCGCACAAG
>JAEZAW010000183.1 GCA_023430315.1 Pseudomonadota bacterium | reverse complement strand
AGATCGGCGTAGAAGCGCTTCTCAATCGAGCCGATGGAAACCCACTTGCCATCCTTGGTCTCATACACGCCGTACCAGGGCGCGCCCGTGTCGAGGATGTTCTCGCCGCGCTCGTCCTTCCACATGCCGCCGCCGAGAAAGCCGTAGATACCCGCCATGAGCAGGGAGGCGCCGTCGACCATGGCGGCATCCACGACTTGGCCTTTGCCGGAGGTGCGGGCCTCCAGGACTCCGCAGAGCACGCCGAAGGCCAGCAGCATCCCGCCCCCACCGAAATCACCGACCAGATTGAGCGGCGGGATTGGCGGACCATCCTTCTGGCCAATGGCATGAAGGGCGCCCGAGAGCGCGATGTAATTGATGTCGTGGCCGGCGCGGGGCCCCATGGGTCCGTCCTGGCCGAAGCCCGTCATGCGGCCGAACACAAGGCGCGGGTTAACCTCCCAGAGGGCCTGGGGGCCGAGGCCCAGCCGCTCCATGACACCCGGCCGGAAGCCCTCGATGATTGCATCCGCATCCTTGACCAGCCGGCGAACGATGTCCCGCCCGGCCTCGCTCTTCACGTCGACGGCGACCGACTGGCGCCCCCGGTGCAGCACCTCGAAACGCGGCTCACGGCCGGGGAGACCGAGGTCGGCGCTATCCGAACGGTCGACCCGAATGACCTCCGCGCCCATGTCGGACAGCATCATGCCGCAGAACGGAGCCGGCCCGATGCCGGCCATCTCGATGATACGGACACCCTTCAGCGGCCCCATTCGACGTCTCCCCAGATACTTAGCTCGCTTTCGTCGTTCCGGCGGACAGGCCGGCAAACGACGCCGCGGCCGTCTTAACCGTTCGGTCACTTTAGCCCAAGTCCGTAATCCTTCAGCAAGACTCCTCTGTTTGGATCGGCGTTCAGTCGGGGTGATCCGTGGGGAGTACGCGTCCGGTGCCCAACCGCAAGGAAAAGAACGGCGAGGCCGCGCCATCGCCCGGGGACGATGCTGTGTCCGGTGACGGGGCACGGAACGGCCTGCCTCACGGCGAACCCTCACTCAACATCCGCGACGGCTCCATGGTGCTGCGCCGCCTTGCGCGCCTGCTCCAGCGCCCCGGCGTTGCCGAACGCATTGCCTTGCGGGCGCTGCGCGAGAGGAAACGCCGCCGACACACGGAGCTGAGCCGCGGCGACACGCATCCGGATCTGGAGCGCCTCAAGGATCTCGAGTGGGAACTGCGCGACAACGAAGCGCGTTACCGCGATCTTCTCGACCGCCAGAGCCATGTGATCAGCCGAACGGACCTGGAAGGCCGGCTGACGTTCGTCAATCGATCGTTTTGTCGGACATTCGGCGTCGACGCCGAGGATGTGCTCGGCACGAGCTTCGCGCCCGCGGTCGTCGCTGGTGCCGGCTGGCCGGCAGCCGAGAACCCACCCGCAGCCATCACACCACCTTTCGAGCTCAGACTGCTGACGCCAATCGGTCCGCGCTGGTTCGCCTTCGAGCAGCAGACCGCGCCGACCATCGACGGCCTCGGCACCGAGATCCAGCGCGTCGGGCGCGACATCACCGACCAGCGGCGCATCGAGCAGGAGCTGGAGACGGCGCGAGACGCCGCTGAATCCGCGAACCGGGCGAAGTCGCGCTTTCTCGCGACCATGAGCCACGAGATCCGCACGCCCATGAACGGCATCCTAGGGATGTCGGCGCTGCTGACCGAGACACCGCTCAGCGCCGATCAGCGGACCTATGCACGCGCCATCGAGGAATCCGCGCGCACGCTGCTGGCGCTGATCGACGAGATCCTCGACTTCTCGCGTATCGAAGCCGGCAAGCTCGAGATCACGGCCGAACCCTTCGCGATCGATGAGTGCATCGAATCCGCCGTCGAGCTGCTTCAGTCCAAGGCGAGCGAGAAGAAGCTCGATCTCGCCTGGTGGATCGAACCGTCGCTGCCGAAGCTCGTCATCGGCGACGCCATGCGATTGCGCCAGATCCTCCTGAACCTCATAGGTAATGCCATCAAGTTCACCGACCGGGGCGGCATCGCGGTCCGGGTCAACGGCGAGCCCGATCCCTCGGGCGCGACCGTGCGGCTGTCCATCCGCATTACCGATACGGGTATCGGCATTGCCGAGAGCACACTCCCCACGCTCTTCAGCGAATTCGAGCAGACGGACGAGACCGTGCGGCGTCAGCGCGGCGGCACGGGCCTCGGGCTCGCGATCTCGCGGCGCCTCGCGCGCGGCATGGGCGGCGATATCACCGTCACGAGCGCGCCAGGCATCGGCTCGACGTTCACATTGAGCCTGACGGCCGGCGTGATGCCGCGCAGCCGCCCGGTGCTCGATGTGCCGACGCGCGCCGGAGAGCCGCAAGTGATCCTCGTCGCCCTCGACGGGCCAGTCGAGCGGCGCATCGTCGCCGAGGTTCTGCGATCACTCGGTTTCGAGGCCGTCGAGAGCAGCGTCGCCGACGCCCATCGGCTGCTACGGGGACCGCGCACACAGATGCGGCGCTTCAGCGCGCTGCTGATCGGCGGCGAGAGCGGCATCGAGGCGGCGCGTCATCTTCTCGATGCGCTACGCCAGGGTGACAAGAGCACCGTGCGCGGCGTCGTGCTGATCGAGCCGTCGAGCCGCCCCTCGCTCCCGGCATTCAAGGCCACCGGCTTCGACGCCTATCTCGTCCGTCCGGTGCGGCCTTCCTCGATCGTGACGCAGGTCATCACCCGTGCGGGAACTCAGCGCACGACGGCGACCGTGCCGCGACACGAGATGCCGGACACGGTCAGCTCACGTCCCGGATATGGCGACCTCCGCGTGCTGCTCGCCGAGGACAACGACATCAACGCGCTGCTCGCCATGCGCATGATCGAGCGCTCGGGGTGCCGCGTCGAGCGTGTGACCAACGGTCGTGAGGCCGTAGATGCACTGCGTGCGACGATCGATGGCACTGCGCCGTCCTTCGACCTCGTGTTCATGGACGTGCTCATGCCCGAGGTCGACGGCCTCGAGGCAACGCGCCTGATCAAGGACATGTTCGACGAGGCCGGCGGGCGCCGGCCTCCGATCGTGGCGCTCACTGCCAACGCCTTCAGCGAGGATCGCAAGCGCTGCCTCGACGGCGGCATGGACGACTATCTCGCCAAGCCCTTCGAGCCGGACGACCTGGAACTCGTGCTCACAAACTGGTGCGGCGGCGATCCGCAGGATCTCCCCGACGGTGCACTTGACGCCGTGCCGGACGCGCCGACGACAGGCACCGCCGCATAGTGCTTGCGCGCCTAGGCGCCGCGCGAGCTTACTGGGGCTGCGACGTGATCTCGATCTTGCGCGCCTTCGTGGCGGCTTCGGCCGGCTTTGTCACCGTCACGGTCAACACGCCGTCTTTGAAGTCCGCCGCTACAGCCGACTGATCGACGTGATAGGGCAGCGCCAGCGTGCGCTCGAACGAGCCGAAGCGGCGCTCGACACGACGATACTGGCGGCCGGACTTCTCGTCCTTTTCGCCTTTCTCCTCGTGCTCGCTGCGCTTCTCGCCCTTGATGGTGAGCTGGTTGCCAACGAGCGTAACATCGATGTCCTTGCGCTCGACACCAGGCAGCTCGGCCACGATGCGGATCTCCTTGTCCGTCTCGCTGACATCTACGTTCGGTAGGAAGGAGCCCGGTGCACCCTTGAAGAAGCCGTCCAGCACATCGTCCATCTGCTTGCGCAGAACGAGGAAAGGATCGGCCTGATCCTTGCGGTCACCGAAGAGGCTTGGTAGCCAGGATGAACTTGCCATGTCTGACACTCCGATTGGATTACCCTGGATGACGGACGATAGCCGGCTGCCGATTGAAAGCTTTGATCGCCATCAAGGTTCCCTGGCAGGGCCCGCCGCTTGGCCCGAGGAGGTTCGGACGGCGGCCTTTAGACTGATGGGGCACGCGACATGAACGCAGCACGCAACGACGCGGCGCGCCTCAAAGCCATCCTCGACTCGGCGGTCTCGGCCATCGTCACCATCGACGCGCGCGGCATCGTGCAGGGGGCCAACCCAGCCGTCGAGCGCATGTTCGGCTACACCGAGGCGGAGCTGATCGGCCGCAATGTCTCGATGCTCATGCCGAAGGATCTGGCGGCGGTGCATGACGGCTACATCGGGCGCTATCTCTCGACGGGCGAGCGGCGCATCATCGGCATCGGCCGCGAGGTCGTCGGCCAGCACAAGGACGGCTCGAGCGTGCCTGTCCACCTCTCCGTCGGCGAGTTCGAGGACGGCGGCACCGGCTATTTCACCGGCATCATGGTCGACCTTCGCCGGCAGCGGCTGACCGAACGCCAGCTCGCCCGCGAGGAGGCACTGTTTCATTCGATCTTCGACAGTGTGCCGGATGCCTTCGTCGTTACCGATATGGATCGCAAGATCCAGGTCGCAAACCCGGCTTTCGCGCGCATCTTCGGCTATGAGCCGGGGCAAATCGTCGACCGGTCAATCAGTATGCTCTTCGACGATGCGGAAGAGGCCGCGCAGCACACGGCGACGGCGCCGTCGCTTGAGCGCCAGCTGCAGCAGCCGCAGGCTCCCATCATCGCCAATTTCCGCCGCAGCAACGGCGAGCGTTTTCCGGGCGAAGCGGTGTGGTCCGAGGTCCGCGATGGCGCCGATGTCGGCGTCGGCTACGTCGCCCTCGTACGCGACGTCACACGCGAATTGAAGCGCGAGACGGCGACGCGCACCGCCCAGCGCCTCGAAGCGATCGGCCAGCTCACGGGCGGCATCGCCCATGACTTCAACAACCTCCTGACGGTGATCGTCGGCAATCTCGAGCTGCTCGAGCCGCGCCTCTCGGACAAGGGCCAGCTCGAGCTCCTGCGCGAAGTGAAAGAGGCGGCCGAGAAGGGCGCCCAGCTCACGGATCACCTGCTCACGTTCGCGCGCCGCCAGCGCCTCGAAAGCCAGAAGATCTCCCTCAACAACATGGTCACGGCCGTGGCAGATCTGCTGCGTCGGACGATCGGCGCCAACATCGTTCTGGATGTGATGCCGGCGGGCAATCTCTGGATGACGCGCGCCGATCCGGGGCTGATCGAGACCGCGATCGTCAATCTCGTCATCAATGCGCGCGACGCCATGCCGGTCGGAGGCCGTATCGTCGTCGAGACGCGCAATGCGACGCTCGATGCCGCCGGCACGGAGCTGATCCCTGGGCTTCCAGTTGGGCAGTACGTCGTGCTGTCGGTCACCGACAACGGCCACGGCATGTCGCCCGAGGTCGCCGAGCGGGCTTTCGAGCCATTCTTCACGACCAAGGGGCCGGGTAAGGGCAGCGGCCTCGGCCTGGCATCGGTCTACGGCTTTGCCCGCCAGTCCGGCGGACATGCGACGCTCTACAGCGAGATCGGCAAGGGCACGACAGTTCGCATCTACCTGCCGCGCGCCGACGCCGATGATGGCACGGAGCCGGCAACGCGGCGGGAGGAGCCGCTGCTGCTCGGCCAGGGCGAGATGGTGCTGGCCGTCGAGGACGATGCCAACGTGCGCCGGCTCACTGTTCAGCGGCTGGCAGCGCTCGGCTACGAGGTCCATGCGGTCGGGGATGCGAACGCGGCACTCAAGGCGATCGCGGACGGCCTCAGACCGGTGCTCGTGTTCACCGACTACATGATGCCGGGTGGCGTCTCAGGGCTCGAGCTAGCCCAACGCTTGCGCACATCATATCCTGGGATCGCCGTTCTGCTGACCACGGGATACGCGGGTGGGCTGATCGACGACCGCGAAACCAACGCGCTGCGCGTCAAAGTGCTGATGAAGCCTTATCGCCAGGCGAAACTCGCCCAGGCCATCCGCGAAGCCATCGACAGCAATGGCGTCGCGCATTCATCCAGTGAAACGTTAAAACGCTGACGCACGCAGAAGCGTGCGCCTCAAAAGTCTCAACGGCATTAGTGACTGACCATCTCCACCGAGATGGCGTGCAATAAATTAAGTGACCGCGGTCCCGGCGTTATTGGACCTGCATCAAAAGAAAGAGCCCGACACCCATCGCGGGGCCGAGCAGCGCCGAAACGATCACCATGATCATGGGCTTGACTAACATGACACACCCCGCACACCGGCAACCCACATGATGCCGACTCTTGGCGCCAGTGCCCCTCGTCCCGCCAGACAAGACGCCCTGCCGCCAAAGATATATACAGCATCATCCCAATTTATGCACGTCCCTTCTTGACACATTCACATTCTGTGGATAAGCGGCCGCCCGCGGCAGGCAACCGACCCTTGAGCGACATTGCGTAAGCACCTGAAAATTCAGTACTATTTAATAGACCTTAAGTACCCATCTGAGCAAAAGGACGCGAGCTATTGTGTACACGGACACAGACAGTTTGTGCGCCGCATATCAACCCGATTCTCCAAGCTTTCTGTAGGCAGTTCCGCCGGTCGCAGCCTTCCGCTGCTTCTGCTAAGCTCGTCCGCGATGTGATGAACTCGGAAGGATCGCGTAGCGCATGATGGGTTGGTCGATATCGCTCGGCCGTATTGCCGGCACCGAGGTCCGCATTCACCTGACCTTCTTTCTGCTGCTGGCCTGGTTCGGACTGGTTGCCGGCGCCCAGGGCGGGGCGGCTGCGGGCTTCGCGGCCGTGGGCTTCATCGTCGCCATCTTTGCCTGTGTTCTTCTGCACGAGTACGGCCACGTGCTCATGGCCCGGCGGTTCGGCATCGGCACCAAGGATATCATCCTGCTGCCGATCGGCGGCGTCGCGAGCATCGAGCGGATGCCCGACAACCCCACTCAGGAGCTGCTGATCGCGCTGGCCGGGCCTGCGGTGAACGTCGTCATCGCTATCATTCTGATCGTGGTCTTCGGCGCCAACCTCGGCGGGAGCCAAACCGATCCGGCGGCCCTCCAGAACATCGATTTCGTGTCCAGGCTGGCCCTGATCAACATCATGCTGGTGGTGTTCAACCTGCTCCCGGCCTTCCCCATGGACGGCGGGCGGGCGCTCAAAGCCCTGCTCTCCTACAAGCTCGACAAGGTCACGGCAACGCGGATCGCCGCCCGCATCGGACAGGCGGCGGCCTTCGGATTGGGCTTTCTCGGCCTCTTCGGCAACCCGCTGCTGATCTTCATTGCGCTGTTCGTATTCCTCGCCGCGAGCCACGAGACCTATGCCGTCGAGCTCGGCGACGCGACCAAGCGCGCCAGCATGCGGGATGCCACCATCACGTCCTTCACGCATCTCGAAACGAACGCCAGCGTCGGCGATGCCGTGAGCGCGCTGCTCGGCACCTCCCAGCGGGAGTTTCCGATCACGGACGGCGGCGGCCGGCTGCGCGGCGTGCTGACCCGCGACGGCATGATCCAGGCGCTATCGAGCAGCGGCCCCGATACGCCGGTGCTGGACGTCATGGAGCGGGACATCCCGACGATCAACTACCGCGCGCCGCTGTCGGAAGCTGCCGAGCTTCTGCATTCGAGCGGCAAGCCGCTGGTGGGCGTCGTCGACGACAGCGAGAACGTGATGGGCATGATCACGCTCGAGAACCTCGCCGAGTTCATGCTCGTCGATCGCGCGAGCCAGGGCTGGCGGCGCGGCAGCAGCGGGAATGTCAGGAGTGTTGGCTGACGCCGCCGATTCCGGGTTCCATCCGATGGCCCGCTCTGGCAGGCTCCCGCCCCGGGTAACAGCAGCCGCAATACGATCTGAGCCGCCGTCGATGCCGCCTGCCAAGAAGCAGAAACGCCCCGCCATCCTCATCATCGAGACGGAAGATCACATCCGCGACGGCGTGCGTGTGCTTCGTCGCAAATGCCCGATTCTGCGTCACGCCCATGACGTCGCCGGCTACCCTCCGCTTCGCCGGAATCAGGCTGGCTTCGAGGGTCTCGCGCGCATCATCGTCGGGCAACAGCTCTCGATCGCCAGTGCCGCCGCGATCTGGGGGCGCTTCGAGGCGGCCCTGCGGCCACTGGATGCCGCCAAGATCCTGGCAGCGCCGGACGACGTTTTGCGCGCGGCGGGCCTCTCGGGCGGCAAGGTGAAGACGCTCCGCGCGATCTCGGCGGCCGTCACATCAGGCCAGCTCGACCTGGACGCGCTGGCGACAGCACCGGAAGAGCACGTGCACGAGAGCCTCCGCCAAGTCAGCGGCATCGGCCCCTGGACGGCCGACGTCTATCTCCTGTTCTGCCTGGGCCGTGCCGATGCTTTCGCGGCCGGCGACCTGGCCTTGCAGATCGCCGCAGCCATTGCGGCCAAGCAAGGCGACCGCCTCACGCTCGCGGAGCTCGAGGAGATGGCCGAACGCTGGCGGCCCTGGCGCGGGGTGGCCGCCCGGCTGCTCTGGGCCTACTACGCCGCCGTCAAGGCCCAGAAATCCGGCGCGCCGGTTTGAGTTGCATGGGACACGTGCACATTACCCTGCTTGCTGTTGTCGGGCGTCGACTCCGGCTGTAGACGAGAGCCAAAGCCAAGCGCCCGGAGGCGCATTTCGATGAAGGTACTCGTCTGCGGCGCCGGCCAGGTCGGCTACGGCATAGCCGAACAGCTCTCGGCCGAGGGCAACGACGTCACCATGATCGACGTGCGTGCCGACCTCGTCCAGAAGGTCAACGATACGCTGGAAGCCCGAGCCTACGTCGGCAACGGCGCACACCCGGACATGCTCGAACGGGCCGGCGCCCGCGATTGCGACATGATTATCGCGGTCACGCTGCACGACGAGGTCAACATGATCGCGGCCCAGATCGCGGGCACGCTCTTCGACGTGCCGACCAAGATCGCGCGTGTGCGCTCACACACCTATCTCAACAAGGAATGGTCGAAGCTGTTCAGCCGCAGCTGCATGGGCATCGATGTCATCATCTCGCCCGAGCGCGAGGTCGGCGAGATGGTTCTGCGGCGGCTCTCGCTTCCCGGCGCCTTCGATACGGTAAACTTCGCCGATGGTGCCGTGACCTCCATGGGTCTGACGTGCGACGCCGATTGCCCCGTCCTCGACACGCCGCTCCGCCAGCTCTCCGAACTGTTCCCGGACCTTCCGGCCGTCGTCGTCGGCATCCAGCGGAAGGGCGAGATCATCGTCCCCCGCAGTGACGATCATATTGAAGAGGGCGACGACGTCTATGTCGTCACGCCTGCCGGCCAGGTGGCGCGGACGCTCAGCATCTTCGGCCAGGCCGAGGCGCCAACCCGACGCGTGGTGATCGCGGGCGGCGGCAATGTCGGCCTCTATGTCGCGCGCGAGCTCGAGCGCCGCCACTCCGGCGTCCGAGTCAAGATGATCGAGGCGAGCCGCGCCCGCGCCATCGAGATCGCCGACAGTCTCGAGCGCACCGTCGTCCTGCACGGGAATGCCCTCTCGGAGGAGCTGCTCCGAGAGGCCGAGATCACGAGCGCCGACACGATCGTGGCGCTCACGAACGACGATCAGGTCAACATTCTCGCCTGTGCGCTCGCGAAGCAGCTCGGCGCGGCGCGCAGCCTTTGTCTCGTCAACAGCACGGGCTATGCGAGCGTGATCCGCTCGTTCGACATCGATTCCGAGATCAATCCGCGTGTCGTCACCGTGAGCCGCATTCTCCAGCACGTGCGCCGTGGGCGCATTCTCGCCGTGCACACCGTCAGCAACGGTGCCGGCGAACTCATGGAGGCCGAGGCGCTGGAAACCGCACCCATCATCGGCAAGGCCCTCAAGGACCTGCCACAGCTCGAAGGCGTGCGCGTCGGCGCGATCGTGAGAGGGGGCAAGGTGCTCATTCCAGACGGTGAGACACGGATCCAGGTCAAAGACCATGTGATCCTCTTTGCGGCGGCAGATAGCGTACGCGATGTCGAGCAGCTCTTCCGTGTCTCCATCGAGTTCTTCTGAGCGCGCCACCGCGCTCCAATCCCTGCATCCGGAGGTCAGATGACCCGCACCGTCTACGTGAATGGCCGCTACCTGCCCTATGCCGAAGCCGCGATCCACCCGGAAGACCGAGGCAATCAGTTCGGTGATGCAGTCTACGAGGTGATCGAAGTGCGCGACGGCCGCCTGACGGATGAAACACGTCATCTCGCGCGGCTCGAGCGATCTCTGGCCGCGATCACGATCCCGAAGCCCATGAGCCGAGCCGCCTGGGGGCGGGTGCTGCGCGAAACCATCCGCCGCAACCGCGTGCACAATGGCCTCGTCTATCTGCAGGTCTCGCGCGGCGTCGCCAAGCGCGACTTCTTTTTCCCTGCGCCGGATACGCTGCCGACCGTGATCTGCCTGGCGCGCCGGACGTCGGCCGCCAAGGGCGAAGCGCAGGCCGCCAAGGGCATCGCCATCCAGAGCTCGCCGGATGTCCGCTGGGCAAATTGCGACATCAAAACCGTCATGCTGTTACCCGCGACCATGGCCAAGCAGCGCGCCAAGGAAGGCGGCGCCAATGACGCGTGGTTCGTGGACGCACAGGGCTATGTCACCGAGGGCGCCTCGGCCAATGCATGGATCCTCGATCGCGACGGCAAGCTTGTCACACGCGCCCTGGATAAGGCCATTCTTCCCGGGATCACCCGCACGACGCTGCTCGACGTTCTTGCCCGCGAAGGCATTGCCGTCGTCGAGCGCCCGTTCACCATCGAGGAGGCGCAAGGGGCACGTGAGGCCTTCATCACCTCGGCGACGAGTATCGTCATGCCGGTCGTCTCGATCGACGGGCGGCCCGTGGGCAACGGTGCTCCGGGCCTGCTCGCCTTGAAGCTGAGGGCCGAGTTCCACAAGGTCGCTGAACGGGCGCCAGCCTAAAGTTGCCCGTGCGGCGCAGCATTGCACCCGCGACAGCCCAAGGCCACGCCTTCTCGTTGACCGGCACGGGATGAAGGCGTTTCATACCCCCGCTCAATCCGCCGCTTTCCCGCACACCAACCCTCGAGGAGCTCCATGCCTGTCATCAACCGCGTCTCGGCACTCAAGGAAGAGATCACCGAATGGCGCCGTGACATCCACGCGCACCCGGAGATCCTCTATGAGGTCCATCGCACCGCGGCGCTCGTGAAGGACAAGCTCATCGAGTTCGGCTGCGACGAGGTCGTGCCGGGGGTCGGCCGCACTGGCGTCGTCGGCGTCATCCGCGGGAAAACGAACAAATCCGGCCGCGTGATCGGGATGCGCGCGGACATGGACGCGCTCCCCATGCAGGAGCTGACCGGGCTGCCCTATGCCTCGAAGATCCCCGGTGCCATGCACGCCTGCGGCCACGACGGGCATACGGCCATGCTGCTCGGGGCCGCGAAGTATCTCGCCGAGACGCGCAACTTCGACGGCACGGCGATCGTCATCTTCCAGCCTGCCGAGGAGGGCGGCGCCGGCGGCAAGGCCATGGTCGACGACGGCATGATGGACCGCTTCGGCGTGAACGAAGTCTATGGGATGCACACGGCGCCGGGACTTCCCGTCGGCTACTTCGCAACGCGCCCGGGGCCGCTGCTCGCCGCCTCCGATCGCATCGAGTTCGACATCGAGGGCGTCGGCACGCATGCGGCCAAGCCCCACCTCGGCATTGATCCTGTCGCCATTGGCTGCCAGCTGCACGCGGCACTGCAGACGATCGTCGCGCGCAATGTCGACCCGGTGCAGTCCGCCGTTGTTTCCGTGACCATGTTCCACGCGGGCGATGCGATGAACGTCATCCCGCAGACGGCGAGGCTTCAAGGCACGGTGCGCACGCTCAAACCAGAGATCCGCACCCTCGTGAAGCAGCGCATTGCGGAGATCTGCGACGGCATTGCCAAGGCGCACGGCGCCAAGATCAAGCTGACCTACACGGAAGGCTATCCGGTGACCGTGAACCACGAGGCGCAAACCCGTTTCGCGACGAAGGTCGCGCGCGAAGTTTCGGGCGATGGCGCCGTCAACGACAATGCGCCGCCCGTGCTCGGCGGCGAGGACTTCGCCTACATGCTCGAAGCGCGGCCCGGCGCCTTCATCTTCATCGGCAACGGCGATACAGCGGGCGTGCATCACCCAGCCTATGACTTCAACGACGACGCAATTCCTGCGGGCGTCTCCTACTGGGCGCGCCTCGTCGAGACCGCGATGCCTGCCTAAGGCCGATCGTCCCGCACTTTCTTTAGCAATGACCTTTTCTCGCGGCGGCCCCGGCTCGGTGGCCGCCGCAAGCGTTTGAGCGCCCCCATTACGCCGCTACTCGCGCGCGGGTACTGATTCCGCGGAAACAACCTACTGTTGCAGAAAATCCACCTTAGGTTGCTGAAACTCGCGCAATACGCGTAATGCGTTTGCGCTGGTTGTGCACGTCCATTATCACACAACTGTTAGTTGCGGCGACGGTGAGTCCTCCAGTGGAGGTCTCACACGCGATCCGCCAAGGCGCGCTGCAAACCGCCCCGGAGGATCGCAAGCGCAGGAGCAAGCCCGGTGCTCAGACGGCCTGCCGCGGGCCATGCACCAACTGGAGTACCCGCTTTGTTTTCAAGGCGTTCCGTCGTGACGGCGTGCGCTCGAGGCGCGTGCGTGCGGTCCCGAAGGAACGCGACCACCCAGCCGCCGGGCTGCGCACTCTGTTTCCGCGCTGGAAGCATCGGAAAAAATGGAGACTAGACACATGAATGGGGGATCGATGACGACTTTCGGTCGAATTTCGATGGCCGCTGCCGCTGCGCTGCTTGTGGGTTTGAGTCCCGCGACCGCCGCAGACCTTGGCGGCAACTGCTGCGCGGATCTCGAGGAGCGCGTCGCTGAGCTCGAGGCGACGACTGTCCGCAAGGGCACGCGCAGGGTCTCGGTCACGCTCTCGGGCCAGATCTCGCAGGAGCTGCTCTTCTGGGACGATGGCATCAGTGACGACATGTATGTCACCGGCGCGAACTCCTCGAACTCGCGCTGGCGCTTCGTCGGCTCGGCCAAGATCTCGCCGGAGGTGACGGCGGGCTTCCTGTACGAGCTGCAGGCCTATGCCAGCGCCTCGAGCAGCGTAAACCAGTCACCGGGCGGCGATGATCTCGGCGGTGCGCTGTTCGGCGGCGGCGCCAACGCGCTGCGTGAGGCCATGGCATGGATCGAGCACAGCCGCCTTGGCCGCATCTCGACCGGCCACGGCTCGAACTTCGCGAACAACTCGATCCTCGTCGACTTGTCCGGCAAGGGCATGGCGGCGTCGAACGGCGTGTTCCTGCATCCGGCGGCCTTCCGCATCGCCAACAGTTCGACCGGCGGCTACTCGGCCTTTACCTGGAACCAGTTCTTCCAGGGCACCGGCGACTGGCTGAATACGCGCAATGAGCACATCCAGTACCGCACGCCAACGATCGCCGGCTTCACGCTGGGTGGCTCGGTCGGCGAGGACAATTACTGGGATGTGGGTGTCCGCTACGCCGGCGAATTCAATGGGGTCCGCGTCGCTGCCAATGTCACTTACTCGGTGAATAGTGAGTTCGGAACGGGTGTCGTGACTGAGGCCGACACGACTTCTGTCGAGCCGTACCGCGCTTCGCCAGCCTTCGGCCGCTGCGATCTCAACTGCGAGAAGGAGATGAAGCAACTCGCAGGTTCGGCGTCGATCCGGCACATGCCGACAGGCCTGTTCTTCACGGGTGCAGCCGGTCGGCGTGAGGTGGAAGGCCAGCAGTTCTCTACCATCGATGGAGAGGGTGTAACCACCGATGTGACGGCGCCGATGAACTTCGATGCCAGCTTCTTCTACCTGTCGGGCGGTATTGCCAGGAACCTCACCGGCCTCGGCGACACGGTCTTCTACGGCGAGTACAGCCAGTGGAAGGGCGTTGGTCAGGATACTGCGAACGGCACGACAGGTGCTTCTCGCGGTGTCACGTCGAGCGACAAGCTCGAGCACTGGGGCGTGGGTGTCGTGCAGCACGTCGATGCGGCAGCCATGGAATTCTGGCTCGCCTACAAGAACTACACACTCAGCGGCCCGACGGCTGACTCGATCCACGCCGAGGATTTGCACCAGATCACCGCTGGTACGCGCATCCGCTTCTGATCCAGGTCGCCACCGTACGCACACAAATGCAAAGGGCCGCCTTCGGGCGGCCCTTTCTTTTCATCCTCGCACCATCCACACGACCAGCACACCGAGGGCGATGGCCGCCACGCCGGAGAAGCGCAGCACCGGCTCGGGCGTCTCCACTACCGACTGGAGGAGACGCGTCGCCAGCCATGGAAATGCGGCCCAGAGCAGGCCCTCGATAACGAGGACCAGCCCGAGGGCCGCTATGAGATCGCTCATCGTTGCGCGGGAGTCTGCGGGACCTGCGCCCCACCCGTCGGGTTGGTGAAGTAGCGGAAGAACTCGCTGTCGGGCGAAAGCAGCATCCGCGTATCACTGGACTTGATGCCCTGCTCGTAGGCCTGCATGGACCGGTAGAACGAGAAGAACTCCGGGTTCTGCTTGAAGGCGTTCGCAAAGATACGATTGCGCTCTGCGTCGCCTTCGCCGCGCATCTGGTCAGCCTTGCGGCGGGCCTCGGCGCGGATGGTGATCGAGTCGCGATCGGCATCAGCCTGGATCTTGTTGGCGGCGGCGCGGCCCTCGGCACGAAGCTCCTCCGCCTCCTTGAAGCGGTCGGCCTTCATGCGATCGTAGACGCTCTGGAGGTTCTTCTCCGGCAGATCGGCGCGCTTGATGCGAACGTCGACCACCTCGAGACCGAACTCCTGACCCTGCTTGTTCACCTCGGTCGCGATCTGCTTCATCAGCTCCTCGCGCTTGTTGCGCACGATGTCGATGAAGCTCGCAGTGCCGAGGACACGGCGGAGTGTGGACTGCACGATCGGGCCGAAGCGCTGCGGCACATAATATTCGCTGGTGACCGCCTGATAGAACTTCAGCGGATCCTTGATGCGATAGCGCGCGAAAGCATCCACAAGCAGCAGCTTCTGGTCAGCGGCCGGGACCTCCTGCGGGGTCATGTCCAGGTCGAGAATACGCTTGTCGAAGTACTCGACGGTCTCGACGACCGGGATCTTCCAGTGCAGGCCGGCCTGATTGATCATCCGCTTGGGCTTGCCGAACTCGAGGACCAGAGCCTGCTCGTTCTGGTTCACGACGAACAAGGCGAAGTAGGCGAGCAGCCCCGCACCTACGAGCAGCGCGATAAGGAAGGAGAAAAGGGCTCGCATGGTCACTTCACTCCCTGCGCTTGGGGCTTGCGCTGCATCTGGTCGAGCGGGAGGTACGGCACGACGCCTGAGCCACCCTTGTTGTCGAGGATGATCTTGTCGGCGCCGCCGAGCACGCGCTCCATGGTCTCGAGGTACAGACGTTCCCTCGTTACCGCCGGCGCCGCCTCGTATTCCTTGAGAACCGCAGAGAAGCGCGATGCCTGACCGATCGCTTCCTCGACCGTCTGCTTCTTGTAGCCTTCGGCCTCGGCAATGATGCGATCCGCGGCACCGCGAGCCTCGGGTACGATCTTGCTTGCGTAAGCCTGGGCCTGGTTCTTGAGCGTCTCGAGGTCGATCTTGGCCGCCTGGACATCGCGGAACGCGTCGCCGACCGATTGCGGCGGGAAGACGCGCTGGAGGGAGACCTCGTCGATGATGATGCCGGACTGATAGCTGTCGAGCGTGTCCTGCATGAGCTTCTGGACCGAGTTCCGTACGGTGCCGAGTTCGCTCGTCAGAATCCGCTCGAAGTCGGTCTTGCCGACCACCTCGCGCATGGCGCTCTCGGCCACATCCTTCACGGTCTGCTCGGGATTCTGAATGCGGAACAGGTATTTCTCGGCATCCTGAATGCGCCAGATGACGACGAACGGCACTTCGACGACGTTCTCGTCGCCGGTCAGCATGCCGCTTTCCTCGGGAACGTTGGTCGTGCCGGTGGTCCCGCGGCGCACGACGCTCGAGCGGAAGCCGACCTCGATGGTGTTCTTGCGCGTCACCTTGGGCAGACGCACTTCTTCGATCGGATAGGGCAGCCGGAAGTGCAGGCCCGGCGGCTCCTGGCGGACGAATTCGCCGAAGCGGAGAACGACGCCGAGCTCGTCAGGCTGAACGCGGAACGTGAAAGCATAAAAGCCCGCAACGGCGATACCGAGCGCCGCGAGCAGGAAAAGCAGCGGACCCGGAATGCCCGACCCGGGCATGACCTGCTTCAGGCGGTCCTGACTTCGCCGCAGAAGCTCCTCAAGATCGGGTTGCTGGCCGCCGCCGCCGCCGGACGGACCCTGGCCCCAGGGACCACCGCCCCCGCTGCCTTTCCAACCGCCGCCACCGCCACCCTGATTGCTCCACGGCATTACCACGCCCTTCTTGGCTCATTGTTGGGAGATAAGCAGATGCCGGACGAAAAGGCTCTGATCAAGCCGCGTCCGGCATCCTGCTGTCTATATAGGGCGCCTCAGCTTATAGGCTAATCCTTCCGGCTTCCGCAAATTACGAGGCGGTCATATTCGCCCGCTTCCATCCAAGCCACTGCTGATCTCGGGCTATGGTTGCGACGGCCGGTCGGGCCGAGTATGAGTACGCCGCGCTTCGTCACCCGCGGCATCGTTCGCCGGGGGCATATGGGCGTGTGCTCATACAGGCCGCTCCGACGGCCGGGTCACTTAAACTTAGGCATTGAGGCACGGCAGGACAACCTGCGGCTGTCGAGCGAGCGGAATGCACCGGGAGAGCCATGACGACGGTCGTGATGAAGTTCGGGGGCACGTCGGTCGCCAATGTCGAGCGCATCCGGAATGTAGCTCAGCACGTCAAGCGCGAGGTCGATGCCGGTAACCGTGTTGCCGTCGTCGTGTCGGCCATGGCGGGGACCACGAACCAGCTCGTCGGCTGGGTCCGCGAGACGGCCCTTCTCCACGATGCGCGCGAGTACGACGCGATCGTCGCCTCGGGCGAGAACATCACCGCAGGCTTGCTCGCCATTGCACTGCAGTCGATCGGCATCCAGGCCCGCTCTTGGCAGGGCTGGCAAATTCCCATTCTGACGGACTCGGCGCACGGCTCGGCCCGCATTATCGACGTTCCCGGCGAGAAGCTGCGCGAGCGCCTTGCCTCGGGCGAGGTTGCCGTCGTCACGGGCTTCCAGGGCATCGAGCCGAACCGCAATCGCATCGCAACGCTCGGCCGAGGTGGCTCGGATACGAGCGCGGTCGCCATTGCTGTTGCCTTGCAGGCGGACCTTTGCGACATCTACACGGACGTGGACGGCGTTTACACGACCGACCCGCGCGTAGAGCCCAAGGCGCGCCGCCTCTCGCGCATCTCCTACGAGGAGATGTTGGAAATGGCCTCGCTCGGCTCCAAGGTGCTCCAGACGCGCTCGGTCGAACTCGCCATGGTGCATCGGATGCGCACGCGCGTCCTTTCGAGCTTTACGCCACCCGACGAGATCCCGGCCGCCCATCCGGATACCTGGCACGAGATCGGCACGATCGTTTGCGACGAGGATGAAATCGTGGAACAGCAAGTCGTCAGCGGCATCGCCTTCTCACGCGACGAAGCCAAGATCACACTACGCAAGATTGCCGATCGGCCGGGTGTGGCCGCCGCGATCTTCGGACCTCTCGCCGACGCCAACATCAACGTCGACATGATCGTGCAAAACCTGTCCTCGGATGGCAAAAGCACGGATATGACCTTCACCGTGCTCCAGACCGACCTTCCACGATCGCTCGAGGTCGTGAAGAGCGCCGCCCGCGATATCGGCCACTTCGACGTCGAGAGTTCGGGCGATGTCGTCAAGGTCTCCGTGATCGGCATCGGCATGCGCAGCCACGCCGGTGTCGCCGCACGCATGTTCAAGGCTCTGTCCGAGAAAGGGATCAACATCCAGGCGATCTCGACCTCGGAGATCAAGATCAGCGTCTTGATCGACCGCGCTTATTCCGAGCTTGCCGTACGCACGCTCCATTCGCTCTATGGCCTCGACACCGAATAGCCGGCAAGGGGACCGAGGATAGGGATCAGCAAGCGCCCGCACGAGGCGCGTCGGCCCTCGAGATCTTAAGGCAGCAAGTCCCTCGCTTGGGCCATCCTGCCTGATCTTCGGGATCGCGGCTGAAGACGGACGTCGCATATTCTTGATTCGCGAGACGTCGTCATTGTTGGCAACAGACCCGGCGGCATGGCCGGGCAGAATATCGCCGCAAGCGGTCCCTTGGATCGCGGGTCGGCGTAGCGTGGGAATAGCAGGGCCGAAATGGTGAAGACACCATTCCAGGATGATCACGTGCCGCCCACCGAGCCGGGGCTGCGGATCATTTTGCGTCGCCTGCGCGAGATCATCGAGGAGCCGGGCGACGGCCAGAGCCGCCTCGACAAGATCGTGCGCCAGATCGCCGGCCTCATGGTCGCCGAAGTCTGCTCGATCTACCTGAAGCGACAGGACGGCAGCCTCGAGCTGTTCGCCACCGAAGGCCTCAATCCCTCGGCGGTCCACCGCACGTTCATGAAGCGCGGCGAGGGCCTCGTCGGGCGCTGCGCCGAGATGGCCGTGCCCATCAACGAGCCGGACGCGCAGAGCCATCCGGCTTTCTCCTATCGACCGGAGACGGGCGAGGAGATCTACCACTCGTTCCTGTCGGGGCCGATCCTGCGCAGCGGCGACGTGCTCGGCGTGCTCACGGTCCAGAACAAGACGCCGCGCGAATATTCCGACGAGGACGTCGAGATCCTGCAGACCACCGCCATGGTGCTCGCCGAGCAGCTCGTCTCGGCCGGCATTCCCGGCGCCAACATGGCGATCGAGTTCAGCCGGCGCGTCGGTCACGTGGTCAAGGGCCAGGCGATCTCCGACGGCATCGCGCTCGGCCACGCCGTGCTGCATCAGCCGCGCGTCGTCGTCACGCATCTCACGTCCGACGATCCCGCCGCCGAAGCCCTGCGTCTCGAGACGGCCATTGCCGAGTTGCAGGCAACTGTCGATGAAATGCTCGGCTCCGGTGACCTTGCGCGCGAAGGCGAGCACAAGGACATCCTCGAAGCCTACCGCATGTTCGCCAATGACCGTGGCTGGCAGCGGCGCCTCAAGGAAGCCATTCAGTCGGGGCTGACCGCGGAAGCAGCCGTCGAGCGCGTGCAGAACGAAACGCGGGCGCGGATGCTGCGCCAGCGCGATCCCTACTGGCGCGACCGCGTGCGCGATCTCGAGGATCTTTCGGATCGCCTGTTGCGCATCCTGGCCGCGCCGAATGCCGGCGGCGGCAGCGCTGCCGACAAGCAGCTCCCGCACGACGCCATCGTCATCGCGCGCAACATGGGCGCTGCGGACCTGCTCGACTACGACCGCAAGCGCCTGCGTGGTCTCGTCATCGAGGAAGGCGGCGGGCAAAGCCATGTCGCGATCGTTGCCCGCGCGCTCGGCGTCGTCGCAGTCACCGATGTGCGCCGCCTGATCGAGCGCATCGACGCCGGCGATCCGGTGATCGTCGATGGCAATACGGGCGAAGTGTTCGTGCGCCCGACAAGCGATGTGATCCAGGCCTACTCGGACAAGGTGCGCTTCCGCGCCCGCCAGCAGCGCCAGTACCGCTCGCTGGTCGGCCGGCCGGCTGTCACCAAGGACGGCGCGCAGATTTCGCTGCAGATGAATGCAGGCCTGCCCGACGACCTCGTCCACCTCGAGCAGTCTGGCGCCGAGGGTATCGGCCTCTTCCGCACCGAGCTGCAGTTCATGGTCGCGGCGACCTTCCCGCGCGGCGATCGCCAGACTCAGGTCTACCGCGCCGTGATCGAGGGCGCGGGCACCAAGCCCGTCACCTTCCGCACACTCGACATCGGCGGCGACAAGGTGCTGCCCTACATGCGCCAGGAACCCGAGGACAATCCCGCGCTCGGCTGGCGCGGCATCCGCATGGGCCTCGACCGCACGGCACTGCTGCGCACGCAGATCCGGGCGATGTTGCGTGCGGCCGAGGGCACGGAGCTGCGCGTGATGATCCCGATGGTGTCCGAGCCAGGAGAGATCATTGCCGCGCGTGCGATCCTCGATCGCGAGATCGATATCCTGCGCAAACGCGGAGGCGGCGTGCCGACGCGCGTCCAGTTCGGCATCATGATCGAGGTGCCATCGCTGCTGTTCGATCTCGATGCCGTGCTGCCGCTCGTCGATTTCGCCTCTGTCGGCAGCAACGACCTCATGCAGTATTTCTTCGCGTCCGACCGCGGCAACCCGAAGGTTTCGGGGCGCTTCGACGTGCTCGCGCCGTCATTCCTGCGCGCATTGAAGAACGTCACCGAAGCCGGAAAGCGGCTCGGCGTGCCGGTGGCGCTCTGCGGCGAGATCGGCGGCCGACCGCTCGAGGCCATGGCACTCATCGGCGCGGGCTTCCGTACGCTCTCCATGGCGCCGGCCAGCATCGGCCCGGTCAAGAGCATGGTGCTCGGCATGCATGCGGCGCGCACGGAGACCGCGGTCAGCGAGCTCATTGCCAAAGGCGGCCGCAGCATCCGCGACGGACTTGCGGCCTTCGCGGCAAGCGAGGGCATAGAAATTTAGCGACCTAGGGGAAGCGCGAGGGAAACGGCCATGAGCGAAGAGCGCGATATCGAGATCAGCATTGCCGACGAAATCCAGGTGATGCGCTTCACGCGGCCGGACAAGAAGAACGCTTTCACCGGCGGCATGTACGACGCGATGTCCGAGGCGCTGGATCGCGGCGAGAAGGACGACGGCATCATCGCGCACGTCTTCATCGGCTCAGGCGGCGTCTTCAATGCCGGCAACGATATCAACGACTTCATCCGCCGCTCCAGGCTCGGCAGTAGTGACGGCATTCCGACGCCGTCGCTGAGCTTCATCCGGCGCCTGCCCAAAGTGACGAAGCCGATGATCGCCGCCGTGGATGGCCTCGCGATCGGCATTGGCACGACCATGCTCTTCCACTGCGATCTCGTGTACGCGAGCCCGACGGCGAGCCTCAGGACGCCCTTCCTCGAGCTTGGCCTCGTGCCTGAGGCAGCGTCGAGCCTCACCGCGATCATGCGCATGGGCAATGCGCGCGCCTTCGAGCTGCTCTGCCTCGGCGAGCCCTTCAGTGCCGAGCGCGGTAGGGAAGCTGGCATCATCAACGCCGTCGTGCCGGCGGAGGAGCTGGAAGCGACGGCCATGAAGGCCGCACGCCGACTCGCAAGCAAACCGCGCGGCGCGCTGCTGGCGGCCCGCCGGCTCATGCGCGGCGATCCGGCCGCGCTCAGCGCCCAGATCGAGGCCGAGTCCGAGGTTTTCAAGCAGTGCATGGGGAGTGCCGAGGCTCAGGAGGCCTTTGCCGCTTTCTTCGAGAAGCGAAAGCCCGATTTCGCGAAGGCTCGCGCCAAAGCCAAGGGCTGACAAACTCGCGTATTCCCCTCCCCCATGTGGGGAGGGGTTAGGGGTGGGGAGAATCCCTACCGCTGATGTTCTG
>JAEZAW010000101.1 GCA_023430315.1 Pseudomonadota bacterium | reverse complement strand
CACCTCGGTGTTCATCCAGGCATCGATCGATTCCGTGTACCATACGATCGGCGAGGCCGTTGTTTTGGTCGTCATCGTCGTCTTCCTGTTCCTGCGCAACGTGCGCGCGACGATCATTCCGGTCGTGCCCATTCCGGGATCGCTGCTCGGTGGCTTCGCCATCATGTACGTGCTCGGGTTCACGGTGAATACGCTGACGCTGCTCGCGATGGTGCTCGCGATCGGGCTCGTCGTCGACGATGCCATCGTCGTTGTCGAAAACATCTATCGCCATATCGAGGAGGGGATGGCGCCGATCGAGGCCGCCATTCAGGGCAGCCGCGAGATCGGCTTCGCGGTTATCGCGATGACGCTGACGCTGGCGGCTGTCTATGCGCCGATCGGCTTCATGTCGGGGACCACGGGACGGCTGTTCACGGAGTTCGCGTGGACGCTTGCCGGCGCCGTGATCGTGTCAGGTTTCATCGCGCTCACGCTCAGCCCGATGATGTGCTCGCGCATGTTGCGGCACCAGACCACCCACGGCCGCATCTACAATTTCGTCGAGTGGGTGCTGGTCGGGCTGACGGAAGGCTATCGCTCGGCGCTGCGCGGCGTGCTCAAGGTCCGCTTTCTGGTCCTCCTCATCGGCGCGCTCTTCGCATCGGCAAGCTACTTCCTCTTTACGGCTTTGAAACCCGAGCTGTCGCCCGTCGAGGATCGCGGGACGATCATCAGCTTCTTCATCGGCCCCGAGGGTGCGACGATCAATTTCATGGAGAAGTATGCCCGGCGCTTCGAGGACATCTTCACGAAGAATGTGCCGGAGGCCGAGGCCTTCTTCGTCGTGTCCGGCAACCCGATCGTCTCGCAGGGCATTTCGTTCGCCCGCTTGAAGCCGTGGGATGAGCGTGAACGCAAGCAGCAGCAGATCGTCAATCTGCTGGCCCCGCAGATCAAGCAAATGCCGGGCGTGCTCGCCTATGCGACGAACCCGCCCTCACTCGGGCAGAATGCAAGCTCGCGTCCGGTCTGGATCTCGGTCGCCATGCAAGGCGAGTACAGCGAGATCAGCCGGACGGTCGACGCTATCATCGCGGAAGCTGAAAAGCACCCGTCGCTCGCCAATCTGGAGTCCCGCCTCAAGCTCAACAAGCCTGAGATCAAGGTGAGCGTGAACCGCGACAAGGCGGCAAGCGTCGGCGCGCAGGTGGAGACGATCGGGCGCACACTCGAGACGATGCTCGGTGGTCGCCAGGTGACGCGCTTCAAGCAGAACGGCAAGCAGTACGATGTGATCGTGCAGGTGGCCAATATCGAGCGCACCAACCCCGACGATCTCTCGAAGATCTACGTCCGCGGTGCCAACGGCGAGATGATCCAGCTCTCGAACTTGGTCGATCTCCGCGAGGCCGTTGCGCCGCGCGAGCTTGCGCGCATGGACCAGCTCCGCTCGGCCGATATCACGGCGAACATCGCGCCCGGTTTCTCGCAAGGCGAGGCGCTCGATGCCCTCGAGGCCGTCGCGCGCCGCATTCTGCCGGCGTCCGCGCGCATCGACTATATCGGCCCGTCCCGCGAGTACCGGCAGGCGTCAGGCGATATCTACTTCACGTTCCTTCTCGCGCTCGCCTTCATCTATCTCGTGCTCGCGGCGCAGTTCGAGAGCTTCATCGATCCCTTCATCATCATGTTGACCGTGCCGCTGTCGATGACAGGCGCGCTGCTGGCGCTGTACTTGGGCGGCGGATCGATGAACATCTACAGTCAGGTGGGGCTCGTGACGCTCGTCGGGCTCATCACCAAGAATGGCATCCTCATCGTGGAGTTCGCCAATCAGCTTCAGGAGCAGGGCCGAGCGAAGGTGGAGGCGGTGATCGAAGCCGCGGCGCTGCGCCTGCGTCCCATTCTGATGACGACAGGTGCGATGGTGCTCGGTGCCGTCCCGCTCGCCCTCGCGACGGGCGCCGGCGCAGAAAGTCGTATCCAGATCGGCCTTGTCATCGTCGGTGGGCTTCTGCTCGGCACGCTGCTGACCCTGTTCATCGTGCCGACCGTCTACTCGCTGCTCGCCCGCGATCATGCGAGACTGGCGCACCCGCAAGGCCCGACGCATGGCCATACGGAGCATCCTGCCCCGGCGGAATGACATTCGGGAAACGCTGAGGGCTGCGAACGGCCACGGTTCCCGCGTGGTCGCAGGATCGATGGTGCCTATGCTAGAAGGGCATAGTGCATTGCAGCTTTCATCGAGATAAGGCGCACGGCCATGCTGTTCTTCCGCAAGAAAGCCGAGATGATTTCGCGCGATCAGGCTCTCAAGGGCCGCGCGGAGCCGATTCCGACCGCACGCGTGCACGCGCTCAATGGCCATGAGCTGAAGGGGCCTTGTCCCGAGGGGATGGAGATGGCCATGTTCGGTCTCGGCTGCTTCTGGGGGGCGGAGCGCAAGTTCTGGGAACTCGAAGAGGGCATCTGGGTCACAGCCGTCGGCTATGCCGCTGGCTACACACCGAACCCGACCTACGAGGAAGTCTGCTCGGGTCTGACCGGGCACAACGAGGTCGTCCTCGTCGTGTTCGATCCGAAGAAGGTGAGCTATGAGGCGCTGCTCAAGACCTTTTGGGAGAGCCACGATCCGACGCAGGGCAATCGCCAGGGCAATGACGTCGGCACGCAGTACCGCTCTGGCATCTACGTCTTCAACGCAGCGCAGCGGGCGGCGGCGGAGGCCTCGAAGGAGATCTTCGGCAAGGCGCTCAAAGCCAAACGCTACGGTGCGATCACGACAGAGATCCTCGACGCGCCGGCGTTCTACTTCGCTGAGGACTATCACCAGCAGTACCTGCACAAGGTTCCGCACGGCTACTGCGGTCTTGGCGGCACGGGCGTCACCTGCCAGATCGGAACGGGCGTGAAGGCGGCGGAGTAGGTCGCGCCTTTGGCGCGAGCGAGACTTGTCTCGCGCTCTACCGGGAGGGACACCCTCCCGGACCCACCCGCCTCTATGACCTTCCGCCAGCCCAGGCTCCCATCAATAAAAGACGAGGGTTCGGGGGTGTCCCCCGATCGGGGCGCGGGGTCATGCCGGAGGCATGCCAGGGGCATGCGGCCCCGCTCGCGTCGAAGACGCGACCCAATGAGACATCGAGGAAAGGTATTCTGCCGCGCCGTGGAATACGGCTGCACGGAGGCCATGGGGCGAGGGATATGTTGCAGAAATTAGAAAATTATACTAATGGTCCGGAAATGCGGGCAGCCTCAGCGCGCCCAGATCGAGCGTTCGAGCGCTTGGAGCAAAAATATTCTCTCCGGAGTGAAGATTGTGGAACTCGATGCGATGGATCTGAAGATCCTTGGACTGCTCCAGGCTGATGCAACCATGCCGATCGCCGAGATCGGCAAGCTGGTCGGCCTCTCGACGACCCCCTGCTGGCGGCGCATCCAGAAGCTCGACGAGGCCGGCGTCATCCGCGCACGGGTGGCGGTGCTGGACCCGGTGAAGGTCAATACGGGGGTCACGGTCTTCGTGTCGATCAAGACCGACCAGCACAATCTCGACTGGCTGGAGCGCTTTCATGCGGCGGTCAGCGATCTTCCGGAAGTCGTGGAATTCTATCGCATGTCCGGTGAGGTCGATTACCTCATGCGCGTCGTGGTTCCCGACATTGCCGCCTACGATGTCTTCTACAAGAAGCTCATCTCGCGCATCGACATCACGAAGGTCTCCTCGGCCTTCGCCATGGAGCAGATCAAGTACACGACGGCACTGCCGCTCTCGTTTGCTTTGAAGTGATTTGCCGGGCGCAAGATACTCGCCGAGTGACTTTGCGATCACGGACTCTGCTTTCCCCTGGGGCTATCCTTTGCGCGATTTTGTATTGCGTAGGGGTTGGCCATGCGTTTCGAGATTTTTGCGAGCGCTTCCGCGTGCATAGCGCTCCTCGGTTGCTCGATCCACCCCATACCGGATGACATCGTCGGCGACACGACGGTGCAGATCGTCAAGAAAATCCGGTGCGAGACACGCCTCGCCATCGAGAAGCACGCAGCGGGTGCGCGCTACAAGACCGCCGCTGTTGCGTACGACTTCCGTTTTACTGTGACTGAGAATAACCGCGGCTCAGGCGCGGCCGGCTTTGCCTTTCCATTCACCAACGGCAGGTTCTCTTTGAATGTCGGCGCCGGCGAGGACAAGCAGCGCATTGGCGTGCGCAATTTCCAGGTCGTCGACACGTTCGCGGAGCTGAAGAAGGAAGATTGCTCCGTTCAGGCAACGAATGCGAACTATCGATATCCGATCACGGGCCTTGTCGGCCTCGACGAGGTCGTCAGTACATTCGTGAAGCTCAATGATCACAAGCTTCTCGAGCAGGCCAAGGGGCCTGGCGGTTCTTACGTGGATGCGCTCGAATTCGCGACGGTCATCCGCGCCAGCGTGGATCCTGCGGTCGAGCTCGCGCCGGTCGCCGATCGGTTCAGGCTTGCATCGGGTCGCATCAACCTCTCGGCTGATCGTTTGGACGTGCATCGGCTTACGATTTCTCTCTCTATTCCGATCAAGGATATACCGGACAAGGCTACGCGTGAGCGCGCGGGCGAGGTCGGCACGGGCGAGACAGCGAGGGAGCGGGCGCTCAATGGGCTCGAGCGCTTCAAATACTTTGAAACCCAGCAAAAGATTCTGGATAGCCTCCAGAATGCGCCGCTACGGTAGAGCTTTCGCTTTAGCGATTGCTGGAGACCTGCGCATGGGACGGATTCTGCTCGCCGTATTGAGTCTGATGGTGCTCGCTCCAGCGGTGATGGCGCAGCCGAGCCTGGATATGCAGATCCGCGCGTCCGTTGCGGAGCGTCACAAGAATGATCCTGCGGCGGTCCTGCCTGCCTATCGCGATGTCCTGGAGATGATGAGCAGCCTGCCGACCGGCGGTGGTACGCGGAGCGCATCGCCTGCGAGCACGCCGACGACCATCGAGCTCGATCCGCGGACGCAGCTGAACTTCAGCGCCGAGTTCCTGAGCAACAAGCGTATATGGATGGGCGTGCCGACGGGAACGCAGTTCCCCGAGTCCGTTGCCGTCGAGACGACCAACCGCGGCATCTGCAGCGGCACCCTCATCAACGAGGACACGGTGCTGACGGCCGCGCACTGCTTCTGCAATCGCACGCCGACGCACGTGGTCGTCGGCACAGCGGTCGGCGCGTCGGCATCTCGGCGCTATGCGATCGACGCCGGGCGTTCGAAGAAACTCATGGACTGCGGCAAGCACGCCCAAGGCGATGTCGGGTACGTGCGCCTGAGGGACAAAGTCACCGTTGCGCCCGCCAAGTTCGGCAAGAGCGCTGTGATCAGTGCCGCGAAGTCCGCTCGGATCGTTGGCTACGGCAAGACCGAGCAGGGGACGATCGGCCGCAAGTTCATGGTCGACGTGCCGATCACGTCGGTTGCCTGCCAGGGGACATCGCCCAAGGGCGAGGACAGCAAGGTCTACGGTTGCCATCCCGGCTTGGAGATCGTCGCCTCCTCGCCCCTCACGAGTCAGGATTCCTGCAGTGGCGACAGCGGCGGTAGCGTCTTCGTTCAGGCGGCGGATGGGGCCTGGGTCCTCGCAGGTGTCGTGTCCCGCGGGATCGAAGGGCCGAGCACCCGAGCCTGCGGCGACGGCAGCATCAACCCGCGCGTGGACGGCCGAACCGGCTCCTGGCTCAGCGAGAACGGGGTCGCTTTCGTGGTCGCTCCCTAGGGATGCCACCCCGAGGTCTGGTTGCCGCCATCAGGGCGACGGAGGATCGTCCGGCCAGCGATCCAGCGTATTGGCTGCCTGCTCGAATAGGCTTGCCGCCCTGAGCAGTTCCGCGTCCTGGCGGAAACGGCCAATCAGCTGAAGGCCGAGCGGCAATCCTCCTGCCGTGAAGCCACAGGGCACGCTGATTGCCGGATGCCCTGTCATGTTAAACGGCATGGTCCAAGGGAACCAGTTGGAACGGACCTCGTCGTACAGCCTGCCATCGATCTCGAGCTGACCGAAAAGATCCTGCCCGATCGGCAGCGCCTCGCGTGTGAGCGTGGGCGTGACCAGGAAATCCGCCGCCTCGAACAGCTTCTGGACATGGCGGAAGAGGATGGCGCGATCGAACATCGCCTGCTGATAGTCGGCGCCACTGACGTCCTTGGCGAGGGCGAGCTGCTGAATCAATGAAGGAGTCATGCGCTCGCCGTCGCGCTCGGCCATTGGTGCGAAACGCGTCCGCCAAGTTGTGTGATTGATGGCGCGCCAGATCGGCTCGACATCGAGTGCGGTGCCGTCGAAGGGCTCGAGACGGGCACTGAGGGCCTCGAGCGTGTGCAGCGCCGCGTCGAACGCGGATCTGGACGCCGCAGAGATCGGCCGGCCCGGCGGTACGGCACAGTAGAGGATGCGCCGTCCCGAGAGATCGCCCTCAGGTCGCGCCGCCGAGATGTAGTCCGCGGGCGGGACGCCAATCGACCATGGGTCGCTCGCGTGGGGGCCGGCCATGGCCTGCAGCATCAGCGCCGTGCCGGCGACGTCGCGCGTCATGGGTGTGACGTAGGTGTAGTTGCCGAAGGCGTCGGGGACCTGGCTGTGCGGGATGGTGCCCAGACTCTGCTTCAGCCCGACGACGCCGTTGCAGGCGGCCGGGATGCGGGTCGACCCGCCACCATCGGTAGCGACGGCGAGTGGGCCGAGGCCGGTGGCGGCCGCTACCGCCGCGCCACCGCTCGAGCCGCCGCTGCTGTGTGCGGCACTCCAGGCATTGCGCGTGCGCCCGAACAATGGTGCATCGGTCAAGCATTTGGCACCGAACTCCGGTGTCGTGGTCTTGCCAAAAATGATCGCGCCCTGCCGGCGAAGCCGGGCAACGGCCTCGGCGTCGGCTTCTGGTACATTGTTGGCGAGGAGGAGCGAGCCGAAGGTGGTCCGCATGCCGGCCGTGTTGACGATGTCCTTCACGCTGCACGGCAGCCCATGGAGGAGCCCGAGTGGCTCGCCCGCGAGGACGGCGCGCTCGGCTACCGTCGCCTGCTGCAGTGCCGCCTCCGGCGCCAGCGTGATGAACGCGTTGAGCTCCGGCTGCAGCCGCGCCGCGCGATCGAGCACGGCCCGCATCAGCTCGACGGGTGAGACCTCCTTCCTGGCGATCAGGCCGACCAGCCGGTCAGCCGGCAGGCGGCAAAGCTCCTCATGCGCCATCCGATGTATCCCCTCGCGCTTCCCGATCGATCCCGGCCCAACGATATATGTGCGGTGAATTGAGATCTTGCCGATTTTCCGAGCGCCTCTGGTTCCTGTCCCCGGCTACCGGGCCCGCAGGCCCTCAAAGAAAGCGTTGATCCCGGGCAACAGGGCCGGATATATGTCGGCGCCATCGCGCCCGGCAGCGCCAAGCGCGGGCTGCGGGCGTGGCGGAATTGGTAGACGCACTGGATTTAGGTTCCAGCGACGCAAGTCGTGGGGGTTCGAGTCCCTCCGTCCGCACCAGCCGGCCCATCGAGCCGGGATGAGAAATTTCCGTTTTGCTCCAGATGCTTGGGGTGGGACGAGCCTTAGCGGTGGCGCTTGCCGCCTTCACGAGTGGATGACAGTCGATATGCAGGTCACAGAAACGAGTACGGATGGACTGAAGCGGACGCTCAAGGTGATCGTCGGCGCCAACGAGCTGAGCGAGCGCTTCGAGACCCGCCTCGACGAGGTCAAGGGCAACATCCAGCTCCGCGGCTTCCGCAAGGGCAAGGTTCCTGTCGGCCATATCAAGAAGGTCTATGGCCGTTCGCTGATGGCCGAGGTGCTGCAGGATCTCGTCGACAAGTCGTCGAAGCAGGCGCTGACCGACCGCCAGGAGCGGCCGGCCATGCAACCCGAGATCGCCTTCAGCGAGGACAAGGACGAGCTCGAGAAGGTCATGGATGGCAAGGCGGATCTTGCCTACACCATGTCCTTCGAGGTGCTGCCGAAGATCGACATCGTCGATTTCTCGACCCTGAAGCTCGAGCGTGAGGTGGTCGAGGTCGATGAGGAGACGATCGACAAGGCGATCGCCGATCTCGCCGAGCGCAATGTGAGCTACGAGGTTGAGGAAGGCCGCGAGGCTGCGGAGGGGGACCAGGTCAAGATCGACTTCGTCGGCTCCATCGACGGCACGCCCTTCGAGGGTGGCGCGGGCGAGGATACAGATCTCGTCATCGGCAGCGGCAGTTTCATTCCGGGCTTCGAGGATCAGCTCAAGGGCGCCAAGGCCGGCGACGATCGCACGGTCAATGTGACCTTCCCCGAGGCCTATCAGGCCGAGCATCTGGCCGGCAAGGCCGCAAGCTTCGCCGTGAAGGTGAAGTCGGTCGCGAAGCCGACGAAGCCCGAGATCAATGAGGATTTCGCGAAGGGTTTCGGGCTCGACTCGCTCGAGGCGCTGCGCAAGGTCATGCGCGAACGCATCGAAGGCGAGTTCACCGAGTTCTCGCGCACGAAGATCAAGCGCGCGCTGCTCGATGCACTCGACAAGGCGCACAGTTTCGAGCTGCCTGAGGCGCTCGTGACGCAGGAGTTCGATCAGGTCTGGGGGCAGGTGACGAACACGCTCAAGCAGTCCAACAAGACCTTCGAGGACGAGGGCAAGACGGAAGAGAGCGCGCGGGCCGAGTATCGCGGCCTCGCTGAGCGCCGCGTGCGCCTGGGACTTGTGCTTGCCGAGATCGGCGACAAGGCCAAGATCGAAGTCACGCAGGAAGAGCTGCGCAATGCGCTCTTCCGCGAGGCGCGCCGCTTCCCCGGCCAGGAGCGGATGGTCTACGAGTACTTCGAGAAGACACCGGGCGCCGTCCAGCAGCTTCGTGCGCCGATCTACGAGGACAAGGTCGTCGACCTCATCCTCGGCGAGGCCAAGCCGACGGACAAGAAGGTGACACGCGAAGAGCTGCTGAAGATGCCGGACGATGGCGAGCCCGCCGTGCCGGGCACGGGCAGCTGAACGGGGCTCGGCTGCCGCGCCCTATTTGAGCCTCCAACGCGTGGCGCAAAGGGCTGTACACACCAGGGATGCCGACGTGAGGATGGATGAAGTCCGACCGCGGCATCCTATATATGCAGTGTCGGTGACGTGATTCTCGACCGGTAGGCCCAGCATGACAGCTCGGTGCCCGCCTTACCTCAAGCCCGCAGGACGCCCCCATGATTATCCCCCCTCTCGCTGCTGATCGGCTCTACAACTCTCCCGTCGCCACCTATTGGCCGACGGTGATCGAGCAGACGGCGCGCGGCGAGCGGCCCTACGACCTGCCGTCGCGAATGCTGCAGGAGCGGATCATCTTCCTGATCGGCCCTGTCGAGGACCAGATGGCCTCGTCGATCTGCATGCAGCTGCTCTTTCTTGAGGCACAGAACCCCAAGAAGGAGATCGCCATGTACATCAATTCTCCGGGGGGCGTGGTGACCTCGGGTATGGCCATCTACGACACCATGCAGTTCATAAAGCCGCCGATTGCGACATTGTGCATCGGCCAGGCGGCCTCCATGGGCTCATTGCTGCTCTGCGCCGGCGAGAAGGGTATGCGTTATGCCCTCCCCAATGCCCGGATCATGGTTCATCAGCCGTCGGGTGGTTTTTCCGGTCAGGCGAGCGATATCGAGCGCCACGCCGAAGATATCGTCAAGATGAAGCGCCGCCTCAACGAAGTGTATGTCAAGCATACGGGCCAGACGTACGACATGGTTGAAAAGACGCTGGATCGCGACTACTTCATGACAGCAGATCAGGCGCAGGAATTCGGGCTGATCGATCGGGTTCTGGCCCGCCGCGACGAGATCGAGCCCAAGCCGGATGCGGAAAAGGCCTGAGTGCCGAATCGTTAATGTTTGGGCGCGGATCGGCAACCGCGCTCAGATATGCAGTCCTAAAAAGCGACGCATTCCGTGGGCTCCATCGTCGTTGGCGCATGGCTTGCAGGGATTGGCGCAACACCGGTGCGGCTTGTTAGTCACATTGGTGTTGCAATTCCCGCAGGGCCCTTAGCCTTAGCTGCGGGTCTTGGGGAATGCACGGTTGATCTGGCGGTCCGCCCGTGATCAGCTCGACAAGCTGGTGGACGCGTCGCTAGGGTACCTTGAAGAGCTCCGCGCGTTGTCCAAGTCGCGGTGCGCATGACCGGGAACGGGTGCAGGAAAACCAATGCCAAGCGAAAAGAACACCCTCTACTGCTCCTTCTGCGGCAAGAGCCAGCATGAAGTCCGCAAGCTCATTGCGGGCCCGACCGTATTCATCTGCGATGAATGCGTCTAACTCTGCATGGACATCATCCGCGAGGAAAACAAGAACACCCTCGTCAAGTCACGCGACGGCGTGCCGAGCCCGCAGGAAATCTGCGCCGTGCTCGACAGCTACGTCATCGGTCAGTCGCACGCGAAGCGCGTGCTCTCAGTCGCAGTGCACAATCACTACAAGCGCCTCAATCACGCGACCAAAGGCAACGACGTCGAGCTCGCCAAGTCGAACATCCTGCTCGTCGGCCCGACGGGTTGCGGCAAGACGCTGCTCGCGCAGACGCTCGCGCACATCCTCGATGTGCCCTTCACCATGGCCGATGCGACGACGCTTACCGAAGCCGGCTACGTCGGCGAGGACGTCGAGAACATCATCCTGAAGCTGCTGCAGGCCGCCGACTACAACGTCGAGCGGGCGCAGCGCGGCATCGTCTACATCGACGAGGTCGACATGATCAGCCGCAAGTCGGACAACCCCTCGATCACGCGCGACGTGTCGGGCGAGGGTGTACAGCAGGCGCTGCTCAAGATCATGGAAGGTACGGTTGCGTCCGTGCCTCCGCAGGGCGGCCGCAAGCATCCGCAGCAGGAGTTCCTGCAGGTCGACACGACCAATATCCTCTTCATCTGCGGTGGCGCCTTCGCCGGTCTCGAGAAGATCATCGCGCGTCGCGGTCGCGGCACGTCGATCGGCTTCGGGGCGACGGTCATCGGACCCGATGAGCGGCGCACGGGCGAAGTCCTGCGCGCGGTGGAGCCAGAGGATCTGCTGAAGTTCGGCCTGATCCCGGAGTTCATCGGCCGCCTGCCGGTGATCGCGACGCTCGAGGATCTCGATGAGAAGGCTTTGATTCAAATTCTATCGGAGCCCAAGAACGCACTGGTGAAGCAGTACCAGCGCCTGTTCGAGATGGAGGACGTGCGCCTGACCATCACGCAGGACGCACTGAAGTCCATCGCGAAGAAGGCTATCGAGCGCAAGACCGGCGCACGCGGACTGCGCTCGATCATGGAGGGGATCCTGCTCGACACGATGTTCGAGCTGCCGAATCTGAAGGGGGTGGAGGAAATCGTTATCGGCCCCGAGGTGATCGACGGCGGTGCCCGGCCGCTTCGCATTTATGCGGAGCGCGCCGAGGAGAAGGGCACAATCGCTTAAGATCAAAACGGGGGCCGCCCACGCAGGGGGTGGGTTGCATCGGCGCAGTGCTGGGTGCGGCAGGGCCGCACGGCTCTTTAACCCTATCGCAGGGCTCACCATATGAGCTTTTGCGATCGTACTATGCTGTGGGCGTCGCCCGTCGGGGCCGTAGACCTGTAAGCGTGATCGGCGAGAGTTCTCGAGGTTACGCGTCGCGAGGTAGGCCAACGGAATAGGCCCAACGGCAGCGTTTACGCATTGCCGGGATGCCGGTATCGGGTCCCGTGGCGAAGAGAAAAGGCGGTGACACCATGAGCGAAGAAAAAGTGACCCGGGAGAAAGGGACTGGCAGGGAAGTGTTCCCTGTACTGCCGCTGCGCGACATAGTGGTGTTTCCCTACATGATCGTGCCGCTGTTCGTCGGCCGCGAGCGCTCGATCAATGCGCTCGAAGAAGTCATGCGCACGGACAAGCAGATCCTGCTCGTCGCGCAGAAGAATGCCGCCGATGACGATCCCACGCCTGGCGCCATCTACAAGATCGGCACGCTCGCGTCCGTGCTTCAGCTCCTGAAGCTTCCCGACGGCACCGTGAAGGTGCTGGTCGAAGGCAGTGCGCGCGCCAAGATCGTCAAGTACACCGAGAATGCGAGCCACTTCGAGGCTGAGATCGAGCGTCTGCCGGAAACCTCCGGCAACAAGGACGAGCTGGAGGCGCTTGCGCGTTCGGCCATGTCCCAGTTCGAGAGCTATGTGAAGCTCAACAAGAAGATCAGCCCCGAGGTGCTCGGCACCATCAGCTTGATCGAGGACTACTCCAAGCTCGCCGACACCGTTGCATCGCACCTCGCGGTGAAGATCTCGGAGAAGCAGGA
>JAEZAW010000052.1 GCA_023430315.1 Pseudomonadota bacterium | reverse complement strand
GGAGGAGGTGCAGGTGGCTGGCGCCGGGCATGGGCATCCGAGTCGCTGGCCGGCGGTTGGCCGACGGGAGGAGCATGTGGTGCCGGTGGCTCGGGTGCGGGAGCTGGCGGCGATGGCTGCTGCGGCTGGCGCGCGACTTCGGGCTCCGGCGTGGGCTGCGGTGCGGGCGCTTGAGGCTCCGCGCGTGCAGGAGCAGGCGCAGGTGCTGGCGCGGATGGCGGCGGGGCAGCCGGCCGCGGCGTCTCGGCCTTGCGCGGCGGCGCGGGCGGAGCTGGTGGCCGCGGTGGCGGGTCCGGGCGGATATTGGGGAAGCCCATGGGCTCCCAGAGGGGCTTCTGGGCCGGCGGCGTGCGCGTGGAGCCGGTGCTCGCCGGTGAACTAGCCGGCGGCGGCTCGGGCGTGCGGTAGGGCACACGGTCGAACGTGCTGGCTGGTGCCTGACTTTCGGCTGATGGCGCGGGCGCGGCTTCCGGCGCTTCCGGTGCCGGCGGTGCCTGGGCTGCCGCACTCTGACGGATGACGCGAATGGCGGCCTGGAAGGTCAGGCCCTGGGCCTTGAGGAACGTCGCCGCCATGCTCTTGCCGTCGCCAACGATGGCCGCGAGCACGATAGCGCCGTCGATTTGCACGTCAGGGCGCGGGCTCTGGCGGGCGGCGGCTTCCGCATAAGCGAGGATCTTGGTGAGGTCCGGATCGGGCGTCGGCATGGTGCCGCGGGCGGCCGTCGGCTGCTGCTGGCCGAGGAAGCTCGCGACGTCGTTGCGCAGGCGGCCGAGATCGACGGAATTCGAGATTAGTACGCGCGCCGCATCCTCATCGTCGGTGAGGGCCAGCAGCAGGTGCTCGAGCGTAATCGTGCCGTGCGCCTGGCCGATCGCGTAGTCGCTCGCACGCGCGAGCGTTGCGATCAGCCCATCGGACCGCGCAATCCTCGTCTCGTACGACGTCGCCTGAGCCATCTCCGCAGCCATTCTTGCGGCCTCTCCTGGGCCATTCCAGGGGACAATCCCCTTTTCACCTCCGCGAGCCCTGATCTGCCGCGCCTGCGGACCTGGACGGAGGCCTGCGGCGCTGCACCACCGCTTAGAGCATGATTCACCCGCGGCGGGAATCCAGCACGACCGCCGGCCGGGTGGCAAATCGTTCAAGGCATCATGGAGTTAGTGCACCATGCCCGACTGCGGCCGGCGCGCCACATGCCACTGCCGCCTCTGGAGTGTACTTGAAGCCGGCCGCTATTTCATCGCGCTTTGCATGTGCAGCGAACGAGAGGGCCATGGCCGTTGCCGAAGTGCAAAAGTTCATTGAGCCGCATTCGCAAGGCGCTATAAGTGCGCGCCGTGGCGAGATCCCTCGGCGGTTGGCGGAAGAAGGACACTTCGATGGCGAAGAGCAGCGAGACGGAAGCGCGGGTGCCGGTGGAAATTGCTCCGCAGGCGCAGGTGCGAATTCTCGCCGAGGCTCTGCCGGCCCTGATCAACTATGACGAAGAGACGGTCGTCATCAAGTTCGGCGGCAATGCCATGGGCGACGAGAAGCTCGCCGAGGCGTTCGCCAAGGATATCGTGTACCTGAAGCTCTCCGGCATCAATCCGGTCGTCGTGCACGGCGGGGGACCGCAGATCGGCCGGATGCTCAAGAAGCTCGCGATCGAGTCGGAGTTCGTGCACGGCCTGCGCGTCACTGACAAGCCGACCGTCGAGGTCGTCGAGATGGTACTCGCAGGCGCCATTAACAAGGAGATCGTCTCCGCGATCAACCGTCAGGGCGGCAAGGCCGTCGGCATCTGTGGCAAGGATGCCAACCTGATGATCGCCAAGAAGATCACCGAGATGCCGGACCCGCAGTCGAACATCATGCAGGCGGTCGACATCGGCTATGTCGGCGATCCCGTAGAGGTGAACCCGCACATCGTCGAGGTCATCTCGAAGTCTGACCTCATTCCGGTGATTGCGCCAGTCGGCATGTCGCGTGAAGGCGAGACGCTCAATATCAATGCCGACTCGTTTGCCTCTGCCCTCGCCGCGCGCATGAAGGCCAAGCGCCTTCTCCTGCTGACCGACGTTGCGGGCGTGCTCGACAAGGAGAAGAACCTCATTCCGCAGCTCACGGTCGGGGAAGCGCGCGATCTCATTCGGGACGGCACGATCAACGGCGGCATGATTCCGAAGATCGAGGGTTGCATCGAGGTCGTCGAGGCGGGCGTCGAAGCCGTCGTTATCATCGATGGGCGCGTGCCGCACTGCGTGCTGCTCGAGCTCTTCACGGAGCATGGCGTCGGCACGCTCGTCAGCGGCAATCGCAAGGCGAAAAAGTAGGTCGAAGAAACCGGCATGAGCGACAAGCCGTCAGAAGAACGCGCGGCCGCAGTTGAGGAGGTGGCACAGAAGGTTGTGGCCGCCCGCCACCGCGCGGGCTTCGACGCGACCCAAGCTTGGGTTTTCGATCTCGACAACACGCTCTATCCAGCCGAGTGCAATCTCTTTGCTCAGGTCGATCAGAAGATGGGCGAGTTTATCGCCAACTTCCTCGGCGTGCCCTTCGCGTACGCGCGCCATCTCCAGAAGAGCTACTACCGCCAGTTCGGCACGACGCTCACGGGTCTCATGAAGGTGCACAAAATGCGCCCCGAGGCCTTTCTCGACTACGTGCACGACATCGATCTGGCGGTCGTGCCGGAGCATCCCGAGCTCGCCGAGGCCATCAAGGCGTTGCCCGGCCGACGCCTCATCTTCACGAACGGTACGCGTGCGCACGCCGAGCGCGTCGCCGGGAAGCTCGGCATTCTTCATCTCTTCGAGGACATCTACGACATCGTTGCCTCGGACTATGTGCCGAAGCCGCAGCCTGAGCCCTACAAGCAGTTCCTCTTGCGCCATGGCGTGCAGCCGACGGCCGCTGCCATGTTCGAGGACATGCCGCACAACCTCGAAGTGCCACACCAGCTCGGGCTGACGACCGTGCTCGTACACTCGTCGTATGTGGATCACCCCGTGCAGATCGGCATCCGCAATTGGCAGAAGCCGCCCGAGCACGTCCACCACATGACCGAGAACCTCGCGGAGTTCCTCGGTGACGTGCTCGATACGATCGCGGCGAAGGAGCGGTCGTAATTCGCGCTTTCAGGGCGAGAGGGGCTGCCGCCCCTTCAACCCTGCTCGGGGGACACCCCCGAATCCCCGTCTTTTATGAGTTTGGAATCCGCGGCTGCGGATGAATCTCAAAAGACGGGTGGGTCAGGGAGGGTGTCCCTCCCTGTGGGGGTTTTGGGGGCTAGCCCCCATCGCGTCGAAGACGCGAACGCTTCACACCTCCGACATCCGCCGCCGCATATTCGCTGCCGAGGCCGCGAACGCCGCCTGCAGCGCAGCAAGTGCGATCAGGACCGAGATCACGACGTTCCAGCCGGCGAAGGAGAGGCCGAGAAATGTCCAGGGCGCTTCATCGCAGCGGATGACGCGCGTGGTTTCGAGCTGCTGGAGCAGCCCCCCCGTTCCGCCGCCGAGCGTCTGTGAGACGGAGGCGCAGGTATCGGGCCCTGGCCAGAATTTCCACTCGGCACCGGCGTGGTAGATGCCGAGCCCGGCATTGGCGAGGAAGGCGAGCGCGACAACGGCGAACACGGCCGCTGCCCAGCCCGCGCGGTCGACTGCGACCAGCACGAGGGCGCCGAACAGCAGCGGTATACCGGCATAGTAGGCATAGCGCTGCATGAGGCAGAGCGGGCAGGGCGCATAGCCGCCGATGTACTGGAAGCCGTAAGCCGCGACGATGGACGCAATGGCAAGCATGAGCGCAATGGCGCCCGCCTTGTAGGCGGGATCGGCAGTCGCAGATGCTGGGCGCTGGTGCATGGCGGCTTTCTTAGCCGAACTGCGTCCTCAGACAAACACGCGGATTGCCGCAAAGCCTGCGAACAGCATCACGATTACGATAGCCGCCACGAGGCCGAGGCGGGCCTCGATGAAGCGGCGCGCCGCCGGCCCGAACCGGTAGATCAATGCGGCAATGGAGAAGAACATGAGGCCGCGCGCGACGATGCTCGAAACGAAAAACACTGTGAGATCAAGTCCGGTGGCGCCGCTCGCAATCGTGGCGAGCTTGTAGGGGATGGGCGTGACGCCGGCGATGAATACGATCCAGGCGCCATACTCGTTGTAGTGGGCGGCAAATGTCGCGAAGCCGTCGGCGAGGCCGTTCAATTCGAGCAGCCAGCGACCGACGCTCTCGAAGAGGAAGAGCCCGATCGCGTAGCCCGTGAGGCCGCCGAGCACGGAGCCGATAGTCGCCAGGCTAGCGAGCTGCCAGGCCTTGTCTCGCGCAGCGAGGACCATGGCGATGAGCATGGCCTGCGGTGATAAGAAGGCGACAAACCCGCCTAAGTACGCAACGAGCATCAAGACATGCGGCGCCCTCTCGTGCGCGGCCATGTCCATGGTCCGGTCATAGGTCCGGCGGAGTCTGCTCATGCGCGGGAGGCCCGAAAGGAAGCTGATTCCCGGCAGACTATGACAATTCGGCGTGGGTGATGCGACAGCGCAGAAAGCGGCAGTGCGTGTTGCTTCAGTGCGCGCGGCTGGCGGGTTTGGGGCGGGCCGCGAGCTTCATCTGCCGCTCGAGCTGGCCGCGCTTCTCGGCGGCAATCCTGACGCGAAGGTCGATGTGGCCATCGTCGCCGCTCGCCTGATCGAGGACCTGGGCATTGGCGTGGATCCAGCTCAGCAGGCGGCCCTGGTCCGGCTGAACCACGATATCCAGATCATTGTCGCGGTCGCCGAGCCGCGTATCGATCGCGGACAGGAGCGCGTCAAGCCCGTCGCCCGTCACCGCCGAGGCCAGAATGCACGTGCGATCGGCGCGCGCTGCCTCGTTGCGCAGTTCCTCGCGCGCGTCGGGATCGAGACGGTCGATCTTGTTCCAGACCTCGATCACGGGGCTGCCGGCAGCATTTGGATCGATGCCGAGGTCGTGCAGCACACCCTCGACGTCGCGGGCCTGCGCATTCGTGTCCGGGCGCGAGATGTCGCGGACGTGCATGATGAGATCGGCGCCGACGACTTCTTCGAGCGTGGCGCGGAAGGCTGCGACCAGCGTCGTCGGCAGGTTGGAGATGAAGCCGACCGTATCGGAGAGGATGATCCGGCGGCCGCTCGGCAGGGCGACCTCGCGCATGGTCGGATCGAGCGTCGCGAAGACCTGATCCTTGGCCATGACGCCCGCGCCGGTGACGCGATTGAAGAGCGTCGACTTGCCGGCGTTCGTGTAGCCGACGATCGCGACGACGGGGTAGGGCACCTTGGCGCGTCCGGCGCGATGAAGCGCGCGCGTGCGCACCACGCCTTCCAGCTCCTTCTTCAGAGCGTCGATGCGATCCTGCAGCATGCGCCGGTCGAGCTCGAGCTGGCGCTCGCCGGGGCCACCGAGGAAGCCGCCGCCACCGCGCTGGCGTTCCAAGTGGGTCCAGGAGCGAACGAGACGGCTCTTCTGGTAGCTCAAATGCGCAAGCTCGACCTGGAGCCGGCCCTCTCGGGTGCGCGCGCGGCGCCCGAAGATCTCCAGGATGAGGCCGGTGCGATCGATGACCTTGACGTTCCAGGCGCGCTCGAGATTGCGCTGCTGCACGGGGCTGATGGCATGATCGACAATGACCAGGCCGGTCTCGCGCGCCTCGATCTCGGCCTTGATCTCATCGACCTTGCCGCTGCCGAAGAGCGTCGCGGGACGTGGCTGCGGCACGGGCACGATGAGCCCGCCGGCCACATCGAGATCGATGGCCTTCGCAAGGCCGACGGCCTCATCGAGGCGATCGGCATTGTCGCGTGGCACAGGCGCTGGACGAAGAGCTGCGCCGTTCGCATCGGGCCGATTTGCGCGATCCGTAAGCACAGGCACCAGCACGAGCGCGCGCATGGGTGGCGGCAGCACGGGATCAGCCCCCCGGCGGCGGCGCCGTGGCTCTGACTTCGGGAATTTATCGTGCACCGTGATCGGCTGATCCTGGCCTATTGCCCCTCGGCCGGATCCGTATCCATCAGGTGGACCGGCTGCCCGGGCATGATCGTCGAGATTGCATGCTTGTAGACGAGCTGGGAATGCCCGTCACGACGAAGCAGGACGCAGAAATTGTCGAACCAAGTGACGATGCCCTGGAGCTTCACGCCATTGACCAGAAAAATGGTAAGCGGCGTTTTGTTCTTGCGGACGTAATTGAGAAAAGTGTCTTGCAGGCTTTGCACGCGCTCGGCAGCCATGACGGCCCTCATTCTTGGTTTTCTTGTATCGCGTTCAATCAACGCTTTCTGGGCCGCGCGACGCACCCGGATAGAGCGTAAGCCTCCAATGCGAGTACTCATGCGGCGCAATGCGGCGCGGGCGCACGTCCCGTTCATGCATTGTGCTCCAATGAAGTAAAGGCAAAGTGGCGCTCTGGCAAGTCTATAGGATGCACCAGGGCAACAGGTTCATTGTGACAGTTGATTCTTAGGTGAATGAGCAAGATGGACGACGACGCCGAGGCCGGCAGCCCGCCCGGTCGCGAAGCAGGCCTGGAGGAGATAGCCACCGGTCGGGGCCTCCCAGTCGAGCATTTCGCCAGCGCAGAAAATGCCGGGCAGCTTTTTCAGCATGAAATGCTCGTCGATTTCGGTCCAGGCGACGCCGCCGGCCGTCGAAATGGCCATCGCGATATCGGCGAGGGCGGTTCCCTGCAGCGGCACGGCTTTGATCAGGGCGGCGAGGGCGGTGGGTTCTGCGGGTAGCCGGTTTGCGACAGCATCGCGGAGCACGGCCACGGCAGCCGGCGACAGGCGTGCAGCCTTGCGCAGGACATTGGCACGGGAGTCCCCCTTGCGTGCTGATGCAAGTCGGGCAGCGAGCACCTCGGTGGTGATATCGGGTCTCAGATCCAGGCTCAGCGCCGCCGTACCGTCACGCCGGAGAGCTTCGCGAAGGACAGGCGAGAGCGCATAGACAGCGCCGCCTTCGAGGCCGGCCGCCGTGATGATGGCTTCGCCCCGGCTGGTCCGTCCGCCGCAGGTCAGGGCAATGCGCTTCAGGGGTGCGCCGGCGTGGCGTTCGACGAGATCCAGACTCCAGGAGATGGCAATGCCGCTGTTGGTTGGCTCCAGGGGGGTGACGTCGATGCCTTTGTCACGCAGGTCGGCGGCCCAATGCCCGTCCGAGCCAAGCCGTGGCCAGCTCGCGCCGCCGAGCGCCAGAACCACCGCATCGGCGGTCATCTCGACGCGCGCGCCGGCTGGATCAGTGATCGTGAGCCTACCTCCAGGAGCAAGCGCACTCAGGCGATGCCGCAATCGCATCTCAACGCCGAGATCAGCAAGCCGCGCGAGCCACGCACGCAGCAGCGGCGAGGCTTTCATGGCCTTCGGAAAGATGCGCCCGCTGGTGCCGACGAATGTCTCCTGGCCGAGCACATTTGCCCAGGCGACGAGGGCGTCAGGTGGGAAGGCGCGGATGACCGCTTCGAGGGGGGCCCGGCCGGTGCCATACCGCCCGAGAAAATCCTCGATGGGCTCGCTGTGCGTGAGATTGAGGCCCCCGCGCCCGGCCATGAGGAATTTGCGGCCGGCGCTCGGCATCTGCTCGATGATCGTGACGCGATGACCGGCCTGCGCCACCGTCTCGGCCGCCATAAGCCCAGCCGGTCCGGCGCCAACGACGACCACCCGGCCCCGAGCGGGGCCGGGGGAGGCGTCGCTCACCACTTGCCGATGTTCGGTGCGGACTTCCAGGGCTCGGCCGCCGGCTTGGCCTCACCCTTCTGGAGGATCTCGATCGAGATGTTGTCTGGCGAGCGGATGAAGGCCATTCGCCCGTCGCGCGGCGGACGGTTGATGGTCACGCCGGCCTTCTGGAGTTTGTCGCAAAGCGCGTAGATGTCGTCGACCTCATAGGCCAGATGGCCGAAATTACGGCCCTCGCCGTAGGCTTCCGGATCCCAATTGTAGGTCAGCTCGAGCAGCGGTGCGTTGGACTTTGCACCTGCGTCGGTATCGTCCGAGCTTGCAAGGAAGATGAGCGTGAAACGCCCCTCGGGGCTCTCCCGCCGCCGCACTTCCTTCATGCCGAGCTTGTTGCAGTAGAAGTCGAGGCTCTTATCGACGTCGGTGACGCGCACCATCGTGTGCAGATACCGCATGTTTCCTCCTCGCTGAACGCCGTGTTGATTGCCCGAAGGCAGCTCTTGCCGACCAGGAGCATAGAGCGCCCCTCACGCGTGCCGCAAGCAGCTCACGTGAATCGTTCATCAAGACGTCCACGGCGAATCGGATGGCACTAATTGGCTCTTGTGAAGGGCTTTGTGTGTGCGTTCAGGAGTGTTCTGAGCGGCAACCCACAGGTTCCAGGACGTACCGCGGAGGTCTACCGGCGCGTTCCATTGCGACCAAAAATCGTCAATTAAAGCAATCGCTTATCGGGACATAAATCAGACGTGATATTATCCGCGTGCGCGAGCTTTGATGACCTGGTGCAGCGAATGTGCCACAGTGGACGCGGTCCAGACTGGTATGGTGTGACGGTCGACGCAGGATGGTGTCATTCGAGAGGGCAAATCGGATGACGCCGGAGGGCGGACGACAGATGTGGCAGTTATATTAACAGTGAAGTGGGGTAACGAAATGGGGGATTCCTCGAAAGGACCGCCAGACATGCACGAGGGCACGGGCATTGACCCGACCTTAGGCTTGGTTGAGGGGGTCGATGGCGTTGAGGTCGTCGAGATTGCCGGGGCAATCAAATGGTTTGACGCCTCCAAGGGATATGGGTTCATCGTTCCCGACAATGGCATGACAGACGTACTGCTGCACGTCACATGCCTGCGCGCCGGCGGTTTCCAGACCGCCTACGAGGGTGCCCGCGTGCACTGCCAGGCTCTCAAGCGGCCAAAGGGCATGCAGGCCTTCCGCATTATCAGCATGGACGAGAGCACGGCCATTCACCCCTCCCAGCTCCCACAACGCACGCATGTCGTTGTGCAGCCCGAGAGCGGGTGGGAGCGCGCTATCGTGAAATGGTTCAACAGGGTCAGGGGCTTCGGTTTCCTGACACGCGGCGAGGGTACGCCCGACATCTTCGTGCACATGGAGACACTGCGCCGCTTCGGCTTTACCGAGCTGAGGCCCGGCCAGATAGTTCAGGTGCGCTGGGGAATGGGCTATAAGGGCTGCATGGCAGCCGACCTGCGCCCCGACGGGCCATCGGGACTGCCGCCCTCGCATTGAGCGGAGCGCCCGGTTGAGCTTTCTGACGCTAAGAGACGACAGGGCCGCGCCACGCGCGGTCCTGTTTTGCTTGTTGGTGGCCGCGCTGGTCATCATGATGATGGGCGCAGTCCGTGCCCAGTCCGAGATCAAGATGCGACGCGATACGCTGACCCTGCATACGGCGAGCGGCGCCCACCGCATCGATATCGAGGTCGCCGAGAACGATCGCGAGAAAGCGCACGGGCTCATGTTCCGCCGCTCGCTCGGCGACAGTGAGGGCATGCTTTTCCCCTATCCGACGGCGCACGAGATCACCATGTGGATGCGCAACACGTTCATCCCGCTGGACATGATCTTCATCCGCGCCGATGGCATCATTCACCGCATCGAGACCGATACGGAGCCGCATTCCGAGCGCATCATCGCCTCCGAGGGCGATGTCACGGGCGTGCTCGAGATGAAGGCGGGTTCGGCGCGCCGGCTCGGGCTCAAACCCGGCGATCGGGTCGAGTACGCGCACTTCAAGAGCACGGCGAAGCGCTGAATTGCGCACCATGGGCGTCGGAACAGCTTGACGCTCGCGACGCGGCACGGCACTTACACCCCCTGGATCGGGGCATAGCTCAGCCTGGTAGAGCACCTGCTTTGGGAGCAGGGGGTCGCGAGTTCGAATCCCGCTGCCCCGACCAATAGTCTCAATGCCTGGACGATCCTTGGGGTAGCGCCGGAGATGACGGTCGCATCCCCGATCCTGTCCTTGGAACCGGTGCAGTTCGCACTGCTGCGGTCGGCCATCGCTGTGGCCGCCGTCAATCGAGCAAGAAGTGCACGTGCTCGGAAGCCACCGACAGAGACACGCTATCGCCGATCGCGACTTGCGCATAGCCGAGCGTCAGGACGAATTGACGTCCGATCGGTGTGTCGACCTGCAGCTCGAGCCTGTCTCCGAGTAGCGTGACTTCGACGACCCGCCCTGGCAAGCCATCTGCCCCCGGTGGTTGGATGCGCCATGTTTCGGGCCGGACCATGCAGAGCAGATCGCGGCCTGTGTCTGCTGTTTGATTGAATGCACCTCGGGCGATGGTATCGCCGGTCGCGGACGCGCGCAGCTCGTGTTGTCCGGCGACCGCGTGCAGCGCCGCATTGACAAGGTTGGCCTTGCCGAAGAACTCGGCGACGTAACGTGACTTCGGATGCCGATAGAGCTCGCTTCCCGCTCCGCGCTGCTCGAGGTGGCCGCTGCGGAACAGGAAGATTTCGTCGGCGAGGGACATCGCCTCTTCCTGATCGTGCGTCACGAAGATCATCGTCGCATTGAGCCGGCGCTGCAGCTCCCTGAGCTCGGAGCGCATGGCGACGCGCAGCTTGGCGTCGAGGTTGCTCAGCGGCTCATCGAGCAGGATGAGCTTCGGCTGATTGGCAAGACAGCGGGCGATGGCGACGCGCTGCTGCTGGCCACCTGACAGTTGCGTGGCGTTGCGATCGCCGAGCCCGTCCAGGCCGACGAGCTTCAGCAGATCCCGCACCCGCGCCTGCGTCTCGGCATTGGACACGCCATGCGCCCGCAACGGCAGGGCCACGTTCTCGTGGACGGTCATGTGCGGCCAGATGGCATAGGACTGAAACACCATCCCGAGGTCGCGGCGTTCAGGTGGAATGTTGATCTGCTGTCGTGCCGAAAAGACCGTCCGGTCATGGATCATGATGTCGCCGCCGGACGGTTCCTCGAGGCCGGCGATGCAGCGCAGGATTGTCGTCTTGCCGCAGCCGCTCGAACCAAGAAGCACCGAGATCGCGCCGGCTTGGAAAGACAACGAGAGATCGGGAATGACCACGACGCTGCCGAAGGACTTGACCAGGCCTTCGATGGTCACGCTGGCGGCTGTAGCGTCCGCGGGCCGAGCCGCGAATGTATCAGTGGCGAGCATGGCTGGATCGGAGATAGAGTGGCGCCAAAGAGGCCTCAAGTAGGCGAGCCGCAAGCGCAAACGCGCGTCGCGGTGTCAACGCCACCAGCAGGTCCGTACGCGGATAGGGATGGAAATGGATCGCAACATTCCGCTTAAGGCGATGAGGGCCTTTGAGGCTGCCGCGCGCCATCTGAGCTTCACCAGGGCTGCCGAAGAGCTGCATGTCACCACGGGCGCCATCAGTCACCAGATCAAGACGCTCGAGGATGCGCTGAGCGTGAAACTGTTCATTCGCGCCAACAATGCTTTGTCGCTGACCGTTGCGGGCACGGATTTCCTTCCGGATGTGCGCGAGAGTTTTCGTCTCCTTGCTCGCGCCACCGAACGTGTTTCCGCTCGTGCCGGCGCGACGCGCATGGTGATCGCCGTGCCGCCGACGCTCGGCAGCAAGTGGCTGGCGTCGCGCATCCTGCAATTCTCGCGCGCCCGCAACGACATCATCGTCGATGTCGTTGCGGCTAACGCCATGCATGATATCTCGCATATCGGTTTCGATCTCGCGCTCCGCTATGGGCCGATCCCGCATCCGGGTTTCGCCTCGGAGCTCGTGGCCGAGGACGAGGTTTTTCCGGTTTGCAATCCAGTGCTGTGCGAGGGCGCCGGTGCCTTGCGCGAGCCGGCCGACCTCGCGCAGCACACGCTGCTGCACTACCCCTGCCTGCTCAAGGACCATGTGTACGTGGATTGGAGCACGTGGCTCTCTCTCGCCGGCGTCGAAGATCTTGTTCCGAGCCGAAGCCTCACCTTCTATCCAGGCACCATGGCGATCGACGCCGCCGTCGCCGGCAACGGCGTCGCGCTCGGCAAGGGCATCGTCGTCTCCGACGACTTGCGCAGCGGCAGGCTGGTCAGGCCATTCGGGATCGACGTCGGGCTGAGGTGCGAGCACCATCTCATCTTTCCGAAGGCGGCGGCTGACCATCCGAGCCATCGGGCGCTGCGGGAGTGGCTCAAGAGTGAGCTGCTGACAAGCAGTAGGGATATCGCCCAGCATCAGAGGCGGGTCTGACGGGCAAGTCGAGGCGTGAAGGCCGCGGAGTTGAAGAGCGGGCGTGCAAGCATCGCCACGCGGCGAACCTCTCCACGTCGATCCACCGCCTAAGTACATCGTTTCCTCATAAGGCTTGTTTTGCAGCAGCATGAATTGAGAGCGTTCATAGCGCAATCGATCTTTCTTCAACGGCACTCCAAGAAAATTGGACGTGCTCGGGGGAGGCGGACAAAGCCGGGCAGATGAACTCGTTTGCGGCAGGGTTCAAAATTTGTCATTGGCGCATTTCCTCTTGCGCCGATTAGATTTCGGCTGCCGTCGCGCATGCGGCGGCCAACGGGCAGCGATCTCGAGGCTGGCGGTTCAGCAGCCATTTCGGACAGCCCGATATCGTGGAGGAAACCAATGAGACCATCCCTGCGGGCCCACATGCGGGTCCTTCTGGCCGGATTGGCCTGTTCCACAATCGGGCTCGGCTCCGTGTCCGCTCAGGCTGCAGATCCAGCACTCGTCGCCGCGGCCGAGAAGGAAGGCCAACTCGTGGTCTATGGCGGCGACATCAGCGAGACACCGCACCAGGTGAAGCGCTTCATGGAGGTCTACCCCAAGATCAAAGCGACGTCGGTCACCGCCGGCGGCTGGCAAGTCTACAATCGCTATATGGCCGAGCACAGCGCGGGCAAACCCGTGGCCGATGTTTTCACCAACGTCGAGGATACGCTGCTTGCGCTCGATGCCGGTGGGCATCTCGCCACGTTCGCGCCGCAAGCACTCAAGGGATTCCCAGAGGGTACGCAGGTCGGCAATTTCTTCCGTACGAAGCTCGGCTACGCGGCGCTGGTCTCGCACACCGATCAGATGAAGGGAATGCCTGTTCCCGACGATTGGACGAGTTTCGCCAGCCCCGCGAAGGAGTGGCAGGACCGCATTGCCTATGTCGATCCGCGCGGCTCATCGGTCGCCTTCATGGTGGTCGCGGCGATGCGCCAGAACTACGGTGAGGAGAAGGCCCGCCAGATCTATGAGGGCCTGACGCGTACCAAACCCGAAGTGTCGATGAACACGCCGGGTAGCGTCGCCAAGCTCGTGTCCGGCGAGCGTCCGCTGATGATGTACATCCTGACGAACCACGTCGGCGATGCGATCCGCAAGGGTGCGCCGCTCGATTTCAAGATCCCGAAGTCCGGTGCCGTGCCGTTCTACTTCGCAGGCGGGGTACTCAAGAACGCGCGTCATCCCAATGCCGCGCGCCTCTATATCGAGTTCCTCCTGAGCGAGGGGCAGGACGTCATCATCTCGCGCGGCGAATACGCTCTCCGCAAGGGCGCGCCTTCACCGCAGGGCCTGCCGCCGCTCGATCAGGTGAAGCTCATCCCGTTCGACCTCAAGAAGGCGATGGAGGAGCAGAAGGCCATCATCTCGTGGTGGCAGGGCGTCACGGGCATCCAGTGAGCTCAGGCAGGAACGTCGTGGCGGGCCGGGCAGCAGCGGCAGTGCGGAAGACGAGATGAAGCACATCCGACGCTTTGGGATATTCGCTGTTGCGGCAGCGGCCCTGTTCTTCATTGTCGTCGTCCCACTGGCGATCGTGATCATCCAGGGCTTCGTCGCATACGAAGGCGGCTCCTGGAGTTTCTCGCCCGCCCATCTCCAGCTCGTTCTGGGGCGCTGGCCATACTGGATCGCGCTGCTCAACACGCTGGCGATCGGGCTCGGCGCGACGGCGGTGGCTTGCGCAGCCGGCGTGCCGATGGCCTGGCTCTTTGCCCGCACCAACGTGCCGGGGAAGGGGTTCCTGGAGAAGCTGGCGACGATCCCGATCTTCATTCCGCCATTCGTCGGCGCCGTCGCCTGGATCTTGCTGGCAGCGCCGCGGATTGGCGTCTTCAACCTGCCGTTTCGCGCCTTGTTCAACGCCGAGCCACTGAGCGTCTATACGCTTACCGGGATCGCGTGGGTCATCGGCATCTACCTGGCGCCCTACGTGATGATGATCGTGGCCGCCGCCTTGCGCAGCATGGACCCGAGCCTCGAAGAGGCCGCGCAAGTGTCGGGCCTGAGCCGCACCCGCACGGCGGTCACTGTGACGCTGCCGCTTGTCGCGCCGGCGATCCTTTCTGGCGCGGTGCTGGCCTTCGTCATCACCATCGGTCTCTTCGGCACGCCGGTCGTCATCGGCTGGGCGCGCCAGCTCTACTTCATCACCTCGCGCATCTATCTCGCATCACAGGAGGTGCCGCCCGCGTTCGGCGTGATGGCGGTGCTGTCGGTGTACCTCATCATCCTCTCGCTGCTGGCGACGATGCTGCAGCGCTGGCTGCTCAAGGGCCGCTCGTACATCACCGTTTCGGGCAAGGGCTTTCGCACGCGTGAGATCCAGCTCGGCAGGACACGATACGTCGCAGCTGGGTTCGTGTGGCTCTACTGCTTCTTCACGATCATCGCGCCGATCATGGTGTTGATCGCGGCCGCGTTCTCAACCTTCACGTGGTCCGGCCGCTTCACCACGGAGAACTTCGTGTACTTGTGGACCTCCGAGGATGTCCGCGCGACGCTCTGGAATAGCCTCGTGATCGCCCTCGTCGCTGCCACTCTGGCGACGATCATCGGCATCATCATCTCGTGGACGACGCAGCGGACCACGATCCCGTATCGTCAGGTACTTGAGTATCTGGCGGTGCTTCCGGTCTCGGTACCGGGGATCGCGTTCGGCGTCGGCGTTGCGCTGTTCTGGCTGCGCATGCCGATCGCGGTCTATGGCACGATCTGGATCATCGTCCTCGCGTTCATCGGCCGCTTCTCGGGCTATGCGGTGAGGAGTATCTCGGCGAGCATCGTGCAGGTGCATCCGGAGCTCGAGGAGAGCGCGCGTATCGCCGGCTATGGCTGGTTGCGCACCTTCACGCGCATCACGCTGCCGCTCATCCGACCGAGCATCGTTGCGAGCTGGATGCTGCTGTTCAGCATCTTCATCACCGAGCTGTCGATGGTGATCCTGCTCTACACGGCGGAGACGCGGACGTTCTCCGTCCTCTCCTTCGAAGTCTGGAACGTCGGGAATTTCTCGCAGGTCGCGAGCCTTTCCCTGCTGCAACTCGTCATCGGTGTCGTGGTCTTGCAAACCGTCCAGTTCATCTGGCCGCAGCGCAACGTCCACGGTTAGCGAATGGTCCTGCCAGCCAGGCACCAAGCCTGAGCACACGGAGAAAAAGAATGTCTGAGAACATCGGCGATAACATCACCCGGCGGCTGGCCGAGCACGCGGCCACTTTGCGGTTCTCGGACGTGCCGCCGGCCGTCATCGAACGCGCTAAGCATTTCCTCGCCGATTTCGTCGGCATCGCGGTAAGGGCGGCGCACGACGCAGAATCGACCCCGTCTTTGCTGGCTGCCGCCAAGGCTCTCGGCAGCGCCGGTACAGGTGGCGCGGGCGCGAGCGTCTTTTCCAACAAGGCCAAGTATGCGCCGCCGGTGGCAGCCCTCGTCAACGGCACCCTCGGCCATTCCATGGACTTCGATCCGATGAATACGCCGGCGTCGCTCGCGCCGAGCCCGTCTGTCATCCCGGCGACGCTCGCTGCAGCGGAAATGACAGGCGCCAGCGGCCAGAAAATTCTGACCGCCATCGTCGTTGGCTACGATGTCACCTGCAAGATCAGCCAGGCGCTGCAACCGGCTGACATGTACGAGCGGGGTTTCCATCCGACAGCGGTCGCCGGCTGCTTCGGCGCCACCGCAGCGGCGGGCAACGTGCTCGGCCTCTCGGTCGAGCAGATGATGCACGCCTTCGGCATCGCGCTCTCGGAAGCTGCCGGCTCCATGCAGTACCTGCGCAACGGCGCCTGGACCAAGCGCTTCCAGGCCGGCAATGCGGGCCGCAACGGCCTCGTCGCCGCGACCTTTGCCAAGCACGGTTTCACCGGCGCCGTGGATGCGCTCGAAGGCCGGTTCGGCCTGTTCCACGCGTATGTGCCGAATGCGCAGCCGGAGAAGGCAGTCGCAGGTCTGCGCGAGGTCTGGGAGATTGCGACGACGGGTATCAAGCCATATCCGGCGTGCCGTCTGTCCCATGCGCCGGCCGATCTCGCGGGCGCCTTCTACGAGCAGTATGGCGACCGCAGCAAGGATATCGCGAAAATTGCCGTTGGCATGAGCAACACCGGCCTCGTGCTCACCGGCCATCCGCAGGAGGCGAAGCGCGCGCCGAAAGGCGTGGTGGATGGCCAGTTCTCCACTCACTTCACGGTGGCGGTCATGCTGCGCCAAGGCCAGCTCGCCTGGGACGACTACGGCCCGCAGCTCGCCGACAAAGAGACGCTGGCACTCACGCGGCAGGTCGACGTGTTCCACGATCCGCGTGTCGAGGAGACCTATCCTGGCCTCCTTTCGGGGTCTCTGAAGGTCGTTCTCAAAGACGGGACGGTGCACGAGGCCTTCCAGCGCGTTCCGAAGGGCGATCCGGATAATTTCGTGACGCCCGCCGAACTCCGGCGCAAGTTCGCCTCGCTCGTCCGACCGTGTCTCGGCGAGGCGGGGGAAGCGGCGCTATTTGACCTCGCGCTGAGCTTCGACAAGCGAACCGCCGCCGATCTGTTCGCGGCGACCATGCCGAGCTAGCGAGGAACATGAAGTGAGGGCGTGGGGCGCACGCGGCCCCGCGCCAGCTATCACACCCACGCATATCAGTTCGACACGCCGCGCGTGCAAGGGCGCAGAAACTCAGAAAATGGCGTTAAATGGGCAATATTGTTGAGCCGTGCGGGCTGACGGCGTGGCCGCGATGCAACGCTTAGAAGTGCAACCCCAGCACATTACTTGACTAGATGAGTAAACTTTAATCTTCTGTCGAGGTCAGCGACGCAGGCAGCCAGGCAGAAGGCCACCGCCCCCCAACGTCGCGGCATCAGGGGTTTCATTGGGAATCGCGCGGCAGGTAGCGCGAGGGGGACTGTAATGGATACGAACGACGAGATGTCCGCTGGCGCGGGCACGGATACGTACGCGCGCGTTGCCGACAAGCTACCCCTGGGTCAGCTGTCGCTCGGCATTGCCGCATCCATGCTTTTTGCGACGACAGCCGCCGCGCAAACGACTTTGCCGCCGCTCGCCGTCGAGACCAAGAAAGCGCCCCCCAAGGCTAAAGCGAAGGCCAAAGCCAAGCAGGCGCCCGTGGCAGCAGCGCCCGCTCCAGCGGCGCCTGTGCTGCTCGCAGACCCGGCGGACGCCACACCAGGGCGGCCGGTCAGCCCGTCGAACTCACTGGACGCGGGCACCGGCATCGGCCGCTTGCCGGGTACAATTCAGGACACGCCTCAGACCGTCAATGTCATCGGGCAGACGCAGCTCCGAGAGGAGAATGTCACCACGCTCGATCAGGCACTGCGCGGCGTTCCCGGCGTCACCGTCGCGATCGGCGAAGGCGGCGGCGGCATGAACGGTGACCAGTTCCGCATTCGCGGCTTCCAGGCCAAGGGCGACATCTACATCGATGGCCTGCGCGATTTCGGCGTCTATGTCCGCGACAGCTTCGCCTACGAGCAGGTGCAGGTGATCAAGGGGCCGGCCTCCGAAACGTTCGGCATGGGCACGACGGGCGGCGCCATCAACATCCAGCAAAAGACTGCGCATCTCGGTGACGAGACGAGCGTCGATGTCTCAGTCGGAACGGGACCGCTGGTACGCACGACGATCGACGTCAACAAGCAGATCAACGCGACGACGGCCGCCCGCATCGTCGGCCTGTATCACGACCAGGATCTCGTCGACCGCGATCACCTCTATTCCGATCGCTGGGGCGTGCTCGCCTCGCTGGCGTTCGGCCTCGGCACGGATGAGAAGCTGACCGTCAACTATCTGCACCAGTCGGGTCGGCGTAAGCCGGACATGGGTGTGCCGATCTTCGATCCGGATGGTGCAGCCGGGCCGCGGCTCGGCAAGCCTGTCACCGAGTTCGGCGTGTCGCGCTCGAACTTCTACGGTAAGACCACGGATCTCGACGACTCGGATGTCGACATGCTCACGGCGCGCTACACCAAGCGCGTGAACGAGGCGCTCACGATCTACAATGATACGCGCCTTGCGATGTACAGCCGGTACTTCGCGCAAACAGTGGTGAGCTGCGCGACAGGCTCGGCGTGCGGCAACAGCATCCTGGATGGCACGTTTAACGGCGCCTATGCGTTCGGCGGCCCGCCGGGCTTCGATCAGGAGTCCTGGGGCATCCAGAATGTCACGACGGCGCTTGCAAAATTCCACACTGGTCCGCTGCGCCATGAGTTCGTGGCAGGCGTCGACGTATTCTACCAGAATGACCGGCGCACGAATCTCGGCAACTTCAGCACGCTCCAACCCGGCGTGACCAATGCGGCGAAGACGCCGGGGACGATTGGGAACCCGCTCTACGAGAATCCGCCTGATTTCTATGTGGCACACAACCAGCTTGCGCGAAAGAAAGCGGAGGCGGACAACATCGCCTTCTTCGCGAGTGACCGTGTTTGGCTGACGCCGGAATTTTCGGTTTTGGGTGGTATTCGGTGGGATAGTTACTCGGCGAGCTACAGGGCCACGAATACGACGACGGGCTTGTGGAGCGGCGGCACCGCCATCGACACGTCCGCCGACACGGACTTCTGGAGTCCGAAGGCGAGCCTCATCTGGGAGCCGACCAAGCAGCAGACGTATTACATCTCCTATGCGAAGTCGTTCTCGTCGCTCGCCGGACAGTTCATCACGAACGACAATGCGTCCGTCGGTAACGCGACCCAGGAGCCTGAAGAGAACAAGCTCTGGGAGATCGGCGCGAAATGGTCGCTGATGGATGGCAAACTCGGTGTGACGGCGGCGCTGTTCCGCGTCGACAAGACCAACGCGACCGTTGATGACGGAACGGGCTCGCAAGTGCCCACGGGTGAGGAACAGCGCGTCCAAGGTGTCGAGCTGAGTGTGACTGGACAGCTGACATCCGCTTGGACGATCCAGGCCGGCTACGCATACATGGACAGTGAGATCCTCGGTAATGCGGCGACGACCGGTAACAACCCCGTCGCCAAGGATGCCAACAAGGGCAATCGCGTGTCCTTCGTTCCCGAGCACGCCGTATCGGTATGGTCGACGGTCGAGATCTCCAAGCTGATGCATCTCTGGCCGGGCAAGACGACGATCGGCGGCGGTGTCCGGTGGACCGACGAGAACTATGCCAACTCGGGTAACACCTCGATCATTCCGGCCAACTTCTCGTTCGACGCGATGATCTCCTACGAGAAGGACGGCTGGCGGTTTGCGGCCAACGGCTACAACCTGACGGATGAGCTGAACTACGACGCGAGCTTCGGAAACCGAGCGGTTGTGGCGCCCGGTCGAACTGTCCTCTTCACCATCGGCAAGAAGTTCTGATTGGCTTCGACTGCACGCGATCGCGGGCATGGGGGGGGGCCAGGTGGCGGA
>JAEZAW010000045.1 GCA_023430315.1 Pseudomonadota bacterium | reverse complement strand
AGCGCAACGGCGCTGATGACTATGGCGAGGACGCCATCAAGATGCTCAAGGGGCTCGATGCCGTGCGCAAGCGCCCCGGCATGTACATCGGCGACACCGATGACGGCTCCGGCCTGCACCACATGGTCTACGAGGTCGTCGACAACGCGATCGACGAGATTCTGGCCGGCTTCGGCACGGAATGCCACGTCACGCTGAACGCCGACGGTTCGGTGACGGTCCGCGACAACGGCCGCGGCATCCCGGTCGGCATCAAGCAGGACGACGACCAGGAACCCAAGCGTTCGGCGGCCGAGATCGTCTTCACCGAGCTGCACGCGGGCGGCAAGTTCGACCAGAACTCCTACAAGGTCTCCGGCGGCCTGCACGGCGTGGGCGTGTCCGTCGTGAACGCGCTCTCGACTTGGCTCAAGGCACGCATCTGGCGCCACGACAAGGAGCACTTCATCGAGTTCCACGACGGCGTTCCCGTGGCCCCGCTCAAGGTGGTCGGCGAGGCGCCCGGCCAGAAGGGAACCGAGGTCACGTTCCTGCCGAGCCCGGCCACATTCACGATGATCGAATTCGACTACGGCACGCTGGAGCATCGCCTGCGCGAGCTCGCGTTCCTGAACTCCGGCGCCAAGATCGTGCTGACGGATGCGCGCCACGCCGACGTCAAGCAGCAGACGCTCGTCTATGACGGCGGCACCGCCGCCTTCGTGAAGTTCCTCGACCGCTCCAAGAAGCCGCTCGAAGGCCTCGCCGATCCGATCATGGTCAATTCGGAGAAGGACGGCATCACCGTCGAGGTCGCGCTCTGGTGGAACGACAGCTACCACGAGAACGTGCTCTGCTTCACGAACAACATCCCGCAGCGCGACGGCGGCACGCATCTCGCCGGCTTCCGCGCCGCGATGACGCGCATCATCAACAAGTACGCCGACGAGAGCGGCATCGCGAAGAAGGAGAAGGTCGATCTCACGGGCGAGGATTCGCGCGAGGGCCTGACCTGCGTGCTCTCGGTGAAGGTGCCAGACCCGAAGTTCTCCAGCCAGACGAAGGACAAGCTCGTTTCGTCCGAGGTGAAGCCGATCGTCGAGAGCATCGTCGGCGAGCAGCTCGCCGCGTGGTTCGAGGAGCATCCGCGCGAGAGCAAGGCGATCATCTACAAGATCGTGCAGGCCGCGCAGGCGCGCGAAGCCGCCCGCAAAGCCCGCGAGATTACGCGCAAGGGCGCGCTCAATCTCAATTCTCTGCCCGGCAAGCTCGCTGAGTGCCAGAGCCGCGACCCCGTCGTGACGGAGATGTTCATCGTCGAAGGCGACTCGGCCGGCGGCTCTGCCAAACAGGGCCGCAATCGCGAGTTCCAGGCCGTGCTGCCGATCCGCGGCAAGATCCTGAACGTCGAACGCGCACGCATGGACAAGATGCTGTCCAGCCAGGAAATCGGCACGCTCATCACCGCACTCGGCACCGGCATCGGCCGTGGCGAGGACGGCGGCTTCAACCTCGACAAACTGCGTTACCACAAGATCATCATCATGACGGACGCCGACGTCGACGGCGCCCACATCCGTACACTGCTGCTGACCTTCTTCTACCGTCAGATGCCCGAGCTCGTGCAGAAGGGGCACCTCTACATAGCCCAGCCGCCGCTCTACAAAGTGGCCAAAGGAAAGAGCGAGACCTACCTCAAGGATCAGCGCGCGCTCGAGGATTATCTCATCGAGACGGGACTCGACGGCGCACTCCTGGAACTTGGCTCGGGCGAACGGCGCGGCGGTAGCGACTTGCGCGATATCGTCGAGCAGGCGCGCACCGTGACGCGGATCATCGACGACCTCCACTCGCGCTATTCGCGCTTTGTCGTCGAGCAGGCGGCGATCGGTGGGGCTTTCGAGCCTGATCTGCTCCTCTCGGCGGCTGCAGCCACCGCTCGGGCCGAAGAGATCGCCAAGCAGCTCGATGCCATTGCCGAGGAAACCGAGAAGGGCTGGAGCGGTCGCTTCGGCAATGAGGGCTACAACTTCCGTCGCGAAGTGCGCGGCGTCACGGAGAGCCACACGCTCGACCGCTCGCTTCTGCAGTCCGTCGAGGCGCGCCGGCTCAATGACCGCCGCGCGCATCTGCAGGAGATCTACGGAAGGCCCGCATCTCTCAAGCGCAAGGAAGGCGAGACGCCGGTCTCCGGCCCGCGAGCACTGCTCGATGCCGTCTACGAGACGGGCCGCAAAGGCCTCTCGCTGCAGCGCTACAAAGGTCTCGGCGAGATGAACCCGGAGCAGCTCTGGGAGACGACGCTCGACAAGGAGGCGCGCACGCTCCTCCAGGTGAAGATCGGCGATCTCGACGAGGCAGATGAGATCTTTTCCAAGCTGATGGGCGATGTCGTCGAGCCGCGGCGCGAGTTCATTCAGGAGAACGCCCTGAGCGTCGCCAATCTCGACGTCTGACGAATCTTCCCTCTCCAGCGAGACTGTTTTGCTCTCCCGCGCGTTGTCGATCGCAGTTACACTGCGCGCGGGGAAGTAAACGGGCGAGTGACAGGAGGGGCTGTCATGATCATGCGACGGCTGCTGTTTTCGACGGGCAACATTTTCCTTTCGCTTGTGCTCGGAGCGATCGCGTTCGGCTTCGTATTCCTCAAGTATCCCGACACCATGAACCAGATCCTCGACGCGGCCAGCGGTCTCAAGACCTGGCTGATCACGCGAGGCCTGTCGCCCGAGTACAACAACTGGATCCGCGTCCTGCTGGAGGAACGGCAGCTTGCCTTCATGGGCTTCACGGTCGTCGCGCGAATCGCTCTGTCGATCGTAACAGGCGTCCTTACCTGGACTTGGGACACCGTGCGCGGAAACTGACCTCGTAGGGCGCTTCATCAAGTCGCCACCGTTCAGCCGCCTATGCGTTTCCTGTCGACCCAAGGTACGGTGAGGGCGCTATATTCGCCCTCATGGCGCCTCCACCTCGCGCCCGACAAACAATCCCAGGGAAGGACACCCCATGCGCAAGAATGAGCTGAAGAAGACGATTGCCGCCGGTGGGCGCGCCCTCACTGGCTGGCTCGCCATTCCCAATGCTTACTCCGCCGAGGTCATGGCGCATCAGGGCTGGGACGCGCTGACCATCGACCTCCAGCACGGTCCGGTGGATTTCCAGGCTGCCGTCGGCATGATGCAGGCCATCTCGACGACCAACACCGTGCCAATGGCGCGCGTGCCGTGGAACGAGGCGGGCATCATCATGAAGATGCTCGACGCCGGCGCCTACGGCATCATCTGCCCGATGATCAACAACAAGGCCGAGGCCGAGCAGTTCGTGTTCAACGGGCGCTATCCGCCGATCGGCGGCAGGTCTATGGGTCCGAACCGCGCCGTGCAGTACGGCGGCGCCGACTACTGGCAGGGCGCCAACGAAGAAGTGCTCCTGCTCGCGATGATCGAGACGCGCGATGGCCTGAAGAACCTCGACGAGATCCTGAGCGTGAAGGGCCTCAGCGGCGTCTACGTCGGACCGTCGGATCTTTCGATGGCACATGGCAAGCCGCCGACGCTCGATCCCTCGGATCCCGAGATCATCGAAGCCATCAAGTTCATCGCCAAGAAGACCAACGAGAAGGGTCTGATTGCCGGCGTGCACACGGACGGACCGAAGACCGCCCTCACACGCTTCGAGCAGGGCTATCACTTCTGCGCCGTTCTCAATGACGCGCGCCTGCTGGCCACGGCCGCGGCGCAGGCCATCAAGGATATCCGCGGCGGCGGCAAGGTCGAGCAGGCAAAGACGTACTGAGCCGGTCCATCACAATGCTGAAATGAGATGACCGGCCCTCGCGGCCGGTCATTTTGTTTTTGAGGATGTAAGCCGATCAGGCTTCGGACATCAGCCAGCGTTCGAGCGCCTTGAGGCCGACGACTGCACCGGCGACGATCGCTGCGAACGTGATGAACGAGCCGATCGCAAGCGTCGATACGCCGGTAATGCCCTGCCCGACCGTGCAGCCGAGCGCCATCACACCGCCGACGCCCATCATGACAGCACCGAGCAGACTGCGCACTGTGTCGCCGCGATCGGAGAAGGTAGAAATCTTGAAGCGCCCCATGGCCTTTGCGGCAACGAACGCGCCGAGGATGGCGCCGAACACCGTCGCGACGCCGAAGCCCGGGATTGGCGCGGCCGTGAAACGCTGCAGCCATTCGAGCGCATCGCCGCTTGGGCGAACATAGGTGAGCGAGATCGGCGTAGTCGGCCGGTCGGCCATGTCGTCGAAGGCAAGGCCGGTGAGCGCCCAGCCCGCGATGACGCAGAGCCCGACGCCGATGCCCGACAGGACATGCACAGGCGATGACCGGAATTCGGCGTCTTTGAAGCAGTACGCGAGCCCCGCAAGCACGATGATCCACGAGGCGAAGATGCGCCCGAAGCCCGCCGAGAGCGCCAGCACGCGATCGGCGAGATCGCCGATGCCCTGCGTCGAAATCGGCAGCGCGATGTTGGTCGCCTGCTCGATGGCCGCGCGGACCGGGCCGAGAATGCCACCGATGGTCATGTAGGCGAAGATACCGATGATCACGAGCGTCAGCAGCGCGCGCAGATCGCCGCCGCCGGCACGCGAGAGATTGCGGCTCGGACAGCCTCCGGCGAAGACCATGCCGAAGCCGAAGATAAGGCCCCCAGCGACGTGCCCGACCCAGTTGAAGGTCGGCCCGAGGTACATGGATTTCGTCAGATCGACGACACCGAGCCAGTGGAGGGTCTGCGCGCCGGCGAGTGCCACGATCGCCGCGAGCACCCAGGCGCGGAAGCGGCGCCAGTCGCCGAGGTTCACGATGTCGGAGACCGAGCCCATGGTGCAGAAGTTCGTCCGGAAGACGAGCGCGCCGAAGACGAAGCCGATGACGAGGCCGCCGATCGCCAGCCACTGCGGGCCGTTCTCCACGATCGCTTCTCTCATTACTCGCTCCCGCCTGCATATCGGCCGCCGAAGCAGCCGCTATCACACCATTATATTCGCACGTGTGAATATAGGAGCAGGTTGGCAGGCGCAAGCGGTGCCCCACCTCAGGCAGCGCCAGCGTGGGCGCCCTCGCCGCCGTTCTCGATGATCCGCTCGGCGGTCGCGAGATCGACCGAGACGAGTTGCGAGACGCCGCGCTCGGCCATGGTCACGCCGAACAGGCGATCCATGCGCGCCATGGTCATTGGGTGATGCGTGATGACGAGGAAGCGCGTCTCGGTCTCGCCCGCCATGCTCTCCATCATCGAGCAGAAACGATCGACGTTCGCGTCATCGAGCGGCGCGTCCACCTCGTCGAGCACGCAGATCGGTGAGGGATTGGTCAGGAAGACGGCGAAGATCAGCGAGAGCGCGGTCAGTGTCTGCTCGCCGCCGGAAAGCAGCGACAGCGTCGCCGGCTTCTTGCCAGGCGGCCGCGCGATGATCTCGAGACCGCCTTCGAGCGGATCCTCCTCGCTCTCGATCATCTCGAGGCGCGCCTCGCCGCCGCCGAACAGCGTGCCGAACAGGCGCTGGAAGTGGCCGTTGACCTGATCGAAGGCCTCGCCGAGGCGCTTCTTCGCCTCGCGATTGAGCTGACCGATGGCGCCGCGCAGCTTGTGGATCGCCTGCTCGACGTCGAGCCGCTCAAGATCCATGGTCGCGAACTGCTCGTTCAACTTCTGCAGCTCGTCATCAGCTGCGAGATTGACGCCGCCGAGCCGCTCGCGATCAGCCTTGAGGCGCTGCAGCGTGCGATCGACATCGCTGAGTGACGGCAAGTCCGCACCAGGCTCGACCTCGGCGAGTGCGAGGCACGCCTCGGGCGCGCAGTCCATGGTCTCGCGGATCCGACGAGATTCGTCCGCGCGCTTGCCACGCGCCGCTTCGAGCTTCGCTTCGAGGCGCGCACGCTGCTCGCGTTGATCTGATACGGCGGCCTGCGCGGCTTTGAGAGCCTGCTGGCTCTCCCGGTGCGCGGATTGAGCTTCAGCCAGGCGATCCGCCGCTTCGCTACGCGCGGCCTCGGCAGCCTGCATCTGATCGTGCAGCTTCACGCGCTGCTCTTCGATCACGGCCGGAAGCTCCGCCATCTCGGCAAGCTCGCACTCGGTCTCGCTCATACGCTCACTCAGCGTGGCAACATGGCTGCCGGCGTCCTCGCAACGCGCCTGCCAGCGCGCGCGCTCGACCTCGATGGCATTGAGCCGCTCCTCTCGGACATGCACGTCACGCTCGATACGCGAAAGTTCCTGGCGGATCTCGCCAACCGTACCGCGATGACCGGCCGTCTCGCGCTCGGCCGCGGCGACCTCTCCTTCGAGCGCATCGTCATTGTCGAGCGCTGCGATCGCGGTCTCTATCTCGGCAAGACGATCCTTGGCTTCGACCAGGGCCGCCTCAGCCGCCGTCCTGTTCTCGGCGACAGCGGCCAGCCGCTGCTCCGTCTCGCGCGCCTGGCGCTCGATGATCGTGAGTTTCTCGCGTGTGCGGGCAAGCTCGGCCTGCGTCTCGCGCCACGCCTGACGCAGGCGACGCTCCTCGCTCTCCGCGACACGATGAACCTCGCGCGCCGTCCTCGCCGCGGACGTCAGGTCCTCGGACTCGCGTCGCGCCGCATCCTCGAGCACCTCGAGCTCGGCAAGGCGATTGCGCTCGGCAAGCCGCACGGCTGCCGGGGTCGGCGCCGAGGCTGCGACCGTGAAACCATCCCAGCGCCAAAGATCACCCTCGAGCGAAACAAGCCGCTGACCCGGGCGCAGATAGGGCTGCAGGAGCCGCCCGTCCTCGCGCGCGACAACACCAATCTGGGCGAGCCGTCGCGCCAGCTCCGGCGGCGCATCCACTTCCGCTGCCAGCTGATGCACGCCGACGGGGAGCGGCGGATCATCCGCAGCGCGCCCCACGCGGCGCCAGTGCACGTCCGCCTCGTCCGCCGCGGGCGCATCGAGATCATCGCCTAGCGCCGCGCCGAGTGCCCGCTCATAGCCGGGCGCGACCCGCAGCTCGTCGATCATCGGCGGCAGGCCGTCATCGCGTACCGGCACCAGTAGCTTGGCGAGCGTCTCGACCTCCGTACGAAGCTGGCCGTACGTCAGCAGCGCAGACTGGCTCGCTTCCTCGCGCGCCCTGAGTTCGATGGCGAGCTCGGCAGCGCGTTCCTCGGCCGTGAGTGCTTCCTCCTCGATGGCTGCCGCCTCGCGCATGATGCGCTGGCCGGCCTCCGTGAGCTGCTGCAGGCGCTCCGCATCCGGAGCCCGGCCGGCAATCTCACGCGCCTGCGCCGCGAGCGACACGAGCTGATGCTCGATCCGCTTGACCTGACCAAGACGCTCGGCGTGCGTGCTTTCGAGCCCACGACGGCGCGTGCGTGCTTCGATGGCGCGGGCCGTGACCTCGGCCAGCCGCGCCGAGGCTTCACCGAGCGCCGCTTCGGCATCGGCGAGACGGGTGCGGGTAGCCTCCTCTGCGCGCTGGCCGTTCGCAAGCTCGGCGGTGATCGTCTCTGCTTCGGCGCCCAGCCGGTCGAGGATCGCGCGCGCCTCGGCGACCTGCTGCTGCTCGCGCTCGATATCGCGGCGCATCTGCTCCGCGCGTGTCTCCAACTCCTGCTGGCGCTCGGCGAGACGGCGCGCCTCCTTCTCGAAATTCTCCTGCTCGATGCGGATGCGCGAGAGCGCCGCACCGCGCCGCGCTTCCTCCTCACGAAGCGGATCGATCGCGCCGGCGCGCTCGGCTTCCTCCGCGACGAGCCCGGCTTCGCGCTCGGTCGCCGCCGCAAGCGCGCCGAGACCCTGCCAGAGCGCCGCCTCCGTGGCGACGACCTCCGCCTGCGCCGCGGTCCATGAAAGATGCAGCAGCAGCGCCTCGGACTTGCGGATCTCGCCGGAAAGCTCGCGGTAGCGGCGCGCCTGCCGCGTCTGGCGCTTCAGCGCCTCGATCTGGCTGTTGAGCTGCCCGAGCACGTCGTTGACGCGGGCGAGATTGCCTTCGGCTGCCTTGAGCCGAAGCTCGGCCTCGTGACGGCGACTGTGGAGGCCGGCAATCCCCGCGGCATCTTCCAGGATGCGCCGGCGCTGCTCGGGCTTGGCGTTGACGATCTCGGCGATCTGGCCCTGACGAACGAGCGACGGCGAGCGCGCACCGGTCGACGCATCCTCGAAGAGCAGCTTGATGTCGCGCGCGCGAACCTCGCCGCCGTTGACGCGGTAGGCTGAGCCCGCATCGCGCTCGATGCGGCGCGTCACTTCGAGAACATCGGCGTCATTGAGCTCGGACGGCGCCGTGCGGGCGGCATTGTCGATCGAGATCGTGACCTCGGCCATATTGCGGGCCGGCCGGGCGTTCGTCCCGGAGAAGATCACGTCCTCCATGGTCGAGGCGCGCATGGACTTGTAGGACGTCTCGCCCATGACCCAGCGCAGAGCTTCGAGCAGGTTCGACTTGCCGCAGCCGTTCGGCCCGACAACGCCGGTCAGTCCCTTCTCGATGACAAGCTCGGTCGGCTCAACGAACGATTTGAAGCCGAGCAGCCTCAGTCGCGTGATCTGCACGTCAGCACCCGCCTTGATAGCGGTTAGTCACACCTCGCCCCAACGCTCTATACGAAAATGCGTTCAACGCGGCACGGATGCCGGTGTCGCGGCTACCGCGGGTCCGGCGATCAGAGGATCGATGATCTCGCGCAGTTCGGCGAGATCGAGTGCCTTCTTGACCAGCTTGCCGTTGATGAAGAAGTTCGGCGTCCCGATCACCCCAAGTTCCCGACCGCGGTCCTTGATCTGATTCAGCGCGCTGATCATGCCTTGATTCTGGCGGCAGCTGTCAAACTGTGCGGCTGTCAAGCCAACACCTTGCGCGACCTTGAGGATAGGCTCAATGCGGACCTCCTGGGAAACCCACTGCGCCTGCGTGGAGAGATAGCGGCCATACAGCTCCAGGTAGCGGTCCATAGGCACGCAGCGGAGCGCGATGGTCGCCATCCCGCTGGTCTTGCCGATGGGGAATTCGCGAATGATGAAGCGCACCTTGCCGCGATCGACATAGTCGCGCTTCAGGACCGGAAAAACCTCCGCCTGGAAGCGCCGGCAGAACGGGCAGGTCAGGGAGGCGTACTTGATGATCGTGACCGGCGCGTCGGCGCTCCCGATCGAGAATTCCGGCAGCGGCCCCGACTGCATGACCTGAGCGAGCGTCGGGTCCTCGATGACCTGACGCATGGGCACGGCCGTGGACGGGCTGTCGGAGAAGGGATCGAAGGCCGGCGGCTTCGGCTGCGCCGCCACTCCGACGGCGGCCGTCTCGAGGGTCAGGGCCGCCGCTGGGCGCGAAGGATCGAGTGCATTCATGGCATCGCCCGAGCAGCCGGCGAGCACCGGCGCCAGAGCGAACAGGACGGCTAGAGGGACGTACCGCGCCCGCTTGCGCATGGACCTGCCGGTTCCCGAGCGGACGCGCACGGCGTATCAGCCGCCGAGGAAGGGTGCGAGCGCCTGATCGAAGGACTCGATCGAATCGCTCCGGCCGCGCAGACGCTTCCCGTTGATGAAGAACGTCGGCGTCGCGTTGACCCCGAACTCGTCGCTCGCACGCTGACGGGCGGCGATCATGTGGTCGAGCGTCGTGTTGTCCTTCAGGCAGGTGTCGAAGCGCTCCTGGGTGAACCCGGCCTGCTGCGCGATCTTGAACAGCTCCGGCACCGGATTGCCGCGCACGAAGGCCCACTTGTCCTGGGTCTTGAAGAGGGCGCTGATCATGGCCTGGGTTGCATCGCCGCCGGCGCAGCGGGCCAGCATCGAGGCTGCCGCCGCGAGATTGTCGAGCGGGAACTCGCGCATGATGAAACGCACCTTGCCGGTGTCGATGTATTTCTCTTTGAGCGCCGGATAGACGTTGTTGTGGAAGGCGGCGCAATGACCGCACGTCATCGAGGCATACTCGACGATCGTGACCGGCGCATCGGCCTTGCCGACGACCAGCTCCGGCAGCGCACCCGGCTTCATCAGCGCGTCAACCGACACCTCGTCCGGCCCGCGGTCACTGCGGCGCTGCGCGAATGCCGGCGTGAGCCCCGCGGCGGTCGAAAGCGCGGCAAGGCTCGCCGCTCCGATCAGGAAAGCGCGGCGGTGAAGGCTGCGCGCAAGGAAGGAATAGGGGGTCGCCGTCACGTCGATCTCCTTCACGGCATACTACGGGCTTCGGCACTCATCCTCGACAGCAGGAGAGGCCCGTCTGGCGTCATTGGGCGGAAGCATTAAGGCATTTCGGCGCCGTATGCCAATTGAACTGGTCGTGAGCCGTTACCAGAAAGCCGCAGGGCGCGCCGCCTTGCCCTGACGTCACGCCCCGCTGCAAATGTGCGTCAACTGAGTGAACGGGCGGGCGCCAAAAACAGCAATGCCGGGGCCGCAGGACCCCGGACATAGCTCTTCTCACCTCTGGCCAGACGCCTCAGATGCTGGCGCTGATACCGGCGCCAACCCCGTTCGTCGCGGGCTTCGTATAGGCCGACTCCGCGACATCGAAGCCCCGGAAATAGCGATCGAACTCGAAGTAATTGCAGATGAGTTCCTCGCCCGGATGGATATCGGCGATGGCATAGCCGATGTCCGGCCGCGTGAAGTCCGTATTCGGCTTCAGGCTGTGGTTCATGAACCGGCCGTTGTCGAGCTCGAGCACAACAAAGCCGTCCCGCTCCATGTGCGGGTAGCCGTAGCGGTCGAAATACTCCTGGACGTTCTTGGGGAACGTCGCGACCTCTTCCTCGGTGAAGACCTTGTCGAAGCGCTCGTCGAGCGCCCAGATCGGCGTCCCCGCGGGGATGAAGTCCACTGCAAAAACGCCAACGCCTTCGATCGCGCTGGCACGCACGGACGTAGCGACGAGCATCATGATACTTGTCTCCAGCTATTCAGCATTCTCGAGGGAAAAAGATGATCGAGGGCAAGGTCCACTTGGCCCCGCAGTGTGAGCATTCTGTCCTGGCGGACATGCGTTGGTCGTCTCCCACCACCACCCCGCGCATTCCCGCGGATCATGATGATCGTGCAGTCTTGGTGGAAACAATCGCCCGGAGAGACCGGAGCGCGTCCGCATCAGAGCGGAGAGACGTCCATTCCCCCGAACCCGGCACCAGAACTTGGTTCCGATGCGCGGAGCATGTAGAGCTGTTTGAGCCTATGTCAAATGCCATTTTGTACGCTCTGTGAAACTGTCACCAACTTGCTACAAGCGGGCCTAGCCAAATTGGTTCCGCTCGACCGGAACGACAAGGGACTCGAGGACGCCGGCCGGTGACGATGCGCGAGCCAACGTGGTGGTACGAGACGTCGCCCGGCACCGCGTCCCGGCTGCTCGGACCTGCGGCGGCTCTCTGGGCCGCGCTCGCCCGACGCCGATTCGCACGCACCATGCCGTACCGTGCGCCCATCCCCGTCATCTGCATTGGAAACTTCACGGCGGGCGGCACCGGCAAGACGCCGCTCGCGCTTGCCGTTGCTGAGCTTGTCGACAGCTTGGGCCTCGCCAGCGCCTTCCTTTCGCGCGGCTACGGCGGCCGAGTTGCCGGACCGCACTGGGTCGATCCCGAGCGCGACCGGGCCGAGGATGTCGGCGACGAGCCGCTGCTGCTTGCGGCCGCGCGTCCGACGATGATCTGCCGCGACCGCGCTGCAGGCGCACGCGCGATTGCCGTAGGCGCCAGCGCTGGTTCGCGTCCTGCCCCTGCCGCCGTCGACGTCATCATCATGGACGACGGCCTGCAGAACCCGGGCCTCGCCAAGGACCTGACCATCGCGATCGTCGATGGCGCGCGCGGCGTCGGCAACGGCCGCGTCATTCCGGCCGGCCCGCTCCGGGCGCCGCTCGACTTCCAGCTCGACCTCGTCGATGCGGTGGTGATCAACCGTGGCTCAGCGCCGGATGCGGCCGCGGGCCAGAGCGATTTCGCTGCGCGGCTGCGCCACGACTTCGAGGGCCCGGTGCTCGAAGCGCAGATCCTCGCCGGCACCGCCCATGAGTGGCTCGCTTCAGGGCCGGTCGTCGCCTTTGCCGGAATCGGCGTGCCGGATCGCTTTTTTGCGACGCTCGGCGCGCTCGGCACCGATCCGGTCGAGAAGATCGCCTTCCCGGACCACCACGTCTTCACCCCGGCCGACGCGGGCCGCCTCCTCGAGCTCGCCCGCGCCCACGGCGCCACGCTCGTCACCACGGAGAAGGACCGCGCGCGCCTCGCGGGCGGCACTGGCGCGCTCGCTGAGCTCCATGCGCAGGCGAAGGCGCTGCCGATCCGCCTTGCGTTCGAGACGCGCGACGAGGGGCGCCTGGTCGCGCTGATCGAGGGCGCAGTCGGCCGGCGAGGTCAGAAGGCGCGGTAGAAGCGGCTTAACCAGCCCGCTCGAATCCGGGCCGCGGCACCTGCCCCATAAGGATCGTGTTGGCGCCGCCATCGACAAGCAGCTCCGCACCGCTGACGTAGGCAGCCTTGTCCGAAGCCAGAAACGCTACGGCATTCGCAATGTCCTCAGGGGTGCCCACACGCCCGACCGGCACGACGCGCGAGCGCGCCTCGGTCACTCCCGGCACTTGGTAGAATGCCTCACTGAGCGGCGTACGAATGAGCCCCGGACTGACGACGTTCGATCGGACACCCTGGCCGCCCCACTCATAGGCGAGCTGGCGCGAGAGCATGACGACTCCCGTCTTGGCCGTGCTGTAGGCGCCGGAGAACGGCTGCGGCTCGCTTGCCGCGATCGAGGCGATGTGCACCATCGCGCCGCGTTTGCGCTGGCGCATGCCTTCGCCGAAAGCCTGCGCGGCGAGAAGGTAGCCCGTCAGGTTAACGGCCAGGATCTTGTTCCAGTCGGCGAGCGAGAGCCTGTCGAGGCCGCCCGGCCGCAGGATGCCCGCGTTGTTGACGAGGATGTCGGCGCCGCCGAGAGCCGCCTCGACCTCCTTGCGCGCAGTGGCAATGCTCGCCTCGCTGGTCGTATCGCACGCGACGGCGATCGCCTTGCCGCCGGTCTCTGCGATGATCTGGGCTGCCTCCTTGGCGCCTTCGATGTTGATATCGAGAACCGCAACTGCGGCGCCGGCGCTCGATAGGCTGTTCGCCGTCGCGCGCCCGATACCGCTCGCCCCACCCGTCACTACGGCAATGCGGCCACCGAGGCCCAGCCAGTCGCCACCTGTCATCGTCGTCCTCCCGGTTGTTGCTTATTGCGACCAGACTATCCCGCGCTAGGCAGGCCTGACCAGCGCCGCTAAGCTCGCGGACTGAGGCAACGTCCCACAAGAACGAGGTCAAGATGGCCGGCCCGCTTCCCCTTGACGGCTTGCGCGTGCTCGACGTCAGCTCGTTCATCGCCGCACCGGCTGCTGCCGTCGTTCTCGGCGACTACGGCGCCGACGTCATCAAGATCGAGCCACCCGGCGAGGGCGATCCGCACCGCGGCAACATCGACCTCACGAGCTTTCCGAAGGCCGAGGTCAACTATCCCTGGCACCTCGACGCTCGCAACAAGCGCTCGATCGCGCTCGACCTGAAGCATCCCGACGGCCGCGCTGTCCTCGACCGGCTGATCGACACCGCGGACGTCCTCATCACCAACTACCCCTTTCCCGTGCGCGCGCGTCTGCGCCTCAGCTACGAGGAGGTCTCCGCGCGCAATCCGCGGCTGATCTACGCGTCCTTCTCGGGATACGGCGAAGACGGCCCCGACAAGGACCAGCCCGGCTACGACAGCAATGCCTACTTCGCCCGCTCGGGTCTTCTCGATGCGATCCATCACGAGGGCCAGCCGCCGGGCTTCGCGCTTCCCGCGCAGGGCGACCGCCCGTCGGCGATGGCGCTGCTGTCCGCCATCCTGCTCGCGCTCATCGATCGCGGACGGACCGGCAAGGGAACGTGGGTCGCGAGCAACCTGCTCGCCAATGGTCTGTGGTCGAACGGCGTCTATGCCCAGGCGGCACTGGTCGGGGCGTATCTGCCAAACCGCCCGCCGCGCGACCGCCCGCGCTCGGCCCTCGCCAATATTTACCTCACCTCCGACGACCGCTGGCTGCAGATCAATGTCACGAACGAGACGCGCGACTGGCCGGCCATCCTGGAGATGATCGAGCGCCCCGATCTCGCCGCCGACCCTCGCTTTGCCGAGAGAAAAGCGCGGCACGCCAATGCGCCCGCACTGTGCGAGATACTGGAGGGCGCCATCCGCACGCGCTCCTTCGCACACTGGAACCGGCTGCTGAAAGCGCGTGGCGTCCCCCATTCGCGCATCAATCGACTCGAGGACATCCCCGACGGCGGGCAGGCCGTCGCCGCCTGCGCCGTCGTCGAGACCGACACGCCAGGAATGCCGCGGACACTAGCCGCGCCCTTCCAGATCGGTCATGCTGCGCCTCGCCGGCCGGGCCCAGGCCCAGCGCTCGGCCAACACACAGATGTGATTCTGCGGGAGGCAGGCCTCGGGGAAAATGAGATCGCGGCGCTGAAGGCGAGTGGGGCGGCCGCCTAGTGTGATGGCCTAACAGACCCGGAGGTCGTACATGCGCGTGAGGATATTGCTCCAAGCTGCCATCGCGATCCTCTTTCCGGCAGCCCTGCTGATCCTCGCCGCACCTCAGATCCAGGCCCAGACGCCCAGTCCAAACAAACTAGCCCCTGATCTCTGCCTCGCGATGGCTGAAGCGCCGACGCGCCGCGGGCCCGGCGGCATCACGATCCCCTCGCTGGTCCAGCGGGCGCAGCTCAAACTCGGCGAGACACGCATCAGCTACGTCGGCCATTCGACGTTCCTGCTCGAGACCCAGCGCGGCATCCGCATTGCCACCGACTACAACGACTATGTGCGCCCGGCCGTGGTGCCCGAGATCGCGACCATGAACCGGGCCCACACGACCCACTACTCCATGAACCCCGATCCCTCGATCGTTCACGTGCTACGCGGCTGGAACCCGGACGGCGGCCATGCCCAGCACGACATCACCATGGAGGACGTGCGCGTCCGCAACATCCCGACCAACATCCGCACCTATTCCGGCGGCACCGACACGTGGGGCAACTCGATCTTCGTGTTCGAGACGGGCAACCTCTGCATCGGGCACCTCGGCCATCTCCACCACACGTTGACGACGCAGCAGCTCGCCCAGATCGGCCAGCTCGATGTGGTTCTGGTCCCGGTCGACGGCAGCTTCACCCTCGACGTGCAGGGCATGGTGGAGGTCCTGAAGGCGCTCAGGGCGCCGCTCATGATCCCCATGCACTACTTCTCGTCCTACACGCTGGAGCGCTTCCTGCACGAGGCCCGCCCCCACTTCGAGGTCGAGATGAGCGAGGTGCCAACGACGGTCGTCTCGCGGGCGACGCTGCCGAAGACGCCCAAGATCCTGGTGCTTCCCGGGAACTAGCTGCCCTCAGGCGAGCAACAGCCGGCGGATCTCGGCGATGACATCCTCGCTCGGTGCGATGACAAGGCCGCCCGTATTGTCGCCCGGCCGATAGGCGCTACCGTCGTGCTTCGCGTAGACGAAGCCGAGCTCGCTCGCGAGCGCCAGACCCGGCAGGTGATCCCAGGGCTCGGATTTGTTGTAGATCGCGAAGTGTGCGCCGCCGGACAGCAACCGCGGATAGTCCATGCCCGCGCACGAGACGTTCTGCAGGGCGCCGAAGGCTTCGGCTTGCGACTTTATCTCGGCGCGGCGTGCGTCGCTCATGTTCCGGCGACCGAGCAGGCCGATCAGCGCCTTCTGCACAATGGGAATGGAAGGACGCGGCAACCGCTCCGTCTCGTCATGGTGGACGCGCCAGACACCACTTCCGCGCTCACCCATGTGCAGCTCGCCACTTGAGGGCGCAAGGATCCATCCTGCGATGGGCTCGTCGCCACGCACGAGTGCGACCATGACCGCAAAACCGGACTCGCCCTTGGCGAAGGCGCTCGTGCCGTCGATGGGGTCGATGACCCACACCGGATCGCCGCTCGTGAAGTGCTGCATGACCGCCGGATCGGCGTGCACGCCTTCCTCGCCGATGACGCGAGAGCCGACGATGAGTTCCGCGAGACGACGCGAGAGCTGCTCCTCAGCAGCGCGATCCGCGACCGTGACGATGTCGTTCGGACCGTTCTTCTCGACGACATCAGCGCCTGCAAGATTGCGCCAGCGCGGCATGATTTCTTCTGCCGCAACCTCGCGCATGATTCGCGCGACTCGCTCGATTTCGATCACTTCTCTGCCCTCGGCACCGCAATTTGCGCATCTCAACGCACATGCTTGCGCGAAATTTTTGTGGCCGTCCAGATGCATCCGCGATTTTGCGAATATGGAGAGAATGTGGCCGGTTTTATTGCATTACTTGAATTTTTGCAGCGCAGAAAGCTGGTCGAATATTTTCTCTGGATTATCTCCTCGTAGTATCGACATTTAATTCCATTAACTTCCCATTAACTGTCAAATCACCAAATTCGTCCTTGCAAGTGGACACGATTCGTCTTGACAGGCGAGTGACTTGCTACCGGGAAGAGATAGGAGATATCAACATGGCTAAGGTTGCAAAGAAGGCGAAGACGATGAAGAAGGCGCCCGCGAAGAAGGTTGCCAAGAAGACAATGAAGAAGAAGACCACCGCGAAGCGCGCGGTAAAGAAGACCGTCGCGAAGCGGGCCGGCCCCGCCCGTCGCAAGGCGACGAAGGCCCGCCGTCCGGCCGCCAAGAAGGCCGCTGCCCGCAAGCCGGCGGCCCGCCGCAAAAGCGCTTAAGAGCGATTTCCCGTAGTCGCTCGCCGCGTTTCTTATGTCCCAGTCGACCGGTGCCGTCTCGATCGCGGGGCCGGTCGATGTCTTTTTGGGGACCGCACGGCCCGTTTGAGGCCTCCGATACGCTGAAATAGCATGTATGTCCTCCCGTGAGCGCGGCGCCGAATGCGGCTCGCGGGGTTTTCTTGCTCCCCAAGCTCGGACAAACTGCCGAAAGCTCGGCATCCGAGGCCGATGACGCAGGCTCAACCTGCGGACGTAGTGGCGGGGAGGCTCACCGATGAATTTCGGCATCTTCAATCTCATGGGCTATCGCACGCCCGGAACTGCGTCCGCCGCGCTCTATGATGGCGCGATCGCGCAGGTGAAGGCAGCCGAAGCGGCCGGCTTCGATATTGCCTGGTTCGCCGAGCATCATTTCTCGAATTATTGTACATGCCCCTCGCCGCTGATGATGGTGGCGCGGCTGGCCGGCGAGACGTCGCGCATCAAGCTCGCAACGGGGGTGGTCGTCGTCCCGCTCTACAATCCCGTTCGGCTAGTTTCTGAAATCGGAATGGTCGATTCGCTCACGCATGGCCGGCTCATTCTTGGCATCGGCAGCGGCTACCAGCCCTATGAATTCGAGCGCTTCAGCGAGGATCTCGCCGATTCAGCCCCGAAGCTCGTCGAATTCGTTGAGATCCTGGAAAAGGCATTCGCGGGCGAAACCTTCACGCACAAGGGCCGCTACTGGCAGCTCCCCGAGACCCACATCGCTCCCCGCCCGGTCGACAAACTCCCCGATATCTGGATTGCCGGCGACAACCGCACGCTTCAGGGCCTCGCCGCACGCAAGGGCTGGCCAATCATGCTGACGCCGCGCCACGCCACCGTCGCCCAGCTCAAGGACGTGAAGGCCCGTGTCGGTGAGATCTACGCCGAGCAGGGTCTCGACGCGCGAAGCCCGGCGATCGCCCCCCTACGCCATGTCTGCATTACCGACAGCAAGGCGGAAGCCGCCGACTTCATCGACAATCTGCGCCACCAGATCCGCCTCTCACAGAGCCTGCGCCACCGCGAGGAGCTGATCGACGGCGCCATGCTGATCGAGAAGCCCTACCCTGGCGAGCTGCCGCTCGAGACCTTCGCGGCGTCGGTCCTCGTCGGGGATCCGACGACGGTGGCCGAGCGCATGGCGGGCCTCATCCGCGCCGCCGCGCCCGTGCACATGCTCCTACAGTTCCAAGCCGGCGCCTCGCCGCTCGCCATGGCGCTCAAGTCCATCGAGCGCTTCGCAGGTGAGGTCGTGCCCATGCTCGAGCGCGGACTTGGACCGCTGGAGAAGATCGGCGCCGCGCGCCGCCACTGAGCTACAGGAGGACCGACACCATGACCGACGACCTCATCCGTATGACCGCACGCGAGGCCGTCCGTCGCCTGCGTGCAAAAGAAATCACGCCGCTCGACCTCATCGATGCGGCTGAGAAGCGCATCGCCGCCTGCGAGGGTGCCCTCAATGCGCTGCCGACGTTGTGCCTCGATCGCGCGCGAGATCACGCCCGCGCGCTCATGCGCGGCGAACGGCGCGAGGCTGAGGGCGAAGCGGGCTGGCTCGCTGGCTTGCCCGTCACCATCAAGGACCTGACGGACGTCGCGGGCGTGCGGACGACGTACGGCTCACCGATCTTCAAGGATCACGTGCCGACGGCTTCGCACCCGCTCGTCGAGCGCATCGAGCGCAAGGGCGGCATCGTGATCGCCAAGTCGAACACGCCGGAGTTCGGCTCCGGCGGCTCGACCTTCAACGAGGTCTTCGGGCGCACGACCAATCCGTGGAATACCTCGCTCACCTGTGGCGGCTCGACGGGTGGCGGCGCCGCGTCGCTCGCGGCTGGCGAAGCCTGGCTCGCACACGGCAGCGACCATGCCGGCAGTCTCAGGCGGCCGGCCACCTACTGCAGCGTCGTCGGCCTCAGGCCCTCGCCCGGTCGCGTGACGCGCGGCACATCCAACAACCTTTATGCGCCGCTCTCCGTGCAAGGCCCCATGGCGCGCAACGTGCCCGATGTGGCGCTCTTCCTCGACAGCATGGCCGGCTTCTGCCCGCGCGACCCTCAGACCTTCGACGCGCCCGCGCAGTCCTTCAGCGAGGCCGTGGCGGCCCGCAAGCTGCCCCGCCGCGTGGCGTGGACGGCGAACTTCGGCGGCGCGGCGCCTATGGACAGCGAGACGCGCGAGATCTGCGCCAAGGCCGCCCAGCGCTTCAAGGAGCTCGGCGCGACAGTCGAGGAGGCGACACCGGATGTCGGCCAGATTGCCGATGCCTTCATGGTCCTGCGCGCGCAATCCTACGTCGTGGACCGCGAGCTGCAGATCGCCCAATACCCGGACAAGTTCAAGCAGGACATCATCTGGAACACGAAGCTCGGCCTCGAGGCGACGCCCTCGCGCATTGGCTGGGCGGAGCGCGAGCGCGCGGCCTTCTATCGCCGCGTCGCCGCTTTCTTCGAGACCTACGACCTGCTGATCACCCCCGGTTCTTCGACGCCAGCGTTCGACGTCACGCGACGGATGCCGGAGAAAATCGATGGCAAGGTCGTCGAGCACTATCTCGGCGGCTCTCTGATCACCGCGATCCCGACGCTCATGGGCGTTCCGTCGCTGGCAGTGCCGTGCGGCTTCGACCAGTACGGGCGGCCGGTCGGGTTGCAGATCATCGCCCCGCCACGTGGCGAGGCGGCGCTGCTCGCAGCCGGCGCTGCCTTCGAGGAGCTGACCGGCCTCGATAAGCTCGTGCCCATCGATCCGCGCCCGGGGACAGTACCGCCAGCGTAAGATCCGCGCCTACTTAAGCCGGATATCGACGCGGTCGCTCTTGCCCTTGGCATCGATCACGGTGATGCGCGCGAACCCGCGTCCGTCCGGGCGCCACTCGACCTCGCGCCGCTGCGGATCCGACGTGATGGGCGCCCCATCCGCGAACCATGTCAGCGGCAGCGCCCCGCCCTCGGCCTTGAGCATCACGGCCGCCTCATCGCCGTCGTCATGCTCCAGCTCCGAGCGATCTGGCGGGAAGGCAATGCGCACCAGCGGCTCGATGAAGGCCGCAGTCTCCTGCCCACGCGCATCATCGCCGAAGCGCCTGAGTGGCGGCGGCAGCGAGGCGCTCGTCGCGCGGATGGCCCCCGCTGGCGCGGCGGGCAAGGGCGTCGTCTTGTCGGCAATGCGTGCGAAGGCATCGAAGAGCAGGGGCGCTGCGGCCGTGTGCCCGCTCAGGCCCGGCGTCGCAGTGCCGTCGGCACGTCCGATCCAGACCGCGATCACGTGCTTGCCATCGTAGCCGACGGCCCAGGCATCGCGGTAGCCATACGACGTACCGGTCTTGTACGCGATCCGTCCGCCACGCGCGTTGGCCGGCGGCGGCGCGTCCTTGAGGATGTCCGTCACGTACCAGGCAGCGACGGGCGACAGGAGACGCGGCGGCGCCTTGGTGAAGCCTCGCCGCTCGCCTTTGACGTAGTTGAGCTCCATGGCGCGCCCGCCGCTGGCTAGGCCCGCGTAGAGCATGGCGAGGTCTTGCAGCCGGAGGCCGATGCCGCCGAGCGCGATGGCGAGCGTCGGCGCCGACCCAGTCGGCAACTCGGTCTGAAGACCCGCGCGGCGCAGGCGCCCATTGAGACGCGCCGGGCCGATCTCCGAGAGCACCTGCACGGCCGGAATGTTGAGCGAGAGCCCGAGCGCTTCGCGCATAGTCACGGTGCCGCGAAAGCCCTGGTCGAAATTCTTTGGATTGTACGTGCCGAAGCGAGTCGGCCGATCCTCGATCAGTGTTTCGGGATGGGCGCGTCCGCCCTCGAAGGCGAGGCCGTAGATGATCGGCTTCAGCGTCGAGCCCGGCGAGCGGACGGCCTGCACCATGTCATTGGCGCCGAGCCGGCCGCTGTCGAAATAGTCCGCCGAACCCACATAGGCGAGGATATCGCCGGTTGTATGATCGAGCGCCAGCACCGCGCTGGAGAGCCGTGAGCCGAGCGCCTCGGTGTGCTCGCGGGCGAGGCGCTCCAGCGCCGTCTGCGCGTCACGGTCGAGCGTCAGGCGGTGAATGCGCTTGTCCGGCAGCCGCGCGACTTCGCTCTCGCCAAGATGCGGCGCGAGCATTCCGAAAGCACGGCGCACTGTCGGCACGGCCTCGGCGAGGGCCGCCCGCGCCTCTTCCTCCTTGACGACACCGGCCTCCACAGCACGGGCCAGCACCCGATCACGCGCGCGGCGGGCATTCTCGGGATTGCGGTCCGGACGGCGCGTCGCTGGGCTCTGCGGGAGCGCTACCAGCAATGCGGCCTCCCCTGGCGAGAGTCGCCGAGGCTCCTTGCCGAAGTAGGCGAGCGTCGCCGCGCGCACACCCTCGATGTTGCCGCCGAACGGCGCGAGCAGCAGATAGAGGTCGAGGATCTGGTCCTTCGTCAGCATCAGCTCGAGCTGCCGGGCGCGGACCATCTGCGCGAGCTTACCCGTGAGCGTGCGCGGATGCTCGCCGCTCAAGAGGCGCGCCGTCTGCATGGTCAGCGTCGAGGATCCCGAGACGATGCGGCCGTGTAGAACGAACTGCCATCCAGCGCGCAAGGTCGCCAGTGCGTCGACACCGCCATGGGAGCGAAAGCGCCGGTCCTCGAAGGCGAGCAGCATGTCGAGGTAGCGCGCATCGACATCACCGCCGGCGACAGGCAGCCGCCAGATGCCGTCCGGCGTCGTGAAGGCACGGAGCAGGCGGTCCCTGCGGTCGAGGACGACAGTCGAGGTTTGCCCCGCACGCTCGAGGCTCGGCGGCGCGGACCAGCGTGCGGTGAGCTCAAGTGCCAGAATGGGTGTGAAAGCGACGAAAGCAATCGCGACGACAGCGATCGCGGAGTACTTCACGATGGCGCCGCGGGATCGCGTCTTCTTCGACGTCTCACCGCGGCGCCAGGGCGCCCGACCCGTGGCTGGCGCCTCCCCCGTCTGGATCTGTGCCGCATTTGCCTGTGACGGGCGGCGCCATGGTGGACGTCTGAAGAGGGCAAAAGCGTGGCGCGCCGGGCGATATACCCCGCTCACCAAGCGCGATCCACGCCTTTCATCGGCGCCGGTTCGCCCACCGTCCATGCCCGCATCTCCAATCTTATGCTCCCGGCATACATGGCACGAATTGCGGCGGAAATCGTCGGCACGGTAAGGCCGGCAGGCCCTCTAACGGGCCTTCCGCTTGCCGTTTTTTGCCCTCCGCTGCCGATCAGCCGGCGCGCTTGCCCGATGTAAGCGGGCGCGGCCCGCTAACCGAAGCCACCAGAACGAAGCTGATGATCATGAGCAGGAACCAGGAGCCGAGCTTCCCGAGGCCGACCGGCGCCCACGCCTTGAGCTGGTACGGGTAAAGCCAGATGGTCGAGAACGAGCTGATGTTCTCGGCGAACCAGATGAAGAGCGAGACCAGGAGGAAGCCCAACAGAAGCGGCATCCGGCGCGGGACGGTGTCGATCGTGAAGTGGATGACGGTGCGGCCGTAGATGAGGACCGCGAAGGCAAAGAGCCCGTACCGCAAGTCGACGACGTAGTGATGCGTGAAGAAGTTCACGTAGATGAGCGCTGCAAGCAGCCACGTCGTCCAGATGGGCGGGTAGTTCGAGAAGCGGAAATCGAAAAGACGCCAGCAGCGTGCGATGTAACTACCGACGGCGGAGTACATGAAGCCGGAGAAGAGCGGTACGCCGGCAATGCGAATGAGATTTGCCTCTGGGTAGAGCCAGGAGCCCTTGGCTGTCTTGAACAGCTCCATCATCGTCGCGACGACATGGAAGATGAGGATGACCTTGGCTTCCTCGATGCGCTCCATCTTGAACGCCAGCAAGGCACATTGCGTCGCAAGCGCGACCAGGAACAGGAAATCGTAGCGCGCCATCGGCGCACCGACTGGCCACGCGAACTTCGTTGTGAGGATCGAAAGGAGCAGGATGCCGGCGAAGAGGCACGCCCAGGCCTGCAGAACGCCAAACAGCAGCAGCTCATGCCATAGGCGGCCAAGCGGCAGCGGCAGGATCCAGCGCTCGGAGTGGCGCTTCAGGCCCGCGAGCCACACGTCCCGGCGGCGCACATCGCTGGCCGCAGCGTTGTCGGCGGCCTCGGCGCGCCAAGCTTCCTCGTTCATCGTGAGTTCCCTGCAGCGCCGTCTCCCCGACGCACGGAGACTGGGCTGAGGATCGAGGCATCACGAGGGCACGTGGCTGCACAAACGACAACAGGCGACGAGTGCCTCTCGCCGCCTGCTCGAATGAAGTGCGCGCATCCCTAACAGGAATGCGCAATGTCGCTGTCTCAATTCTTGCCGGGCGAAGCGTCCGGACGGCACGGCTTCGCGGTCAGGCGGCAACGATAGAAGACCTGCCCGACCACCGAACCGACCGACGAGCGACCGCACTCGTACGTGGCATCGTCCGCGTGCTCGCGAGCCATGTAGCGCTCGCCCCACTGCCAGCGCGCCGTCTGCATCCAGGCCTTGTCGGCCTCCGCCTGCGCGCCGCTCTCGCTTGCGTACTGGTCGCCGACGACGGCGAGGTTCGGACGGCACTTGTCCTCGGCGATGACCGGCGCGGTCCGAATCACGCGCGCGCGGCGGATGTAGCGATCCTCACGCCGCTGCTCTCTCAGCTCTGCCGCCCGCTCGTGCTGGCGCATGAGCCGCCGCTGCTGCCGGGCCTGGGCACCGATCGTGTCGTTGTGCGCCTCAGCAGCCCATCGCGACTGCGCCGACGCGCAGCCCGTCATTGCGGATGCGGCGAGCACGAACATGACGCCCGTCAGTGCCACCGAGAATTTTGCTTTCATCGAGATCAAGAACGCCCCCATTTGCTCCACCCATGCACAAAAACGCCGTAATCTCGTCTAGTCACGGCCTCAAACGGGGTCAATCAGACGCGCCCCACTCGATCGTGGGTAACCTGTGCACAGATCGGGGTGTGACACGGAGGGCACCACGCTCCATGCCGTGCGGGACTGCAGTCCGCGGTCTCTTTTATGAGAGAGCGTTAGCCCGCAAGCTCCCCGAAGAACGCATGAATTTCGTGGGCGAGGGCTTCGGGTTGCTCGAGTGCAGCGAAGTGGCCGCCTTTCGGCATGACCGTCCAGCGGCGGATATCGGTGTACGTCTTCGCGGCGAGCGAACGCGGCGGCCGCAGTATCTCGCGCGGGAATGCGGTATAGCCCGTCGGCACGTCGATGGTCTCGCCGAGCGGCAGGAACCACGGCCGGTGCAGGCGCGAATAGTACGGCCAGAACGACGAGCCGATCGCTCCGGTGAACCAGTAGAGCGCGATGTTCGCCAGCATGGCATCACGGCTCACGGCATCCTCGGGCGCGCCGTTATTATCCGTCCAGCGATGGAACTTCTCGGCGACCCAGGCGGCAAGCCCAGTCGGAGAGTCCGTCAGCCCAAACGCGAGCGTCTGCGGCCGCGTCCCTTGGATCAACTGATAGCCCGTTTCTTCCTTGAGGAACTCGTTTAGCTCGTCGAGGAACTGCTTCTCCTCGGGGTTCGGGTTGGCGATCATCGCCGGGTCGCGGCGCACGGCGAGCAGGTTCAGATGCAGGCCGATGAGACGCTCAGGATGTTTGTAGCCGATGGCCGAGCCGACCGACGCGCCCCAGTCGCCGCCCTGATAGGCGAACGTCTCGTAGCCGAGCACGTCCGTCATCAGCTCCACGTAGAGATCGGCGATCTCCTCGAAGCCGAAGCGCTCCTGCCCCGGCTTGAACGAAAGCGTGTAGCCCGGCAGTGACGGCGCGACGACCGTGAAGCGATCGGTCAGGCGATGGATCAGATCGTGGAACTCGAAGACCGATCCAGGCCAGCCGTGCGAGATCAAGAGCGGTATGGGATTGGGTCCGCGGCCGGGCTCGTGGATGAAATGGAGATCGATGCCACGGATCGGCACCGTGAACTGGCGGAAGCCATTGAGCTTCGCCTCCCACGCGCGCCAGTCGAAGGCCGTCCGCCAATAGTCGGTGAGATCCTTGACGTACGCGAGACTGGCGCCGGTCGACCAGGGCGCCTGTGGCGGCTCGTCGGGCCAGCGCGTGCGCGCGAGGCGCTCCTTGAGGTCCGCGATATCGGCGTCCGGGACACTAAGAGTAAACGGCCGCGGCTCGATCTGGCTCATTAACACCTCCCTCGGCATTTTCCTGCCCCGACACGGCCCCGCGCGGCATGCTCCCTGCACTCTACCTGTCACCAAAAGAGAAACCTGAACGCTTTCACAGCAGGGCGTTCACGAATGGGACAGTACTGTTATGCGCATGTCACGCCGCGAGGCGATCCGGGCCGGGTTGTGCTTCGCTGGTACACTCTCCGCCCAAAGCTACTTCAGCACCGCGTTCGCGGTAAACCAAGGGGACGCACCGTTGGCCGCCTCGCTCAAGCGGGACGCCGAGATCGCCTGGCAATACTTTACGACAAAGACGCCCGGCGCGCCTGTGGGGCTGGTTCCGGCCGCCATGTGGCCCGAGGGAAGCGGCATGGGCCGCTACAGCATCCTCACGATGTGGGACACGGGATCGCTGATCCTTGCCTACCTCTCGGCGCGTTCCATCGGCATTATCGACGAGAAGGAATTCGACCAGCGCATGCGCACGGTCATGACCTTCCTGCGGAACTCGACGTTCCGCTGGGGTCAGCTCTCGCTGCCCAACTATCGCACGCAGATCGTCGGCGGCACCGCTGTCGAGGGCGGCTACGATACGACCGACACCGGTCGCCTGCTCATGGCGCTGCACATCCTGGACAAGGTCACCAACGGCGCCTACCAGGCCAAGCAGCAGGTGGCACGCTGGAACGTCGCGGGCATGGTCAGCAAGGGCCAGCCCTACGACATCAAGTCGTCGTCGCGTTCTGAAGCACGGTGCTTCAATTACATCCACTATATCTCTCGTGCCTATGGGCTGTGGGACATCGAGGTGGATACCGGCTTCAATCGCGAGCTCAAGTCCGACGATGCAGATGCCCGCCAGGCTTTCATCGATCATGTCGCGGCCGTCGGGCCGATCGCCAGCGAGCCGCATACCAACGAGGCCATCGAGCTCGGGCACTCGGCCCGCTCGCGCATCCTCGCGGACGCGCTCAATGCCGCTCATCAGCAGCGCTATGCCGAAACGGGACATCTCACGAGTGTCTCGGAATCGCCGATCGATAAGCAGCCGTGGTTCACCTACCAGGGCTACAACCTGGACTCTTACGCAGGTCCGCGTTGGCCGGTCGACTCCGTGGTCACCGAGCGCAAATGGGCCACGAAAGAGTTCGCCGAAACCTACCGTATGATTTCGAGCAAGGCGGCCTACCTCTGGCTGGCTGAGCGCGGCGACGCATACACCACCAAGCTGCGCAGTTTCATCTCGACGAAGGCGCCGAGCGGACAATACGGCTTCTACCCGGGCATTTACGAACGCTCGGGCAAGCCGCCGCGCATTATCGACGTCAACACCAACGCTACGGTGCTCGAGTCGGTGGCCTTCATCCTCGCGGACCGCAAGCCGCTCGTGGAAATGCGCCTCTAGTTTCCTCGCTCACAAGAGCAAGAAGCCATGTCGCGCCACTCGGCGCGGCATGGCTGCGCGCTTGCGTCGGCGGGCGCGCGATTGCGCGTGCTCGCGCGACGGCGCACGCCACTTTCACGCATCGAATGCGCCTAGTTCATCCCCATTTACGCATTGTTAAGCCTAAGTCCTGATTGCCGCCTGTCCCACTGCGAGCACATCCTAACCGGTCCCTAACTTGCGTTCCGTTCTGACGGGTTCGCAAGACAGTATCAAAACCGTCCGGCCGACCCAGCACAGCAATGAACCGCCGAGCCTCAGCGCTCCAAGGCGGTCTGGGGTCAGACCGGTACCAATGTCAGACAAGAACAAGCAGGTTTTCTTCGATGCCTCCGGGCGTCGTTCTCCGGTGGTCTATGGCCTCGTCGGCCTCCTCATCACCTTCGTTGGCGCGCTCGTCGCTGTCTTCGCCGTAAGCGTCGCCACGACTCCGGCGCTTCCGTCCGTGAAGCTCAAACTCGAACGCGAGTATCTCTCGGTCCTTGCCGTCGCGCATCGCATGCCGGCGGGCAGTCCTGGGATCAATCTCGCAACGGCTCGTTCGCGCGTCGACAAGGCGACGTCCGGAACGGCCCGCTTCGCCTTCTATGTCAATTGGGACAAGAACAGCTTCCTCTCGCTCAGGAGCTCGGCGAAGCACCTCGACGGGCTGATGCCGGAATGGCTGCATCTCACGAACGAAACTGGCGAGATCGAGCTCGATGACGAGCGCGAGCAGCAGAACGTCGATGCTTGGCTCACGATCAACGCACCCAATCTCCGGGTCATGCCGGTCGTCAACAACTACGATCCGCGCACACGCTCCTGGCGCGGCGAAGAGACGGCTAGCGTTCTGAAGTCGCCCGAAGCCCGCGCTCGTCTCATTCGCAACCTCAAGAACTATCTCGCGAAGGGCGACTTCGACGGCACCGTCGTCGACTTCAAGGAAATCAAGCCGGAAGACGAGGACCATCTGGTCGCGTTCCTGCGCGAACTGAAGGCCGTGCTTGCGGCCGACAAGCGCGACGTCTTTGCGGTCGTTCCCGCCTATGCAGACCCCTCGCACTTCCACGACATCATCGAGGCTGTGGATCGCGTGGTCCTTCTCGCCTACGACCAGTACGCGGCACACGAGCGGCCGGGACCTGTCGCTTCGCAGGTGTGGTTCGAGACCATGCTCGACAAGCACTTTGCGACGACGCAAGGCAGCAAGCTCATCGTCGCGATCGGTTCCTATGCCATCGACTGGGCTCGCCCGGGCCAAGGCCGCATCGCATCTGTCCGCGAGATGTGGGACGTGCTGGACCGTTCGGGCGCGAGCCTCTCGTTCGACGGCCACGCGCTCAATCCGACTTTCTCCTACGGCGAGAAGAGCACCGGCGCGACGCACACCGTGTGGATGCTCGACGGCGTGACCATGTACAATCAGGTCGCAGCCGCACTCGCCATGGAGCCGGGTGGACTGGCCCTGTGGCGTCTCGGCACCGAAGACCCCACCATCTGGGCGACGTTCGCTCGCGGCCGCGCGCCCGACGACACCGCACTTGCAGCCATCGAGAACCTCGATCCGGGCTCCGAAGTTACTTACACCGGCAAGGGCGAAGTCCTGAAGTTCATGAACCAGCCGCGCGTCGGCAAGCGCTCGGTCACGCATCTTCCTAAGTCCAATCTCATCACGAACCAGACGATCGTCTCGGTTCCGAAGCCGATGCTGATCTCGCGCTTCGGTCTCAACCAGGACAAGGTGATCGCGCTGACGTTCGACGACGGCCCCTCGCGCCTCTACACGCCGGCGATCCTGGATGTGCTCAAGAAGAAGGATGTCAAGGCGAGCTTCTTCGTGCTTGGCACGTCGGCAGCCATGGAGCCCGAGATCCTCAAGCGCGTCTATGGTGAAGGGCATGACATCGGCAATCACACGTTCACGCACCCGGACCTGAGCGAGATCCCGAGCGCCCAGCTCGACCTCGAGCTCAACGCGACGCAGCGCGTGCTCGAGTCGAAGCTCGGTATCCGAACCGCGCTCTTCCGTCCGCCGTTCGTGCGCGACATCGAGCCCGAGACATCGGAGCAGGCGCGTACGCTGCTCGCCTCCAATGCCCTCGGCTATATCACGATCGGTAATCGCATCGACCCGCTCGACTGGGGCCGTCCGGGCGTCGACGAGATCGTCCGCCGCACGGTGTCGTATGCCAACCAGCGCAGTGGCAACGTCGTGCTGCTGCACGATGGCGGCGGCGACCGTTTGCAGACCATCGCCGCGCTGCCGAAGATCATCGATCAGCTTCGCGCCGAGGGTTATCGGTTCGTGACGATCCATGAGCTGCTCGGGCTTCAGCGCAACGAGCTGATGCCGACGCTGGACAATGCCAACACGGTCGTCCCCTACGTGAACGGCATCGGCTTCTCGCTGATGCGCGCCTTCAACGACTTCCTGAAGATTCTGTTCGTGACTGGCATCGTGCTCGGCATCGGACGACTCGTGATCATCGGCTTCGTCGCCTGGCGCCAGTCGCGGATCCGGAAGCCGCTCTCCATTGCGCGTCTCCGGCCGCTGCCGAGCTTCGCCGTCATTGTGCCGGCGCACAACGAGGAGAAAGTCATCGTCGACAGCATCGAGTCGCTTCTCCGCTCGCGGAATCAGGATTTCGAGATCGTCGTGATGGACGATGGCTCGACGGACCGCACCTATGAGGTCGTCAAGGAGGCTTTCGGTGCCAATCCGCGCGTAACGCTTCTCACGAAGCGCAACGGCGGCAAGTCCAGCGCGCTCAACCATGCGATCGAGCGGACAGATGCCGAAGTCGTGGTCTGCATCGATGCCGACACGCGCCTCGCGCCTGACGCACTCGACATCCTGCTCGAGCACTTCCATGACGACCGCGTCGGTGCTGTTGCCGGCGTCGTCACGGTCGGAAACCGTTCAACCATGTTGTCACGCTTCCAGGCTCTCGAGTATCTCACGGCTCAGAGCATGGATCGCCGCGCCTTCGAGATCGTCAACGGCATTGCCGTGGTTCCGGGCGCGATCGGTGCCTGGCGCCGCAGCGCAGTGATCGCGGCCGGCCTCTACGACAGCGATACCTCGGCCGAGGATGCCGACATCACCTTCAAGATCGCGCGCGCCGGATGGCTCGTGCGCAACGAGCCGAACGCACTTGCCGTAACAGAAGCACCGGAGAAGATCCGCGAGTTCAACAAGCAGCGCTTCCGCTGGATGTTCGGCATGATCCAGGTCGCCTTCAAGCATCGCGACGTCTACTTCCAGCGCGGCGCGCACGGGCTCAAGTGGTTCACGATCCCGAACATCGTCGTGTTCCAGTTCCTCTTTACGCTGTTCGCACCGGTCATGGACGCGTTGCTCATTGCGGCCTTCATCTCCGATGCGTGGGCCTACACGCATCACGGCGGCAGCGTGATCTCGGGCCGCACTGTCGAGATCCTCGCATACTGGGGTGTATTCCAGGCACTCGAGCTTGCCTTCGCGGCGGTGGCGCTTTGGCTGCATCGCGAACCCGGTAACTGGCGCCTGTTGCCGCTGACGGTGATCCAGCGCTTCTACTATCGCCAGCTCATCTTTTGGATCTCGCTACGCACGCTGTTCGCCGTGCTGTGCGGCCAGTTCACCGGCTGGGGTCGCGCCAAACGGCTCGGTCTGCCAAGGCTCGTTCACTCCGCACAGCCTTCCGCGTCCGCGACAGCGGAGAAGCCGAAGCTTCAGGCTGCCGAATAGCGAACGAGCAGATCCAAAAGCAAACGAGGCGCCCGCAAGGGCGCCTCGTCAAATTCGAGCAGCGTTCCGCAGATCAGAACGAGAAGCTGAGATTGAAGCCGCCGTACGCGCCTTCACCACCAGCCGACGATGCCGCGAAGCTGTTGTCGTCCTCGCTGAGGAACTGGTAGCCGGCATTGAGCGTCAGCTCGGCCGGGTTCCGCGTACCGAAGAAGTCGAGCTTGAACATCACGAAGCCGCCGAGGCGCTGTGCGTCGAAGCCTTCATTGCCCAGCGCACCCGCCTCCGGACCGATGATGAAGTGGCCGACGTTGAGACCGGCACGCGCACGCGTCCAGTAGCTATCGAAAGCCGTCGAATAATAGCCTTCCAGCGAGATGTAGTGGCTCGGCCCAACCAGGCGCAGATCTGCGCCGACGCGGAAGCCGACCTCATCGCCCCTCACGTTGTTGAACGGGTCGTTGGGCGTCAGGTCATGATCGGTGTAGTCGGCGCCGAGGTAGATGCCGAATGCCGCACCAGGGCGGACCCACAGGTAGCCGAGCGAAGCCGCGAGCTGAGTGACATCGCCGTCGATCGTCCCGAGGCTGCTTCCGTACTCATAAGAGCCGTAGCCGGCAAAGCCCTGGAAGACGAAGCCGCTGCGCGACAGATCGCGCTGCAGGGAAACCACCGCACCCGAGTAGCTGTAGAAAGAGTCCTTGGCGAAGTCGGCGCCGGAGTAGGTCGCGATCCAGGTCGGCTGCTCGTAGTATCCGCCGTCCTTCATACCACCCTTCGGCCCGCCTGCGAGCGTGGGTGTTGCGGTTGCATAGGCCAGCGCAAGTCCGATGGCAGCGATCTTCAGAGCACAGTTTTTCATTTTCCAGTCGCCTTAGTTGGCACAACAAAACAATCGCGCGGAGGGCATCTCCGCCGAGCGCGCCGTTGCGCACTTCCCCTGACGTGACAAGTGACTGATTCGAGTTAATGCACAAGTAACCCATAAGCTTGTGCGCGCCCGCGTTGCAAACGATGTGCTTCAGCGTGGCATATCGAGAACACCTCCCCCTCTAGGCGAAGCAACCACACGGCTTCGACCGCGGCAACGAACGGACTCTGGGAGGTGGGCGGTTATCCACGTAACCCACTGGCAACCGGATCAGCCCCCGCGCTCGCTCGCCGGGGCGGAGCACGCCCGATGCTAAAATTGCCAGTAGAGGAACTCGCTCGGCCCAGCGAGTTGGAGGATGGCGATCATCGCAGCGGCAGCGACGCCGGCACTCCATAGAAGTGATGGCGACCACGCCACATTGATCCGGCGATTGCGGTCAGGACCATGCTTGAAGCCGAGAGCGGGCTCATGTGCAGCCAGCACTTCCTGCGTGTTCGGAAGAAAGAGTGCAATGGCGAGCAACAGCGGGATGAGCACACCCAATTTCAGGAAGTCCTCGCTTTCCCAGACGACGACCGTAACGCCGAGTTGCTGAAGCCATCCAGAACCCAAGCGCTCATATATGCCGAGCGGCAAGGCGACGCCATTGATGCCGAAGAGGCCGCGGAAGATATCGAGCGCGCCGGTCATCGTAAGCGCTCTGAAGGAGATCATCGATATGGCGACGAGGACAATAGTGAGGACGTGCCCGAGCGGCGTCATCACGCGATCGTACGGCACGGCCTTGGGCCAGATCTTCGGAGCAATAAAGCGCCACGCATGATTGGCGGACAGAAAGAGCCCGTGCAGAAGGCCCCACACGATGAACGTGTAGCCCGCGCCGTGCCAAATTCCCGACAGGAGCATCGTGAGGATTGTCGGATAAAGCAGCAAGATGATGAACGCGCTGAGAGACGTGTTGCGGCCACTCAGGCCGCGCTTACCGCCGGCAAGTCTGTTGCGAGTCAGGCGTAGCGACAGCGGATTGTAGACGTAGGCCGTGAGGAAACGCGTCAACGTCATGTGCCAGCGCAGCCAGAAGTCGATAATGCTCGATGCCCGGAGTGGAGAATTGAAGTTCTGCGGCAGGCGGAAGCCGAAGATGCGCGCCAGCCCGAGCGCCATGTCCGAGTAGCCCGAGAAGTCAAAGTAGATCTGCAGCGTGAAGCCGAGAGCCGCCATCCACGCCAGAAGCAGCGAGATCGGCACGCCGGCTTCGGCCTGCGCGTAGATCGGCGTCACAAGCGGGCCGATGCTGTCCGCAAGCACGACCTTCTTGAAAAGACCGAAGACGAAAAGCGTCACGCCGACGGCGATGTCGTTTTGATTGAGCCGACCAGTTGCGGCCTGGAACTGCGGTACGATCTCCCGATAGTGGACGATCGGACCGGCGACGAGCTGGGGGAAGAACAGCACGAAGAGTGCGTAGTCGCGAAATGTGAACCCCTTCACGCGCCCGCCGTGGACGTCGAAGAGGAATGCGATCTTCTGGAACGTGATGAACGAGATCCCGAGCGGCAGCACGACGGCGGTGAGAACGAAGTCCGTGCCAATAACATCATTGAGCGAGGTGCGGAAGAAATTGATGTATTTGAAGTAGCCGAGGAACAGGATGTTGAACACTAGTCCGACCGCGAGCACGTACTTCGATGCCGGGTGCGGATTGTCCTCGTCTGCGAGACGCTCCAGCACACGCGCCAGCCCGTAGTTGATCAGCACCGACGGTGTCATGATCAGCACGTTGATGGGATTCCACCACGCATAAAAGAAGAGCGACGCCAGCATGAGCCAGCCGAGCGCCCAGTCCCGCGAAAGGCGGCCAAATGCGAAGTAGCCGGCAACAGTGAGCGGCACGAAAAAGAAGATGAAGGAGTAAGAGTTAAAGAGCATGGGGAAGGGGACTCGTCTGAACGTTCACGCGAGCGGGATTTTAGGATCCTCTTTCAGGGCGCCGCGGATCCACTTGTTGGAGTTGCCACACCTTGAACTTCGCGGATGATCGGTAACATGGCTTCGAGAGGGTCGCGAGCGGCGACTGGTGGTATCGTTGCCGTCTGATCGGTCGACAGCCTCGGCAATCGGTGCGCGATCACGCGCACACCGATGTTGGACTGATTGAGATGCGAGCACAGCAGCTCACCGGCGATCTTGGCCATCGCATACTCGATCATCGTCGGAGGCGGATTATCGGCGAATACGGTCGACGGATAGAAAACGGTGAGGGGCCGCCGATCGGATACGGATACGAGGTAACGACAGCACTCGTAGAAGCGGGTCACGTAGAACGCCATGAACGTCTCCAGCACGGCCGGCATGAATGGGCCGTCTCTTTGCTGGCCGATCGTCGGAGTCGCGAAATAGTAAAGGTGACTGATGCTGCTCCCGATCGAAGCGAGCTGAGGCGCGGGATCCTGAGCAGCATCATAGTGAATCGCGGTGCACGCTGAAGCACCGGCGTGTCGACGAATTTCGGCCTCGAGCTCCAGGGCATCCGACTTGCCCTTGGCATAGGTTATGACAACCCGCCCGCCCCCTGCGGCAATGACCTTAGCAACCAGCGCGCCGAGCCCGCGCGATCCCCCGATGATGAGTGCAGTGCTGCCCGCGAACTCCGTTGGAGAGATCGAGCGCGCAATCTGACCGATGTCCTGCTGCGCGACGGCCAAGGGCCGCAGAAAGCTCCGGACTTCACCGCGAATTCCGGCACCTGCCACGTCCAAGCGGATGATGCGGAACCGATCGTCGGTATAGGTGACGCGAAATCTCACGCCATTCGGAGCCTTCGGGCTGTCGGCCAACCGCACGGAGAACGAAGAGAACAGCGAATGCAGGCCCGGGCATTCCATTCCGACTATCGTCGACAGCAGCGCGATCGCTGCTGCACGTTCCCGCCCCATCTTGGCTGCAACGTGCGGGAAATGCGCGCTGATGCCATCGACGGAAGCACCCACATCCATCCAGCCCTGCAACTGGGCCACATCCTCCATTCTGGTCCAATTTGCCGGACGCGTTTTCGGCGGTGGCGGACTGCCGACATCGAGCATCGTATCGTCGAGCTCGCGCGTTGCACCGAGGCCGATCGTAAGAGACGTCGCCACGATATTTCCGAGCGAAAGCGTGGCGACGATCTCACTGTCCTTGCGGCTCACGATGCGAAGGTCAACGCCTTTGCCCAGGTGGACGAACCTCGGGAAGTTGACGGCCAGCGAAGCGATCTCACCCGAGATGGCTCCCATCGCAAGGAGCGTATCGAGCGCCCAGAGAGCGCCGTGGACACCGTGGGCGACCACATCACCCGCCTGCGTGCGCCGCGCCGCCACGGGATCGATATGAATGGGGTTGTAGTCACCTGTCAGCCGCGCGAACGCTTGCTGATCATCCTCGCCAAACGTCCGGGATGCGAGCACGGCCGGAGAGTGTTGGGGCTCGGATTTCACGCGGTCGGCTACGAGCGAAGGGCCTTGGTCTGCCTGACGATGGCGCCGACATTCTCGAAGGACTCGACGTCGGACACCTTGAACTTGATACCGTACTCCATCTCGAGAGCCACGATGAAGTTGATGTAGTTGAATGAGTCCCAGGCCGGGACGTCCTCACGTCGCGTGTCCATCGTCAGGACGATGGAATCGTCCATGAGCAGATCGCGCAGAATTCGGGTCAGCGTCTGAAGGATCTCATCTTCGGTCATTGTGTTTTCTCGATCCGGGAGATGTGGGTCTTGTGCGCGTCGTAGCCCTTCACGTCGAGGATCCAACGCGATGGCCCATTCGACGGCGTATCCTTATCGGATGGTGCAAAACCGAGGCTTGGAAAGAGATCCCGGATCACGCCATTCTTCTTCGTCGGAATATAGTCGGCGCTCAATGCGCGCACGCCGCGATCTCGCGCCGCCTCGACCGCGATGTTCATCGCTTCGTGCTCGAGCTCGCGGCCGAAGACCCGACAGCTCATGACCCAGCTTTCGATCTCGAGGACATCCCGCTCATTATCGTCGGGCCGCAGGATCATGACGCTCACGATGCCATTGTCGCCGAACTTGTCCAGGAGACGGAACTGGAAGGCGAGGCCATCCGAACTGGTGCTTCGCGCAACCACTTCCTCCGATGAATAGCGCCGCGTCGTGGTGTTGAACTGATTGGTCTTGTTGATGAGCTGCGTCACGCGATCAATGCTGACCGGCGTGACGGGACCATAGTCGAGCGACATGTCCAGGCCCTTGAGGAAGTCCTCGATGCTCTGGGCAGAGCCACGCAGAAGATCGCGCTCGGTGTTGGCGGCATACTGCTGCGCGCGCTGGCGATCCTCTGCAGTGAAGGCAACGGCCTCGAAATAACCTGCCTCGGCGACGCGCGGCACATAGTCTGAGACATCCTCCGGAAGCTCCGGGACGGCCACCATCGGCAAGCTCTCGCGAATGCGCGCCCGCTCCACCGGGTTGTCGTCGACGAACACGAGACTGTCGAGACCGATATTCAGCTGCTCGGCGATCGCGCGAAGATTTTCGGACTTGTCGTTCCAGTTGGCAACGAATGCCGCGATATCGGCGCGCTTCAGGATCATCTCGGGATGATCGCGGAATGCGGCTTCCGCGACTGCGGCCTCGTTCTTCGAGCACACGGCAAGTATGATGCCGCGCTCGCTGAGCTGCTTTGCGTACCTTTGAAGCGCAAGGTGCGCCTCTCCCGCGGCGCTGCCCTCGCCCAGCACGATGCCTTCGATGCCATCGTCGCCGATGACGCCGCCCCACACCGTATTGTCGAGGTCGAGAACGAGGCACTTGCGCGACATGCCGCGCTGCGCAGCAACGATGCGCACCAACAGCTCCCCGTACATGGGGGCTGCCTGCGGCGCGATCTCGAGCTTCCCCTGCAGCCAGCGCGATCTGTCGTGCCAGAAGTTTATTCCCTGCCGCGTCGCCGCCCCCGCGATATCGAGCAGCAGCACGCCATCGGTCGAGGCCACCTCGGCCATACGCTCGTTGAGGCGCGCGATAACGCGGCGCGGTGCTGCTGGCACGATGCAATCATAGCTGCCGAACACGGGATCCGCGACGTCTAGAACTGTCTGCTGGATGACGACCGCGCCGAGCGTTTCCCGGGCCGTGCGCCAGAGATGACGGATTTCGTCAATCCTCTGCTCGATCAGCGCCTGCACTTCGCCTTCCGTGGAAGAAAGCGGAAGCGCCGAGAGCGTCTCACGGCTCGACAGGGAGAGCAGCACGATCTGGGGGCGGAACTGGTGCACCTGTGAAGAGGGATTCAGCAGCTCCTGCCGATACTGCCCATAGCTTCCGATATGAATATCGAACAGGAGCCGGCGCCGCAGGCCGGCAACTCTTATAGCCGGCGCCAGATGATCCAGAGTATTGGCCCCGAGCAGTGCCAGCCTGATGGGTGCCGGAGTGGCTTCCGCATCTCGCAGGCACTTTCCAAGAGCACCGTCGAGTTGCAGCGTCTCGAGCACGTTCAATCGGTGATGAGCAAGGGCAGCCAGCTTGTCGAACTGACCATTCGCATCCGGCGACGCAAGGATCGACTTGAGCTGATCGCGAAAGTCTGTCGCGGCGGGTAGCCAGTTCATCATTGTGGGCGGCGCCAAAATCCGTGGTTCTCAATAACTCAGCTTGTCTGCTTACCTGACGCACATCTTTCGAGTTGCGGGCCTGCCGCCTCGTAGAACTTCTGCGCCCAGAGCTGCGCGCTTGCAGAGTCCAAATGCGTCGGGTCAAACATCTTGAGACCGTCCAGCTCGGGCGCCACGAAGCTCACTCCGAGGGCAGCAGCCAGAGTCCTCGCAGTCTCGATCCTGGTTCCAGCATACGGGATTATAGTGAGTATGACGCAGTCCCTGCGCACGCCGAGCTGGGAAAAGAGCTGCTCCGCCCGCGGTAGGTACTTCTGTACGTTCTGATGGTTGATGTCGCGACTGTACGAGACCGTGGCGCCCTTGATCCGGCGGCCGTCCGCATCATAGGCGCCAGCCAATTGGTACGTTCCCGTCGCCTCGGAGCGGAACGCTGCGAAATTGTCACCGCACAGCGGCGACGCGAAAGCGCAGAAATACTTATGCGGGATCTGCCAATAGCTTTTATTCTTGTATCGCTCGCCGGTCGACGGGTCGGCAAAGATCGGCTTTACGGGAATGGTCAGCCAAGTCTCGAAGAAATTATCGGCATTGATAATATAAGCCGTTGCCCGAGGTTTGATTTTCTCCAAGAGCTTGCCTGTGAAATTCATATTCTCGCCGGCACCGAAACCGAGCAAGTAATAGGAAGCATCCCTCCGAGAAAACCAGTCCTTCGTTTCGGGCGTCGAGAAAGCCACCTGAAGACGGCTGTCACCGAGAAAGAGAACGCGCGCGCGCGCCGCAGCCGCTAGAGCGCGAGGCTCCAGGCCAAACCAAAAGGCGCCGTGTTCATAATTACCATACTGGTGCGCGCTGCACTCGGCGAGAAACGCATCGCCCGCATACCCGCGCGCCTGACACGCGAAAATGCCATCGTAGCGTAACTGATAGAGGTATGTGGCAACCGCAGCGATGATAATAATTAGGATGTACGCAGTCGGCCCAATGGCAGGCAGCCCGGCAAAACCTCGCCTTGAGTCCGGCGCCGACGAAAGGCCTCGTGCGCCCGGCAGATCACCATCCATGTTTACATTTCTCAACGTCGGTGGGAGCCAGTACGTCTAAGCTGCAATCGGCGGCACCCTACCATGGGCAACTTATTGACGCTACTAGCCTTGGGCGCTAGCCTGAACCTGCGCTCGAGCATGATTACTCTGTGACAATCCATTGCTGGCCGGGGCCATTGACGCGGCCTCCGTTGCGGCTCCAACGACGAATTTTCTGGATGAGGCCGATGCCCCGGTCACTGAGCTTCGCCAAGGTTCCACCCCTCGCCTCCATTGCCTTCTTCATTGCCATCTGGGCCGCACTGTACGCGCCCCTGCTGAATTTCTCCGTTTCGGATTTTAATGGCTTCGTTAAGCCTTGGCTCGACTACATCAGATCGCATGGAGGTTTCTCGGCGCTATCCGATCCGTTCAGTGAGTACGCGCCGCCCTATCTTTACTTATTGGCGACCGCAACCTACCTCCACATTCCCGTGAGCGACCAAGCCCTGGTCAAGCTCATTAATATTCCATTCGTGCTGCTCATATCGTTTTCAATATTTGCTATTTGCCGGCATTTTGGAATGACGGTGAATTCCGCAACGGGCGCGGCCGCTGGTATCCTGATCTTGCCGACCGTTGGCATAAACGCGTTTGTATGGGGGCAGGCGGATACGATCTATGCGTCGCTGCTGCTCTTGACCGTATTATTAGTTCTCAAGCTGCGACCTTATTGGGCCATTGCAATTTTTACCCTCGCCATTTCGACGAAACTGCAAGCCATTTTCCTCGGCCCGTTCATCCTGTTCATGATATTCGCGGGCCGTATTCCTTGGCGTTCCGTGATAGTCGCGCCGCCGGTCTATGCCGCAACGCTATTGCCTGCGGCACTTATCGGACGGCCGCTAGGTCAGTTGCTCACGATCTATCTTGTGCAGGGGCGCTATTACAATACGCTCTCGATGAATGCGCCCAACTTCTACTTCTTCTTGGATTTCTTCGGGGGCGCGAGCAAAAACTGGCAGCTGTACAAGAAGATCACGATGGCCGGGCTCGCGGTCGCGTCACTCGCTGGCGCGCTCATCGCGCTCCTTGGCTGGGGTCGGCGGAATGTCAGTGACCGTGCTATTCTACTAGCTGCAACGGTCTCGATGACCGTTATGCCGTACGTGCTGCCGAAGATGCACGATCGCTTCTTCTTCGGGGCCGACGTTTTCAGCTATGCGCTCGCTTGCGTGGCCCCGCAGTTCATCTGGGCAGCGGTCGCCATGCAGGCGAGCTCGCTCCTGTCGTACGCTCCCGAATTCTCGCTGTATGTGCTGCCCGGCAACGGTGAGAGCTGGAAGTGGGCCGTCGTCCTGGGCGCGGTCATCAATACGGTGGTCGTCGTGTGCCTCTCGCGCTCGCTCTGGCGTGAGTTGGCCCCGGCCGGAGCCGCAAGCGATAGCGCCCTGGGTCAGCCAGCATCGACGACGTGAAGCGCGTCAGCGCCTTGCAAGTCAGGGAATGGTGCCCAGAAGAGGACTCGAACCTCCACGGTGTTACCCGCTAGTGCCTGAAACTAGTGCGTCTACCAATTCCGCCATCTGGGCAGGCGGGCATCAGTTAAGGGGGCTGCGGCCGCTTGTCAATCGCACCCCCCGGGGACGTCCCCCCCGGGAAGTCTGGCCGACGCCCCAACCGCCTACACATGCCCCTCGACCATGACCTCCAACAGCTTCGCGCCGGGCGTGGATGTCGCCTTGCGGAGCGCGGGCTCCAGGGCGGCCGGATCCGAAATGCGGTGCGCCTCCAAACCCATGGATTTTGCCAGCGCCGTGAAATCCACCTTCGGCTCGACGAAGTCCATGCCGACGAACTGCTCGTTCTTATGGAAGAGCTTGAGGCGCTGCTTGATGATGCGATAGCCGCCGTTGTTGCAGATGATGTAGGTGATCGGAAGCTTGTGGTGCGCCGCTGTCCAGAGCGCCTGGATGGAGTACATCGCGGAGCCGTCGCCGACGACGCACACGACGGGGCGATCTTTCTGCGCCATGGAAATGCCGACCGAGGCCGGCACGCTCCAGCCGATGCCGCCCGAGGCGAGACCGTGATAGCCGTAGCGGTCGCGATAGGCGAGCAGGCTGTTCAGCAGGCGACCGCTGGTCAGTGACTCGTTGACGACGACGGCATCCTTCGGGATCGACTCGACGATCCGCAGCGTCATGAAATCCGGATTGATCGGCTTGCCCGCAACGTGCTCCTTGGCATCGATCGTCGTGACGAGCTTCTTGCGCTTGGCCGTCCAGTTGTTGGCCTTCAGCGCGGCGAGCGATTTCTCGGCGCGATCCTTGAGCGCCTTGCCGCCCTTCTTGACGAGAACCGGCGTCAGCGCGCGCAGCGTCTCGCGCACATCGGCGCGGACAGCCATCTCCGCCGCATAGTTTTTGGCGAGATCCCAATCGTTGAGCCCGATCTGGATCATCGCGAGCTCCGGCGGCATTGGATCGATCTCGCTCCATACCGACATGCGGATCGGGTCTGCGCCGAGCGAGATCATCAGATCATAGGGCGCGAGCGCGGCACGCACATCCGGCTGCTCACGGTTGAGGCCACCGATGTAGCAGGGATGCTCGGAGAGGAAGTGCGCACCGTAAGCCACGCTCTGCTGCAGGACAGGGCAGCCGAAGGCCTCCGCGAAATCCGCAGCCTCCTTGAGCGCATCGCTCTTCACGATCTCATCGCCGACGATGATGACCGGACGCTCGGCTTTGAGAATGCGCGCTGCGAGCGCATCGAGCAGCTCATCGGAGGGCCGCACGCGACTGTCGACGCGCGTCGACGCGCCGAGATCGATGCCGCCTTCGAGGTTGAGGATGTCGCCCGGAAGCGAAATGAACACGGGGCCGGTCGGCGGCGTCATCGCGACCTTGGCGGCACGACGCATGATGCGCGGCAGATCCTCGAGACGCGTCACCTCAATGGCCCATTTGACGAGCGGCTCTGCCATCGGGACGAGGTTGTCGTAGAGCAGCGGCTCGGTGAGGCCGTGGCCCTGCTCCTGCTGACCGGCAGTGAGGATGATCGGCGTACCGGTGAACTTCGCGTTGTAGAGCGAGCCGAGCGCGTTGCCGAGACCGGGCGCGACGTGGACGTTGCAGGCGGTGAGTTGGCCGGAAGCGCGCGAAAAGCCATCCGCCATCGCGACGACGAGGCTCTCCTGCATGGCCATGACGTAGGTGAGGTCCGGATGCTCGGCGAGGGCGTGCATGATGGGCAGCTCGGTCGTGCCGGGATTACCGAAAAGGTGCGTTACGCCCTCATCCTTGAGCACGGCGAGGAAGGCCGAACGGCCGGTGATCTGGTTCTTTGCCATAGAAGCGCTTCCTTCCCGATGTCGCGATTATTTGAGCGGCGTTCCAATTGTGTCCGGACTAATGATGCGCTACCTGCGCTGGCGACACAATCCGCGAGCCATGCACACGGCGCAAGCCGCGCCGCAAGAGAGGGATCTATGCGCCCGACACGGCGGCGCCTCATCAAGATGCTCTCGGCAACCGGCCTGCTCGGGGCTGGCGGCATCGCCGCGCTCGGACCCAAGCGCGCCAACGCCTACTACCAGGGTCCTGCGAGCGATCACTTCGATGGTACGGTATTTTTCAATCCGGGCGGTAAGTCGCCGGGCGGCGTTCACCGCGTAGCCCAGCTCTACTTCATGGAGAAATGGGAGAAGTGGCCGGCACGCGTCGAGAATCGCGTCGCCGAAAAGCCACCAACCGAGGTGACCGGGCGAGCGCGCATCACGTTCATAGGGCACGCGAGCTGGCTCATTCAGGCGGGCGGCCTCAACATGCTCGTCGATCCGCACTGGTCCGAGCGCGCGAGCCCGTTCGCACGATGGGGTCCAAAGCGTTGCTGCGCGCCCGGCGTTGCCTTCGAGGATCTGCCGACGATCCACGCAGTGCTCGTTACGCACAATCACTACGATCATCTCGATCTGCCGACACTGGCGCGTCTGTGGGCGCGCGACCGGCCGCGGATCATTACGCCGCTCGGCAATGACACGATCATGCGGCAAGGCATTCCCGATCTCGAAGTGACGACCGTGGACTGGGGCGACAACACCAACCTCGACAACGGCATTGTCGTGTACACCGAGCCGACACAGCACTGGTCGGCGCGCGGTGCCCGTGACCGCCGGCATGCACTATGGGCAAGCTTCGTCATCGAGACGCCGGCAGGTCGCATCTACGCCGTCGGCGACAGCGGACTCGGCGATGGCCGCACGTTCCGCCACGTCGGCGCGCGGCACCCGAACATCCGCATGGCGCTGCTGCCGATCGGCGCCTATGAGCCGCGCTGGTTCATGAAGCATCAGCACATGAACCCAGACGATGCTGTCCAAGCCTTCAAGCTCTGCGGGGCCGCGCAGGCGCTCGGCCACCACTGGGGCGCCTTCCAGCTGACGACCGAGGCGCGCGATGCGCCGCCCCTGGCGCTCGCAGAGGCTCTGAAGGCGCGCGGGATCGCAGCGGAGCGGTTCCGCGCGGCGCAGCCCGGCGAGGCGGTCGAGATCTGAGCGATCTCTACCACGCCCGGCGCATCGCCGCACTGCATCGGTGAGCCTCGCAGAAGCGCGCCGGGTGGGCTAACGTGCGCCCAGCCAATTCGGGAGGATCCACGAGAATGAAGATCAGAGGTGCCGTCCTTTATGAGCAGGGCTTGCCGCGCCCCTATGCCAAAAGCCAGCCACTCAAGATCGAGACGCTCGACCTCGAAGGGCCGCGCGCTGGCGAGGTACTGGTTCAGGTGAAGGCCGCGGGACTCTGCCACTCGGATCTTTCGACCATTGAGGGCGTACGGCCGCGGCCTCTGCCCATGGTGGTCGGCCACGAGGGCGCGGGCGTTATTGCCGAAGTCGGTGCCGGCGTCACGGATGTCAAGCCAGGTGATGCGGTCGTCTTCATCTTCGCGCCGAGTTGCGGGCACTGCCGTCAGTGCATCTCGCAGCGGCCGTTCCTGTGCACGACCTTCAACGCGGCGCGCCAGAAGGGCGATCTCGCGACCGGCGGGCGACGCCTCAGCCTCAATGGTCAATCGATCGCGCACAATTCGGGGCTCTCCTGCTTCGCCGAGTACGCGGTCGTGCCACGCAACTCCGTGCAGAAGATTCCCTCTGACGTACCCATGCACGACGCCGCGCTGTTCGGATGCGCGGTCGTGACCGGCGTCGGTGCGGCCGTGAACACGGCGAATGTGAAACCCGGCGAGACGGTTGCTGTCGTCGGACTCGGTGGTGTCGGACTCTCGTGCCTGCTCGGCGCGATCCTCGCCGGTGCGGGCCGCATCATCGCGGTCGACGTCTCGGATGAGAAGCTCGCGCTCGCGCGTCAGCTCGGCGCGACGGACACGTTCAACGCGAAGGATGCCGATTGCGTCGAGCGCATTCTCGCAGCGACCGACGGCGGCGTCGATTCGTCCTTCGAGATGGCCGGCTCGATCAAGGCCATGGAACTCGCCTACAAGATCACCGTACGCGGCGGGCAGACAGTGTCGGCGGGCCTCTCGCCAGCGACGGCGCAGTTCCCGGTCAATCACTACCAGATGGTACAGGACGGCCGCTCGGTGAAGGGCAGCTACATGGGCGGCTGCGTCATTGCCCGCGACGTGCCGCGCTACATCTCGCTCTACAAGGATCGCAAGCTGCCCGTGGACCGGCTGCGCAGCGCCCTCATCAAGCTCGACGAAGTGAACGAAGGCTTCGATCGTCTCGCCGATGCCGCGGTGGTGCGGCAGATGATCGTCTTCGATTGACGGCCGACCATGCGCGCACGCACGAGAAAGCTTGTCGGGACGATACTGCTGCTCATCGTCCTCACCATCTATTCACTGCTGGTGATGCTGGCGGCGGCGGCCGTGCTACCGGCCGGTGGGAAAATCGTGGAGTTGATCTTCTACGCCATTGCCGGCGTCGCGTGGGTGCTGCCGGCCGGCTATCTCATCAAGTGGATGTACGCAGCGCCGCCCGAAGCGTCCTGAGCGGCGGCCCGCTACAAGCGTCTGCTCAGTCTTCGCGCCAGTGTTGAGCAATCCAGGGCGTCGGCCGGACGTACTTGTAGACTTTCTTGTACCAGGGCGCCGGCCATGCGCCGTCACGCGCCTCGTCTGGATCGGGCTTGCCGGTGAAGCATACGACCTTCGTCCGGGGCGGAAGCTTGGCTGTCTGGACGAAATTCAGCGGCCACGGCGGCATGAGCGAATGCTTGAAGCTGACGCACCACTCAGCGGGCCAGAAATCCATCTCTTTGGCCGTGCGCGAGATAAATGTCTGGCTGTTGGGAAAGCGTCGCGTCACGCCTTCAGGGTCCGCCACCAGAGTGTCGTAGATGTAAGTGTTCGCGCCGACACGAAACCGATAGACGGACGTATTGCCGATCTTCGATCCCATCTGCGTCCAGTTCTCGATCACGCAGAACGTCGATTCCGGTTTGAAATCGAAGAAATCATCCATCGAACCTGTGATCACGACATCCAGGTCGAGGAACAGGACGTCGCCGGAGATGCCCTCGAGCTTCTCCTGCCAGAGCGCGACCTTGCGCCAGGGATGATTGGCCTTCGACGTCGGCAGCGTCACGACAGGCATCGGATAAGTCGCGACATCAGGATGAATGCCAGACGGGTCATCCGTGTAGCAGACGAGGCGGGTGTCCCGCTTCGTATTGCGTCGGATCATCGCCCAAAGACAGTTCACATACGCTGCGGGATACCGGCTTCCCCACTTTGCACATATGACTGTCTGCACCATCCCCCCTCCCATATGCCCGGTCACGATGCTCTTGGTCAGCGCAGCCGACGGCGACACTTGACATGAACGCTCGAAGCGAACAAGTCGTCCACCAACGACAAAACTGTCGCACGACGTGGAAAACTGCAGTGAACGGAAACTGCCCTCAGGCAGATGCCGAGGTCGGCAATCTGCGATGGGCGAGCCGGCGGGACAAGGCGAACGGGGCACCCGAAAGCAGGACTTTCACGTAACGTGGTTTCTGGAGGTCGCCGTTGAGGGCAATACGCGGCAGCGCGTTCAGTGCCATGCCATGGCGAGCCATCAGCAAGCCGTTCCATGATGTTACGGCCGTTGAGAGACCGGCCTCTCGGGCGAGCTCGAACTCTCTCGGACCCACGCTTCCCTCGGGAAAGCTGAAATGGCGACAAGGGCGCCCAGTCTCGCGCGTGACCCTGGCGCAGCTCTCCTCGATCTCGGCGCGGGCCTCGGCATAGGACAGCTGTCCTAGTGGTATGTGCCGGCGCGTGTGCGCGCCGATGGTGACGAGAGGATCGTGCGCGAGCTGCCGAATCTCGTCCCAGTCCATGGCCAGCTCATGGCACACCCTGCTCATGTCCACCTCATGCTGACGGCAGAGATCCGCGACGATCTCGCGAGCATCGCGCTCGGGCAGGCTTCTCAGCCATCCATTGATGGCGCCATAGGCACGAGTCTTCGCGGTAGGCTTCCGACAGGCAAAGCTCTGCAGCGTTCCGTCGATCTTCAGCTCGATGGCCTCGACGTCGCGAATGAGCCTTTCGAGCGCGCGCCACCACAGATCCCCGCACCCATCCGCAAAATCGCTCGCGATGTAGACGGCGAAGGGCCGCTCATAGCGCTTGAATACTGGATAGGCATTGTGGAGGACATCGCTATAGCCATCATCGAACGTGAAGCACACGAACGGACGATAGAGATCGCCCTCGGCGAGACGAGCACGCGCATCATCGAGCGAAACGATGTCGTAACCGCGCGCAAGAACAAGCCGGATGGTGCGATCCAGGAACTCCGGCGCGACCTCGAGGTGTCGGTTCGGAGCAAACGCCATCGGTGTTGCCGGCAGCACGTGGTGAAGGGAAAAGATCGCGCCGGTACCGCGTGTCAGGCGTGAGACGAGATTGTCGATGCCCGAAAAATGGAGCGCGGAGAGCGACGCCTTCTGAAGGCTGGAAACACGCTCGCTCATGCCTGGCCCCCTCGCGCCGCCGCGCCGTTCCTCACATGATCCAGCACTCATGCTGAGCAGACGGTATGGGGAAGTAAAGTGGCGCGCTGAGGATTTCCCGTTGAAACACCTTAGCAGCGGGAGATGGTCATCCGAGATGAGGGCCCGTCCATGTTGTATCGGCGCGCGCGAGATAATCCGTTATGGCATCGATGCTCGGCGCATCGCGCAGAAGCGGCGCGTGGCCTTGTCCCGGTACCGTCATAAGCATCAATCCCGGATGCTCGCGCTGCATGCGCTCGGCAGTCACTGAGCTCAGAATGTCGGAGTGCTCGCCGCGCAGCACCAGCACCGGTACGCGCGCGAGCGCTTTGAACTGCGGCCACAGCTCGGGGAGCGGTCCATCCAGGATCGAGGCCATGCGGTTCATGGCTTGGTCGTAACCGTGCGCAGGGCGACCGGCCTCGTCGTTGTACTGCTGGCGCGCGATCTCCTCCCACATATGATCGGGTACGGCGGGGAAATGGCGCTGCGCCATGGAGCGGACAAGTGCTCCGGCCTCTGCCCACGTCGCCGGTAGCGGAATGCGCCCAACATAGCTGATGATTCTGAGCAGGCCTTCGCGCTCGATATGCGGGCCGATGTCGTTCAAAACAACGGCGCCGATATTGCCGGGGCGGACTGCGGCCATGATCATCGCGAGAATGCCGCCGCGCGAGGTGCCGACGATCGCTGTATCGCTCAATCCCTCGATGGTCATGAAATCGAGCACGTCGAGCAACTCGTTCATGACCTGATAGTTCTGCCAATCGGGATCGTTGGCCGAGCGGCCGCGGCCACGGTAGTCGATTGCATAGACGTGGCGCGGCGCCGGTTGATCCGGATTGGAGAGCGCGCTCGCGAGGTGGTGAAAGTCGCGGCTGTTACGCGTGAGGCCCGCGAGGCAGAGCACCGGCCGCCGCGTAGAGCCCGGCGCCGGATAGTGACGCGCGTAGAGTCTCAGCCCGTCACGCGCCGTGAAGAAGATATCGCGCCAGTTCTGGCGATCGGGAGGCTCCGGCAGCGTTGCCGCCGCTGAGCCCACCCCAGACATCGAGAGCAGAGGACGGGTCGACGACGACGGCATCAGCTCTCCTTCTCCTTCTCGGAGTTAGCCGATCAGGCGCTCCATCTCGGTGACGATGGCCTTGCCCATCTCCGTCGTGCCGACGCTGCGCATGTTCGGCTGCATGATGTCCGCCGTGCGATAGCCCTGCGCGAGCGTGTTGGCGATCGCCTTGTCAATCAGGTCCGCCTCCTTGACCATGTCGCAAGAATAGCGGAGCGCCATGCCGAATGACGCCATCTGGGCAATTGGATTCGCGATGCCCTTGCCGGCGATGTCGGGCGCCGAGCCGTGGATCGGCACGTAGCGCCCCTTGGGAATACCGGTCTTGGGATCGGGTGCGCCGAGCGAAGCTGAGGGCAACATTCCGAGCGAGCCCGCGAGCATCGCCGCCTCGTCGGAGAGCATGTCGCCGAAGAGGTTGTCGCACACGATCACGTCGAACTGCTTCGGATTGCGCACGAGTTGCATCGCGCAGGCATCGGCAAGTATGTGCTGCAGCTCGACGTCCTTTGCCTCGGCGGCGTGCACGGCCGTCACGACCTGGTTCCACAGCACGCCCGTCTTCATGACGTTGCGCTTCTCGGCGGAGTGCACCTTATTCTTGCGCTTGCGCGCGAGGTCGAAGGCGACGCGGGCGATGCGCTCGATCTCGTACGTCGCGTAGACGGTCGTATCGACGGCACGCTTCTGGCCGTTCTCGAGCGTGACGATCTCCTTGGGCTCACCGAAGTAGGTGCCGCCCGTCAGCTCGCGCAGGATGAGAATGTCGAGGCCCTCGACCAGCTCGCGCTTGAGGCTCGAGGCTTCAGCGAGGGCCGGGTAGCAGATGGCCGGGCGCAGGTTCGCGAAGAGGTCGAGCTCCTTCCGGAGGCGCAGCAAGCCAGCTTCGGGACGGATCTCGTAGGCAACCTTGTCCCACTTCGGCCCGCCGACCGAGCCGAAGATGATGGCATCGGCAGCCTTGGCCTTGGCGAGAACTTCTTCAGTGAGCGGCGTTCCGTGCTTGTCGATGGAGCAACCGCCGCAGAGCGCCTGCTCGGTCTTGAACTCCGCCTTGCTCTTCTTCGCCAGGAAGGAGACGAGGCGATCGACCTCGGCCATGACCTCGGGGCCAATGCCGTCGCCGGGGAGGAGGAGCAGATTATGCGTCGCCATGGGGAACCGCCCTTGCTTTTCTTGATGCGGGGAGAATTGGCCGCATTGCTAGACCGACCAACCGCGCGATGCAAGGCGCGGTGCCGCATGGCGGCGCAGCACAGACCGGCCCTCACCCCTTCGGCGGCGGCTCCTCGACGGGGTCCAGCAGGCGGTGCATGTGCACGATGAAATAGCGCATCTGGGCGTTGTCGACCGTCTTCTGGGCCGACGCCTTCCAGGCTTTGTGCGCTTCCGCGTAGTTTGGGTAAATGCCAACGATATCGAGCTTATCGAGATCGGTGAACTCGTGCTTGCTGATGTCGGACAGCTCGCCGCCGAAGACGAGGTGAAGAAGCTGACGGGGCTTGGAAGTCGTTTCAGGCATGGACGATCGCCTTCAGCAGGATGATTTCGGCCAGGATCAATGCGCAGGACGCGTATGGGCTCGAGCCCGACCTTCGATGCGCCGCTCCCCGAAAGGTGGCTCGTACTGGGACGCTGGTTCGCGGTCCGGCCATCTCTTGTTTGGACCAATTTGAAGCCAGTCGTGAGACACTGCAAGCCTCATGGTCGCGAGGAAACGGCCAATCGAGGGCTGAAGTGCATGGTTTGGAGCGGTCCGGCGTCCCGCCATTGGCGCCGGGCCGTTCTATCCATTGGCGAGCGCCATGTCGGCAACAAAGCCGGCGAAGATCAGCCAACCCAGATCGCGGTTGGATTTGAAACGCTTCACACAGTTGACGGGATCGGAAATATCCAGCGTCGTCACCTGCCAGGCCATGTGCGCAGCCGCACCCGCGAGTGCGATCATGCCGATCGCACCGACGCCGGCCATCCATGCAGCCAGCGCCCACATCGCAATCGCGAAGGCGTAGAGACCGCTGACCCAGACCTTCGTCTGATCGCCGAAGCGGAGCGCCGTCGACCCGAGGCCGAGGGAAAGATCATCCTCCTTGTCCTGGTGCGCGTAGAGGGTGTCGTAGCCGATCGTCCAAGTGATGCAGCCGGCGTAGAGCAGGATCGCGGGCCACTCGAGCACGCCGCGCACGGCTGTCCAGCCGACCAGCGCGCCCCACTTGAACGTCAGCCCGAGCACGAGCTGCGGCCAGTTGGTGATGCGTTTCATGAAGGGATAGATCGCCACGAGCAGCAATGACGAGGCGCCGAGCACGACCGTATACTTGTTGAACTGAAGCAGGACGACGAGACCGATCAGGCACAGCAGCACCATGAAGGCCGCGGCAGCCTTGGCGCTCACCTCACCCGAAGGGATCGGCCGGCCGCGCGTGCGCGCGACGCCGGCATCAATATTGCGGTCGACGATGTCGTTATACGTGCAGCCGGCGCCGCGCATGGCGGTCGCGCCGATCCAGAACAGAATGACGAACCAGATGGACGGATACACAGCGCCATTGGCGTGCTCGGCGAGCGACAGCGACCACCAGCAGGGAAAGACCAGGAGCCAAGAACCGATCGGCCGGTCGAAGCGGGCGAGGCGCGCATAGGGTCGGAACCACGACGGCGCATAGCGATGCACCCAGTTGTCGGGCGGGGCATCGGGGACGGTCGGGGCATTGAGGGTGTTCGGCTGCATGGAGTTCATCATATCCGGAATCGACCGTGGCGGCGCGGCACCTTTCGCCGCGTTCACGTGCCGCGGGGCTTGGCGCGGCTGGTCGGTGGGGCTGTGCGCGGATCCTCGGGCCAGGGATGCTTGGGATAGCGGCCGCGCATCTCGCTCCGCACATCTGCCCACGAGCCCGACCAGAAGCCTGGTAGATCGCGCGTAATCTGGATGGGTCGATGGGCCGGCGAGAGGAGATGAAGCGTGAGAGGCAGACGACCATTGGCGATGGCCGGATGCACATCGAGGCCGAACAGCTCCTGCACGCGGATTGCCAGGATCGGTGCGCCTTCGCCCTCGTAGTCGATCGGATGATGCTTGCCGGTGGGCGCCGTGAAGTGGATCGGAGCGAGGGCTTCTAGGTTCTGGCGGACGTTCCACGGAAGCAGGACATCGAGCGCCTCGCCGAGCAGGGCAGCATTGATATCCGCAAGCGATGTCGCATCAGTGAGGAAGGGCACCAGCCAGTCGTCGACCGTCTCGGCAAGGACAGCATCGGAAAGATCGGGCCACGTCTCAGTTCCCTGCCTGGTTGCGGCTCGGACGAAGGCGACGCGGGCGCGCAACTGTTGCTGCGCCTTGCTCCAGGGCAGACGTTCTATCCCTAGCTTGCCAATGCCACGAGCGAGCAACGAGGCGACCTCGGGACCAGGTTTCGTCGGGCGAGGCTCCGAACGCAGTGTGATGGCACCGAGACGCTCCGTGCGCCGCGTGCGCACCGCTGCACTCGAAGTCTCGAACTCGACACTCTCCGTCGAGCTGACACGGTCGCCGGCGATCGCTCGAACTTCGGCTTCGTTCGTTGCTGCAGCGAGCAGTATGCGGGCACGCGCCGCGCCACCTGCCACTTCGGCGACGACAAGAAACGGCGCCAGCGCGAGCGGATCAGCTGCGTCGAGAGCAGCAGCACGGCCATTCGCCAGCAAGAACTGGCCGGAGGCGCCGCGCGCCATGGCAATGCGATCGGGATAGGCGAGAGCGATAAGCGCGGCGGTCGATGCAGTGCCGCGGGCGGGTGTGGACGCACCTTCTTCGGCCTCACTGGCCCAATTGCGCGCCAGCGATCGCATGCTTTCCGCGCGACGTGAGCGGTCGCGACCAAACGCGGCGAGACGCTGATCCGGGTCAGTGGAATTGCCACCGATACCACGCTCCACCAGCACTGCTGCGATCTCCGCTGCGCGCGCGGCCTCCCCGATCTCGGCAGCCGCCACGATCATGCGCGCGAGCCGCGGCGGCAGGGGAAGCCGCCGCAGGCGATAACCCGTGTCCGTCAGCTTGCCATCCGCATCGAGCGCGCCGATCGAAACCAGCTCCTCGCGCGCCGCCGCCAGGGCGCCCGCCGGTGGTGGATCGAGCCAGGAGAGCGTCAGCGGATCCGTGACACCCCAGGCCGTGCAATCGAGCAGAAGGCCCGAGAGGTCGGCCGCTTTGATCTCCGGCGCGCGGAAGGGAAGCAGCCCCGCCGTCTGCGGTTCGTCCCAGAGGCGCAGGCAAATGCCGGGCTCGGTACGGCCTGCACGCCCGCGTCGCTGATCGGCCGAGGCGCGCGAAACGCGCTGCGTCTCGAGCCGCGTGATGCCGACATCCGGCTCATAGCGCGGCACACGCTCAAGACCACTGTCGATGACGACACGCACGCCGTCGATGGTGATCGAAGTTTCCGCGATGGAAGTCGCGAGCACGACCTTGCGTCGTCCGGGCGGTGCCGGCTCGATGGCGCGGGCCTGTGTGCGAGCATCGAGCGCGCCGAAAAGCTGCACCACGTCCACGTCCGGCGGCAGAGGGCGCGCATCGAGGCGCTCGGCTGTGCGCACGATCTCGCCTTGTCCGGGAAGGAACGCGAGGATCGAGCCCGTCTCCGTATCCAGCGCCAGCCGCACCGCATCGGCCACGCGATCCTCGATGCGCGCGGCAGCATTCTGCCCGAGATAGCGCGTCTCGACGGGATAGGCGCGGCCCTCGCTCGTGATGACCGGCGCGCTCGCATCGAGAAGACGCGCCACGCGGG
>JAEZAW010000042.1 GCA_023430315.1 Pseudomonadota bacterium | reverse complement strand
GCGGCAGCCCTGCGCGAGACGGCTGAGGAACTCGGCCTCCACCTTGCGCCCACGACCGTCATCGGCCTGCTCGACGACTATGCGACGCGCTCAGGCTTCCGCATCACGCCGGTCGTTATCTGGGGCGGGCCGGCCTATCCACTCGCGCCCGATCCCAATGAGGTGGCCCGAGTATTCCGCGTACCACTGCGGGAACTCGATGCGCCGGAAGTGCCGGACTTCGAGCCACCCTTCGACGGCTCGGAGCCGATCTTCGGCGTGCCACTTCCAACGCTCGGCCACAGCCTGCACGCGCCGACAGCAGCCATGCTCTACCAGTTTCGTGAGGTCGCCTTGCGCGGGCTCCAGACTCGCGTTGCGCATCTCGCGCAGCCGCGCTTCGCCTGGACCTGAGCCTTGTCGATCACTCGTTCTTCATACCGAGCTTCTCCGTCCGCGCCTGACTGCGAAGCTTGGCTTCGCGACGGGTGATGTAGACCGCCGAGGCGAAGATGACCGCCGCGCCGACCCAGGTCCAGATGTCCGTTACTTCGCCGAACATCCACCAGCCGATCAGGACCGCAAAGGGAAGGCGCGAGAAGTCGAAGGTCATGACGAGCGAGGCCTCGGTCGAGGCAAAGCCACGCATGAGGCAGTAGTGACCGAGGACGGCCGTCAGGCCGATGGTCAATATGACCGGCAGGTATTCGATGCCCGGATTCTGCCAGACGAAGAGTGCGGGAATGAGTGTCGGTGGCAGCATGAGAACCGTCGTCAGAAAGACGATCTTGGCCGAGTCGTCTTCGCCCGAGAGCTGCTTCAAGAGCACGGTCATGAAGCCCGAGCTCAATGCATTGAAGATGGCAAAGGCCTGCCCCAATCCGAACTCCTGACTGCCAGGCCGGAGAATGATCATGGCGCCAATGAATCCGACGATGAGCGCCGTCCAGCGGCGGATGCGCACTTTCTCGCCGAGGAAGACGATGGCGCAGAGCGTGCCGAACAGCGGCGAGAGAAAGCCGATCGCGGTTACCTCGGCGACGGGCATGAGGGCCAGCGCATAGAACCACGCGGTCATCGAGAAGATCGAGACCCCCACGCGAACGCCGTACAGGTGAAGGGCATTGGAACGCAGCAGTGAGCGGCCACGCACCAACAGCATCGGCAGCAGAAAAAGCGTCGCCGAAAAGTTGCGCAGGAAGACGACCTGGAGCGGGTTCATGCCCATGAGCGCGGCCTTGCGCGAGCACGCAGCAAGGACCGAAAAGATCGCCATCGAGGCCGTGATCCAGAGGACCGCGCGAATGGGATCGTTACGCACGAGCGGGCGCGGATCGCGCGGGCTGGCCGGCGGCGGGACGCCTTCAGTGGGCTTCTTGTTATCCGGCACGCGCTTCCTTCTGCGACGATGCCGGCTCGAACCCGACCAGCGCCGCTCCCTCTCGACCGTGATACCAGGACAGGCCCCGGCCGTCCGCCGTCACGATGCCTCACGAATCGCCGGCACCTCTCCTTCCTCAGTGCACACCCGGATCGGCGGAGGCAAGGCGCCATGGACACCACGGTGCCCGCGGTGAGCTGCAGCATCGTGAAACGGCTGCCGCCTCGCCATCGCGCCGGCGCCCCAAACCCCTTGCGTTGCAACCTGTTTTAATGGGAACTTGCTGGCCAAGGTCCGGACTAATGGACCTCCGTCAATAATCCGATCGTCAGGAGGGATAGCCCCATGCGGCGCCATGCATTCGGTCTTGCAGCCACCGCCATTGCCGTGTCTGCGCTCTGGGGACCGCCAGCGCAGGCCGGGAAGGCCAACGATACGCTCGTGTGGGCCACCGACCGCGAAAATCCCATCACGGACTCGAGCTATCTCAATACCCGCGAGCTGGTGATCATTGGCTCGCTGATTTTCGACCGCCTTGTCCATCTCGACGACAGTTACAAGCCCGTCCCCGCGCTCGCCGAGTCGTGGAAATGGGAGAATGACACGACTCTCGACTTCACCATCCGCAAGGGTGTGAAGTTCCATTCGGGCAAGGAGCTCGACGCGGAGGACGTCGCCTACACGTTCAACTTCATCATCAATCCAGAGAACGGTTCGTTCAATCGATCCTACCTGAGCTGGATCAAGGCGGCGGAAGTGCTCGATAAGCACAAAGTCCGCCTGACCATGGACAAGCCGTTCCCGACGGCGCTGACCTTCCTCGCCGGAGCCGGCAACATTCTGCAGAAGGGCCACTACGACAATGCGCCGGCGCGGGCGGACGGCAAGAAGGACTTCGGCGCCGTAACCTCTGTCGGTACCGGACCTTACAAGCTCACCGAGATCAAGCCAGGCCAGTCCGTCCTGATGGAGAAGAATCCGAACTACTGGGACGGCAGCCCAAAGGGCAAGCCGGTGATCGGCAAGATCATGTTCCGCACGATCAAGGATTCGAACACCCGCCTCGCCGAGCTGATGACCGGCGCGATCGACTGGGTCTGGGACGTCCCCAAGGATGAGGCCGACCGGCTCGTGCGGGCGCCCAACCTCACGATCGAGAATGCCAAGACCCTGCGCATCTCGTACTTGACTTTCGATGCGGCAGGCCGCTCGCCGGACAAGCGCTTCATGGACAAGCGCGTACGCCAGGCCTTCAACCACGCCATCAATCGCAAGTCGCTTGTCGACAATCTCGTCGGCGCACCCTCGCAGGTGATCGATGCGCCCTGCCATCCAGATCAGTTCGGCTGCTCGGCCAACGTGACGAAGTACGATTACAATCCCGAGAAGGCGAAGAAGCTGCTGGCCGAGGCCGGTCATCCGAACGGCTTCGAGTTTGACCTGCACGCCTATCGCGAGCGCCACATCACGGAAGCAGTTATCGGCGACCTCGTACGTGTCGGGCTGAAGCCCCGCCTCGTCTATCTCCAGTACGGCCCGCTCGTACAGGCGATCCATAAAGGGCAGGTCGCCGTGGCGAACCTGACATGGGGCTCAAGCTCCATACCCGATGTCTCGGCCAGCACCGGCCACTTCTTCACGGGCTCACCGGACGACCTTGCCCAGGACAAGACGGTGATCGCGACGATCCAGGAAGCGAACGGCACGATCGATCCGGAGAAGCGCGTAGCCATATGGGACAAGGCGCTGAAACGGATCGCCGACGAGGCCTACTGGGTGCCCATGTTCACCTACGCGAAGTACTACGCCTACTCGAAGAACCTCGACTTCAAGGCGACGTCCGACGAGACCCCGCAGTTCTACAGGGCGAAGTGGAAGTAGGGGCCTACGTCCGGCTGACGGCCCGCTTCTGTTGCGCGGGTCGCGGCTGCACTTATCTCGCAGCGTGAGCCAACGGGCGCCCGGTTCCGATCGGAAGCGCCCGGCAGGTTTTCGGTCCACTTGGGAAACGAGCGCGCCAATGGCGATCTTTGCGCTGAAACGGCTCGGAGTGGCGATCCTCGTCGCGCTGACCGTTTCGCTGATCACCTTCTCGATGGTCTACATCTCGGGCGATCCCGCGATCACCATCGCGGGCGAGGGTGCGCGCATCGAGGACATCGAGAACATCCGCCGCTTCTACGGCTTCGATCGCCCGATCTTCGTGCAGTACCTCGACTGGCTCGGCAACGCAGTTCGCGGTGATCTCGGCCGTTCCTTCAGCCTGCGCGTGCCGGTCGCCGACGTGATCTTCGAGCGCCTGCCAACGACGATGCTGCTCGGCGCCTGCGCCATCACCTTCGGCCTGACGCTGGCAATTCCCCTCGGCGTGCTCGCGGCCGTGAAGCCGAACAGCATCTTCGACCGCGCCGCACTGACGCTCGCCGTTATCGGTCAGGCCATGCCGACCTTCTGGTTTGGCCTCACGCTGATCCTCGTGTTCGGCGTGATGCTGCGCTGGCTGCCGATCACGGGACAGGACAGCTGGTGGAACTTCGTGATGCCGGCCGTGGCACTCGGCTACAACGTCGCGCCGGCGGTCATGCGCCTCACGCGCGCCGGCATGCTCGAGGTGCTGGCGTCCGACTACATCCGCACGGCGCGCGCGAAGGGTCTGCGCCCGATGAAAGTGCTCTTCAAGCACGCGCTGCGCAACGCGGTGATCCCGGTCGTCGCGCTAGCCGCCGTGCAGTTTGGCTTCATGCTCGGCGGCTCGATCGTGATCGAGACGATCTTCCAGATCAACGGCCTCGGCTACCTCGCCTGGGAGTCCATCCAGCGCAAGGATCTGCCGATGATGCAGGCGATCGTTCTGATCCTCTCGATCATCTACGTCGTGATCACGTTCCTCGCCGACATGCTCAATGCCTTCCTCGATCCGCGCATCAGGGTGACCTGACATGGCCGAGACAACCATCTCCCGCTCCACACTCGCCCGCGCCGGCGTACAGACGGCCGAAGAGATCATGGCGCCCACGCCGGGCGTGATGATGCGCCGGCGCATATTCGGTCACTTCGGCCTGATGTTCGGCGGCTTCGTGTTGCTGGTCATCATTTTCATGGCGCTGTTCGCGAACGTCATCTCGCCACACGACGCCTATGATCAGCAGCTCGGGCGCAAGCTCATTCCGCCCATCTGGCACGACAGCCCCAAGGCCACGTGGACCCATCCGTTCGGCACCGACCACCTCGGTCGCGACTATCTTTCGCGCCTCTATCACGGCGCGCAGGTCTCGCTGCTCATCGGCTTCTCGGCGATGATCATCTCGGGCTTCATCGGCACGGTCCTCGGCGTGATGGCCGGCTACTTCGGCGGCCGCGTCGACATGGCCGTGAACTTCCTCATCACGACGCGCCTCTCTATGCCTGTGATCCTGGTCGCGCTCGCGGTCGTCAGCATCATCGGCTCATCGCTGAATGTCGTCATCTGGGTGCTCGGGCTACTGATCTGGGACCGTTTTGCCGTGGTCATGCGATCGGCGACGCAGCAAGTGCGCTCGCTCGAGTTCGTAACGGCAGCGGAAGCGCTCGGCTGCTCGCACTTGCGCATTCTCCTGACCGAGATCGCGCCCAATGTCATGAACCACCTGATCGTGGTGGCGACGCTGGAGATGGCGCACGCCATCCTGCTCGAAGCCGCGCTCTCGTTCCTCGGCCTCGGCGTGCAGCCGCCGACGCCATCCTGGGGCCTCATGATTGCCGAGGCGAAGGGCCTCATGTACTTCGATCCCTGGCTGATTGCGATCCCCGGCGTCGCACTCTTCATGCTCGTGCTGTCGATCAATCTCGTGGGCGACGGCCTGCGTGATGTGACGGCCCCGGAAAACCGCAGCTAGCCCGAGAAGAACAAGCAGGCCGATGAGTGATCGCATTCTGAGCGTCGAGGGGCTTGAAGTCTCCCTGCCGGTACCGTCCGGAACGCTGAATGCCGTGCAGGGCGTGAGCTTTCACGTCGAGCGCGGCGAGACTGTTTGCATTGTCGGCGAGTCCGGCTGTGGGAAATCACTGACCGCACTCGCGATCATGGATCTGCTGCCAAAGCGTGCGCGGCGTACGGCACGTGAGCTCACACTCCTCGGCGAGCCCATTGTCGGCGTCTCCGAGTCGACCATGGCGGACCTGCGCGGCAATCGCATGGCCATGATCTTCCAGGAGCCGATGACCTCGCTCAATCCGGCCTACACGATCGGCAACCAGCTCGAGGAAGCCTTGCTGCGCCATCGCAAGGTGCCGCGCGCTAAGGCGCGAGAGCGCGCCGTGCATCTCTTGGAACGCGTCGGTATCACGGCAGCAGAACAGCGACTGCGGCAATACCCGCATCAGCTCTCGGGCGGCCTGCGGCAGCGCGTGATGATCGCCATGGCGCTCATGACGGGGCCGGACCTCATCATCGCCGACGAGCCAACGACCGCCCTCGACGTCACCATCCAGGCGCAGATCCTCCATCTGCTCGCCGAGCTGCAGCGCGAATTCCATATGGGCCTCGTGCTCATCACGCACGATCTCGGTGTCGTCGCGCGCATCGCGACGCGCGTCGTCGTCATGTACGCGGGCCAAGTCGTCGAGACGGGTACTGCCGCCGAAGTCTTCGGCGCGCCGCGCCATCCCTACACGCGCGGCCTGCTCGATTGCATTCCCATTCCGGGCAAGACCAAGCGCGGTGAGCGCCTGGGCACGATCCCCGGCATGGTGCCCTCGCTCGTCGGCCACATGCAGGGCTGTCACTTCGCCGGGCGCTGCAATTATGTGGTCGATGCCTGCAGGGAGTCATCCATACCGCTCACCGCCGCATCCGGTAGTGCGCATCAAGTGCGCTGCATCCGCGCCGACGAGCTGATCGGCGAACGCGCGACGGTGCAGGAGGGCGTGGCATGACTGCGACCACAGCTCCGCGGCCATCTGCCGTGCCACAAGCAGCGATCGCGCCGCCGATGCTCGAGGCCATCGACGTGACTCGCATGTTCATGGTCTCGCAGGGCTTCATGCGCGCCAAGAAGCCGCTGCACGCCGTCAATGGCGTCAATCTCTCCATCCGCCAGGGCGAGGTCGTTGGTCTCGTCGGCGAGTCCGGCTGCGGCAAGACCACGCTCGCGCGCATGCTGCTCGGCTTGATGCCGCCGTCGTCCGGCTCGCTGAAGATCGATGGCCAGCCACTGAGCGGCATGCGGCGCCGAGATGTTGCACGCCTCGTGCAGCCCGTTTTTCAGGATCCCTACTCGTCGCTCAACCCACGGAAATCCGTCGGCTCGATCATCGGCCTGCCTTTGCGCGTGCAGGGCGGCGTCAACAGCGAGGAGGAGAAGAAGCGCGTTCTCGAGATGATGGAGCTCGTCGGTCTCGCGCGTCGCCTCTACGACAACTATCCGAGCCAGCTTTCGGGCGGCCAGCGCCAGCGCGTAGCCATTGCGCGCGCACTCATCAATCGTCCGCGCATGGTCATCTGCGACGAGCCGACCTCGGCACTCGATGTTTCCGTGCAATCGCAGATCCTGAACCTGCTGCAGGACCTGCGGCGCGAGCTCGGGCTCACTTATCTGCTGATCAGCCACAATCTCGCGGTCGTCGAGCACATGGCGGATCGCGTGGCCGTCATGTATCTCGGGCGCATCGTCGAGCAGACGGACACCGACACGCTTTTCCGCAATCCGCGCCATCCCTATACGGGGGCGCTGTTGAAGTCCGTGCTGACGCCCGAGCCTGGTCTTGGCGTGCCCGACACGCAACTCGGCGCCGCCTATCCGAATCCGCTCAACATGCCTTCGGGCTGCCGTTTCCATCCGCGTTGCGCGCGCCGCTTCGGGCCCTGCGACACGATCGTCCCTCGACCATTGACCAGCGCAGAAGGCATGGTCGAGTGCCACCTCTATGATGATGCTGTGAAGAAGGAAGCTGCTGCATGAGTGGAAGCCGCACCGGCGCGATCGCCCGCGCCGAGAAGTATGTCGACAGCGGCACATTCGAGCGCGAGCTCGCGGATCGCGTTGCCGTGCGAACGGAGAGCCAGAGGTTTCCCGACCCGAAGGCCGTCGCGGAATGCCACCGCTATCTCAATGAGCACATGAAGCCGGCCTTCGAGGCCATGGGCTTCTCGATCAAGACCTACGAAAATCCCTTCACGGGGCAGGGGCCGGTGCTGCTCGCGACTCGCATCGAGGATCCGGCACTGCCGACCGTGCTCGGCTATGGTCATGGCGATGTCGTGCACGGCATGGACGAGCGTTGGACCAAGGGCAAAGGCCCGTGGATCACCGCGCGCGACGGCGATCGTCTTTACGGGCGCGGTACCGCCGACAACAAGGGCCAGCACACGCTGAACATGGCGGCGCTTTCGGCTGTCATGGCCGAGCGTGGCGGTAAGCTCGGCTTCAACGCCAAATTCATGATCGAGACCGGCGAGGAAGCCGGCTCCAAGGGACTGAAGCAGCTGGTGCGCGCCAACAAGGCCGATTTCGCCGCGGACGTGCTGATCGCCTCGGACGGGCCGCGCGTGAAGCAGGACCGGCCGACGATTTCGCTCGGCTGCCGCGGCGCGCTGAACTTCGATCTCGTCGTCGACCTGCGCGAAGGCGGGCATCACTCTGGCAACTGGGGCGGGCTCATTGCCAATCCCGGCTTCATCCTGGCTCATGCGCTCGCCTCGATCGTCGGTCCGAAGGGCGAGCTGCTCGTCGAGGCGCTCAAGGCGCCGCCCATGTCGCGCGCGGTCAAGGACGTGCTCGCCGATGTCGAGATCGACGGCGGCGACAAGGGACCGAAAGTCGACGAATGGTGGGGCGAGCCGGAGCTCAAGCCTGCCGAGCGCGTCTATGCCGCCAATACATTCAATATTCTGGCCTTCACGACGGGCACGCCGGATCGACCGGTCAATGCGATCCCGCCCAAGGCGGTCGCCAACTGCCAGCTCCGTTTCGTCGCCGGCACGAATGTGGATCAGATCATCCCGGCAGTGCAGTCGCATCTCGCCGCCAAGGGCCACACGCTGGTGAAGGTTGTCCCGCCACCCGCCGCGAACGATGGCGGATTTGCCGCGACGCGCACCGAGCCAGATCATCCCTGGGCCGAGTTCGTGACGGGATCGGCAAAGCGCTCGACCAACGTCAAGCCCGCGATCATCCCGTCGACGGGCGGCTCGATCTGCAATGACATCTTCACCGACGATCTCGGGATGCCGACGATCTGGATCCCGCACTCCTATGCCTCGTGCTCGCAGCACTGGCCAGACGAGCACATTCTCATGCCACTTTCTCGGAGTGCTATTCAGCTCATGGCCGGATTGTATTGGGACATCGGCGAAGGCAAAGGCGTTCCGAAGATTGGCTGATACTGCAAGCATGATGCGCACCACGGCACTGATCGCCGCGGTGGGTCTACTCGGCACCTTGGCTCCCGCTGAGACGCGCGCGCAACCTGCGTGCCCGAGCGCCGCTATTTGGCGCTCGATCGGCGAGGCATGGCCAGAAAAGACCAGCACACATCCGCTCACCGGCATGGTGCTGAAGGGAACGGAGCCTCTTTCGCCAACTGTCGGCGGTGCTTGCGGTCCGGCCCCGATCGAACAGCTCCAAGGCACGATCAAAACTCACCTGGAAGAAGGCGGGATTGCCCTGCTCGGCGAGGTCCACGACAATGGAGCGCAGCACGCGCTTCGTGGCGCGCTGATAAGGGCGATCGCTGCCGATATCGCCGAAGCCAAAAAGCAGCGGCAGCCGGCGCTCGTCTTCGAGCATATCCGTGCGGATCAAGCGACAGCGCTCGAAGCGCCTCGCGCACCGACGCCAGAAGGTGCGAGCGATCTGCTCGAACGTCTCGACTGGGACAAGAGCGGCTGGCCATCGTCACAGTTGTTTCTCCCGATCTTCGAAGCTGCTGTTGCGCACAGTCTCCCGATCCTGTCGGGCCATCCGACGCGCGCGGAGGTTCGCGATGTCGCGCGCCGTGGGCTCGACGCGCTCCCAGCCGAAACAGTTCCACGCCTCGGCCTCGATGCACCACTGCCGGAAGCGCTTGAAAGTGCGCTGCTCGACGAACTCGAAGCTTCGCATTGCGGGCTCATGCCGCGTACCGCCTTCGGCAACATGGCTCTGGCACAACGCTATCGCGATGCGCACATGGCGTCGGCCCTGGCGAATGCCGCGAGCGCACATGGCTCAGCCATCCTGCTCGCGGGCAATGGCCATGTGCGGACGGATCGCGGCGTGCCACGGGACCTCGCACGCATGGCGCCGGAACGGAAAATACTGGCCGTCACGCTTATGGAAGTCAGCGAAGGTCGCACCGATCCCACGGCTTACGTTGACCGTGACCCACAAGGAAAGCCCGCGGCCGACTTCGTCATCCTGACACCGCGCGCGGAACGCCCCGATCCATGCGAGACCATGCGCGCGCGTTTCAAGAAACCAGGGTAGAGCGAGATCAGGCGAGCCAGCGCTTGCGCCGCTTGTAGTGCTTCACATCGCGGAAGGAAGCGCGCTCGCCGCCGGCAACACCGAGATAGAACTCGGCGACATCAGCGTTCTCCCGCAGCGCCTTGGCCTCACCATCGAGCACGACGCGACCTGTCTCCAGGATATAGCCGTAGTTCGCGTACTTGAGCGCCATGTTGGTGTTCTGCTCGGCGAGCAGCACCGATACGCCCTGCTCCTGATTGATGCGCTTGGTGATCTCGAAGATCTGCTCGACAAGCTGCGGCGCGAGACCCATGGAAGGCTCGTCGAGCAGCATCATGCGCGGCCGGCTCATAAGTGCGCGGCCAATGGCCGTCATCTGCTGCTCGCCGCCGGAGATGTAGCCTGCCTGGCTCTGGCGGCGCTCCTTGAGACGCGGAAAGTAGCTGTAGATCATCTCGAGATCCTGGCGGACAGCAGCACCGCCATCGCGGCGCGTATATGCGCCCGTCATCAGGTTTTCCTCGACCGTCAGATGACCAAAGCAATGGCGGCCTTCCATGACATGGACGAGACCGCGCCGGACCATGGCATTCGGCGTCAGGCCGTCGACGCGCTCGCCTTGGAACTCGATGGCGCCCTTGGTGACCTCGCCGCGCTCGGACTCCAGAAGGTTCGAGATGGCCTTGAGCGTCGTCGACTTGCCGGCACCATTGGCACCGAGCAGCGCGACGATGCCGCCTTTCGGCACCTCGAGCGACACGCCCTTGAGCACGAGAATGACGTGGTCGTAGATGACCTCGATATTCTTGAGGCTCAGGATGGCTGGTGCCGGCTCTACGGCAGGGGCGGCTTGAGCAGTCACGCGGTGGGCTCCGATGCATTCAGCTTGGTCTGAATGAGGCGACCGAGCCGCCTCATTCGATTGTCTGGCAATTGCCTGAGCTTTCAGACCCTTTGGATCAGCTCTCCTTGGCGCAGTCGCGCGCCGTGATCTTCTTCTCCGCGGCATACTTCGCAGAGTGCTCGGCCACCATCGGGTCGAGGATCTTGCGATCCGCCGTGTAGAAGTCGGAGATGATCTTCCACTCCTTGCCGTCCCACTGATGGACGCGGCCCTGGTCCGCGCCCTGATGGTCCTGGCAGGAGAACTTTATGGGCGCCAACATGCCCTCGAAGCCGAGTTCCTTGATGCGCGCGGCCGTCAGGTTGAGGTTCTCGAAGCCCCAGCGGACTTGCTCGCCCGTAAGCGGCTTCTTGCCGAACTTCGCCTGTGCTGTGCGGATCGCCTCGGTGCCGACAAGAGAGTCGATCAGGCCGCGATTATAGAGAACATGACCAAACTGTTCCTTGCCCACGCCTTGACCCTTCGCATAGACGTGCTTCTCGATATCGCCATGAACGGCGAACTTGCCGGCTGGATGCTGGAGCAGCAGCGCCTTGTACCCTTTGGCCTGGTCGCCCGCGGGGATGACATCGGGCTCGGCGCCGGACCACCACACGCCGATCATCTTCTCACGAGGATAGGCGACGGCTGCGGCCTCCTTGATCGAGGTCGAGTTCATGACGCCCCAGCCCCAGAGCAGGACGTAGTCCGGACGGTCCTGACGGATCGCGAGCCACTGCGACTTCTGCTCGACACCTGGATGCGTCACGGGAATGGCCTTGAACGTGAAGCCATTGAGCTTCGCGCGCTCTTCCAGAGCCGCGATCGGCTCCTTGCCGTAGGGGCTGTCGTGATAGACGAGGCTTATTTTCTTGCCCTTGAGCTTGTCGAAGCCGCCGAGTTCCTTGGCGATGTGCTGAACAGCGACATCCGCCGCCGTCCAATAGCTGCCGACGGCAATGAAGTACCATGAGAACACGGCGCCGTTGCGGCTCTCCGAGCGGCCATAGCCGGTGGTGAGCAGCGGGATCTTGTCGCCGGGCGCCTTCTCGGTCAGCGCGAAAGTGATGCCCGTCGACAGCGGCGAGAACCATGCCGCACCCGTGGGCCCCTTCCCTTTCAGACGCTCGTAGCACTCGACGCCCTTGTCCGTCGCGTAACCCGTCTCGCACTCTTCCATGACGAGCTTGACGCCGCCGATACCGCCATCCCGCTCATTGAGCATGGTGATGTAGTCGGCCGCACCATTGGCGAACGGAATGCCGTTCGGCGCATAGGCGCCCGTCCGGTAGACGAGGCGCGGGATGAACTGCTCGTTTTGTGCCATCGCCGGACCGGCAGAGAGCATGATGCCGGCTCCGGAAAGCACGGCGCTGGCCGCGGTGGCAATTGCCAGTGTCTTTCGCAACATTACTTCCTCCTCCACAAGCCGGCAGATGCCGGGATTTTCGCGGGTGCTTCTTTTTGTTCGCCCGGCTCGCCGCACCACTTCGCGGACCGGACACTGGCTCCGACGTGCGGCCTCAGTAAGGGAAGGGCCACAGCCTGAGTTTCTCCTTCGCAATCGACCACAGCCGCGCAAAGCCGTGCGGTTCGACGATCAGAAGGTAGCAGATGAGCGCACCCGTCACGATGAAGACGAGGTGCGAAACCGTTTCGACAGTGATCGGGATGCCGAGGGCGTGCGGCACCTGATCGAGCAGGATCGGCAGTATCAGGATGAAGGCCGCGCCGAGGAACGACCCAAGGATCGAGCCGAGGCCGCCGATGATAACCATGAACAGGAGTTGCAGCGAGCGATCGATCGAGAAGGCAAGCGGCTCCCAAGAGCCGAGATAGATGAACGCCCATAGCGCTCCGGCCACGCCAACGATGAACGACGAGACGGCGAAGGCCGACAGCTTGGCATAGAGGGGGCGAATACCCATAAGCTCGGCGGCAATGTCCATGTCGCGGATCGCCATCCACTGGCGCCCGATGTTGCCGCGGACGAGGTTCTTCGCGAGGAGAGCGAAGATCGTCACGAAGATCAGGCAGAGCAGATAGCGCTCGATCGGCGAGTGGACGAGAAAGCCGAAGAAGCTCAGCTCAGGCGCATTGACCGAACCGGACGGGGCATAGTTGGTGAACCATTTGACGCGCAGGAAGACCCAGTCGAAGAAGAACTGTGCGGCGAGTGTCGCAACGGCGAGATAGAGGCCCTTGATCCGAAGGCTCGGAATGCCGAACAGTATGCCGACGATGGCCGACATGACGCCGCCGAGCAGAATCGACGGGAGAACGGGCAGCGGCGCGATGCTGATCTCGGTGCCCAGGAACTCAAGCGGGATGTGGACGCCGGTGCCGAACTTGTAGGCGCTGTAAGCGCCGATCGCCATGAAGGCGCCGCTGCCGAGCGAGATCTGTCCGCAATAGCCGACGAGAATGTTCACGCCGATCGCTGCGAGCGAGAGGATCAGGAACGGGATGAGTATGGCTCGCAGGAAGTAGTCGCTGCCAAGCGGCCAGAGCTGGAAGTGCGCGAGCAAAGGTATGCCGACGAAGGCAAAGACCAGGAGCGCGATCAGGCCGATCCGATCCTGCCGGATCGGAAAGATCGCCATATCCGCGGCGTAGGAGGTCTTGAACTGGCCGGCCTCACGATAGAGCACGCATCACCTCCTCAGATCCGTTCGATGATGCGCTCGCCGAAAAGGCCCTGGGGCCTTACGAGCAGCACGGCAAGGGCGAGCACATAGGCAAACCAGTATTCGATGCCGCCGCCGATGTGCTGGCCGAGATAGACTTCGGCGATCTTCTCACCCGAGCCGACGATCAGGCCGCCGACGATGGCGCCGGGCACCGACGTGAAGCCGCCGATGATGAGGACCGGCAAGGCCTTCAGCGCCAGGAAGGTGATCGAGAACTGCACGCCGAGTTTGGTGCCCCAGACGGTCGCTGCCGTAAGCGCGACGAGGCCGGCGACGAGCCAGACCACGAACCAGATCCAGGTGATCGGGATGCCAACGGACTCGGCCGCCGCATGATCGTCGGCGACCGCGCGCAGGGCGCGGCCCGTCTTCGTGCGCTGGAAAAAGATTGCGAGGACAGCAACGAGCGCGCCGGCAATGACACCACCCCAGACGTCGATCTTGCTCACCAGCAGACCACCCTCGAAGATTCCGTCGAGGATGAACCAGGCATCGGTCGGGAAGAGCGACAGCGGGTACACATCCGAGCCGAAGATCATCTGCCCCGCGCCTTCGATGACGAAGGTTATGCCGATCGTCGCCATGAAGAGCGAGAGGCCATCCTGATTGACGAGCGGCCCGAGCACGAGCTTCTGGATGAGCGCGGCCGCGATCGCCATGACGACAGCGGCAAAGAGGAGCGCGAGCACGATCGCGGCCCAGTCAGGGATGCCGCGCGCCACCATGAAGTCGAGCGAGCGTACGAGAGCGAGGCCGGCAAGCAGCACCATCGCACCCTGCGCGAAGTTGAAGACACCCGAGGCCTTGAAGATCAGCACGAAACCGAGCGCGACGAGCGAGTAGAGGACTCCCGCGAGCAGACCGCCGATGAGGACTTCCAGAAATTGACCGAAAACAACCACGCGCGCCGCTCCCTAGTGGCTGATACCGAGATAGGCGTCGATGACGCGCTGGTCGCGCTGGACCTCATCGGGCGTACCATCCGCGATCTTGCGCCCATACTCGAGAACGACGACGCGATCGGAGATATCCATCACGACGCCCATGTCGTGCTCGATAAGCGCGACAGTGGTGCCGAACTGATCGTTCACCGTGAGAATGTAGCGCGACATGTCCTTCTTCTCTTCGAGGTTCATGCCGGCCATGGGCTCGTCGAGAAGCAGGAGCTCCGGCTCCATGGCGAGCGCGCGACCTAGCTCCACGCGCTTCTGGAGACCGTAAGGAAGCTTGCCCACGGGCGCCTTGCGAATGTGCTGGATCTCGAGGAAGTCGATAATTTTCTCGACGGCCTCGCGGTGTT
>JAEZAW010000036.1 GCA_023430315.1 Pseudomonadota bacterium | reverse complement strand
GCCATGTGCTGATCACGGCTGGCCCCACTCACGAGCCCATCGACCCCGTGCGCTACATCGCCAATCGCTCGTCGGGCAAGCAGGGCTACGCGCTCGCGGCGGCGGCGCGCGCGCTCGGCGCCCGCGTGACGCTTGTTTCCGGTCCGACGGATCTGCCCATTCCGCACGGCGTGTTCGTGTCGCGTGTGGAGAGTGCGCGCGAGATGCTGGCGACGGTCGAAGCGGCGCTGCCAGCGGACGTCGGCATTTTCGCGGCAGCGGTTGCGGACTGGCGCGTCGCCGATGCGAGCAATCAGAAGATCAAGAAAGATCCGAAGCGCGATACGCCGACGCTCACGCTCGTCGAGAACCCGGACATTCTGAAGACGGTCGGTCACGCAAAGGCCGGCAAGCGCCCGCCACTCGTGGTCGGTTTTGCGGCCGAGACGGAGAACGTGCTCGAGAACGCGAAGAAGAAGCGCAAGAGCAAGGCTGCCGACTGGATCGTCGCCAACGATGTCTCGCCTGCGACTGGCATCATGGGTGGCGACCGTAATGCTGTGCACATCGTGAGTGCGGATGGCGTCGAGAGCTGGCCTGACCTCGACAAGGGCGATGTCGCGCGCCGTTTGATGGATCGCGTGGCTGAGTGGCTCGCGGAGAACACGGGCGAAGCCTGATCGCGCGGGGGCGCGGAGCAATCGGGGGCAATATGGGAAAAGTGACGATCGAGGTGCTGCGGCTGCCGCACGCCGAGGGCCTGGATCTACCGGCCTATCAGTCCGCGGGTGCTGCGGGCATGGATCTCGTTGCAGCAGTGCCCGAGAACGCGCCGATGGAGCTTGCCCACGGCGAACGCAAGCTGGTGCCGACTGGTCTCGTGCTGCAGATCCCCGAGGGCTACGAGGTGCAGGTGCGGCCGCGCTCGGGCCTCGCCATTCGCCACGGCATCACGTTGCTGAACTCGCCGGGTACGATCGATTCCGACTACCGCGGCGAGGTCATGGTCATGCTGATCAATCTCGGCGCCGAGACGGTCACGATCGAGCGCGGCGAGCGCATTGCGCAGATCATCGTCGCGCCCGTCGTGCAGGCGAACCTCGTCGAGGTGAAGGCGGTATCCGAGACCAAGCGCGGCGCCGGCGGGTTCGGATCTACGGGCACGAAAACAAAGGCAAAGGCGAAAAAACCCGCCTAGATCTACTCCTTCGACATCGAAGAACTGTGCGGCTGGCCGGGGCCGCCACTATCCTGGCTCGTATTCTCGCAATTCTGTTCGTCGTCGTTGGATGCGACCGGGCGTCCGTCGTGCTTCTCCGCCAACCTCCGCAACGCCTCCCGCATGGGATACGGGAGGTCTTCCAAAGGCACGATTTCCTTCCGCAGGTGCGCGCCCAGTCTGCTGAGTACCTGTTTCTCCATGGCTCATGTCTCCTCAGTATAAAGAACTGAGGTAAGCCAAGGTTGTTCCCCACTATTTCGAGAATGTAATTTTCGCGCTCTTAGGGATCCGGTAACCGTCGATTCGCGCGTTGGGGAATTCAGGATTGCGCGATTCGTTCCATGCCGCCCATGTATGGCCTTAGCTGCTCGGGGATGAGCACGGTGCCATCGGCCTGCTGGTAGTTCTCCAGGATCGCGATGAGCGTGCGGCCGACCGCGAGGCCGGAGCCGTTCAGCGTATGCACGAATTCCGTGCCCTTGCCGCCGGCCGGGCGGAAGCGCGCGCCCATGCGGCGGGCCTGGAAGTCGCCGCACACCGAGCAGGACGAAATCTCGCGGTAGGCATCCTGGCCCGGCAGCCAGACCTCGATATCGTAGGTCTTCTGGGCGGAGAAGCCCATGTCACCCGTGCAGAGAACGATCGTACGGTGGGGGAGGCCGAGGCGCTTGAGGATGGTCTCGGCGCAGTTGGTCATGCGCTCGTGCTCGGCGAGCGATTGCGCGGGCGTGGTGATGGAGACCAGCTCGACCTTGCTGAACTGATGCTGGCGGATCATGCCGCGCGTGTCGCGTCCGGCCGCGCCCGCCTCAGAGCGGAAGCACGGCGACCATGCCGTGTAGCGTAGCGGCAGCGTTGCTTCGTCGATGATCTGCTCGCGAGCGAGGTTCGTCAGCGGCACCTCGGCGGTGGGGATGAGCCAGCGGCGGTTCTGCTCGCGGGCTTCGATCAACTCCTTAGCGGAACCAATAATGTCCACCCCTATGAGCAAGTCATCAATATTGGAGCCTGCTTCAAAAAGGTCTTCCTTGAACTTCGGTAGTTGCCCTGTGCCGTACATCGCAGGATCACGCACCAGCAGCGGCACCTGGCATTCGGTGTAGCCGAACTCGCCGGTGTGAATGTCGAGCATGAACATCGCGAGCGCGCGCTCGAGGCGTGCGAGCTGACCCTTCAGCACGACGAAGCGCGCACCGGACATGCGCGCAGCCGCCTCGAAGTCCATGAGGCCGAGCGCTTCGCCAAGCTCGAAATGCTGTTTCGGCTTGTTGAGGCTCGCGGCCGGCATGGTTTTGGGATCGCCCCAGCGGCGCACTTCGACGTTGGCCGTCTCGTCCGCGCCGTCGGGGACGTCGGCGAGCGGAATATTCGGCAGCACGGCCAACTCGCGCTCCAACGCGGCTTCCAGCTGGCGCTGCTCGTCCTCATCCGCCTGAAGCTGATCCTTGAGGGATGCAACCTCCGCCATGAGCTTCGCCGCCAACGCCTCGTCCTTGGCGCCCTTGGCCTTGCCGATCTCCTTCGAGGCCGCGTTGCGCCGCGCCTGGACTTCCTGCAGGCGCGTCTTGATCGCGCGCAGTTCCTCGTCCCTCGCGATGAGGCCGGACGAGAGCGGCTCCAGCCCGCGGCGCTTGATGCCGGCGTCGAAGGCGGCGGGATTGTCGCGAATGGCCTTGATATCAAACATGGTGGTAGCCCTTGCGGGTGTGGTGAAACCGCGTTGCGGGCTGTCTTAGGGGGCTCAGGCGGGCGCGTCCAGTGGGCTTGACCGGTCCGTCCTAAGGACGATCGCCGTGCGCGCGTTGCCAGTAGGCCGTGATCGTCTCCAGCAGGGCATCATGGCCCATTCTGAGGCCCTGAGAGGCAATGCAGAGACCGTCGGCGCCGACGGCGGCGTTGGCCTTGCGCGTGAGGCGCGCGAGCCGCGTCAGATGCAACGTGCGCTCGATAGCCGGATCGACGGCGAGGACGATCGCCGGCTGGTTGTACGCCGACCAGGTCGAGATGCCGTTGATGGCCGACCAGGGCACGATGTCGGAGGCGACGCGCGTGTCGCGTACGCCGCGCGGAGAGACCGTGATCACCGACCCCGTGACCGTGAGCAGGCGCCAGATGGCGATTGCCAGCATCGCGCCGAAGAAGAGGACGCCGAACCAGCCGATCGCCTGCACCGTCCATTGCGGCTGGATCGCCAGGAACCAGGATGTCGCGACGAGGGCGCCGCCGGCCGCGATGAGGCCGATCATGCGCCAGGGCGATTGCTTGATCTCGATCGTGCGGGTCGTATCGATGGCCATGCGAGCCAGCCCGGAGAGTGCCCAGCTGGAGGCACGTTCAGCGCCGATCAACGCCGATACTGACCGCCCCCGTCCATGTCGATGACCGTGCCCGAGAGATACGCCACTTGCGGCGCAGCGAGCATGACCGTCAGTGCTGCTACTTCTTGCGGTTCTTTGAGGCGGCCGAATGGCAGCGTACCGAGCACTTCCTCCCAGCGGCTTTCGTCGCCGAAAGTGGTTTTCGCGCGCGTCTTGCTGAGCGTCATGATGCGGTCCGTGCGCGTCGCCGCCGGGTTGATACCGAACACGCGCACACCGAAGTCAGCGGCCCCCGCGCCGACGCCCTTCGTGAAGGCATTGAGTCCGGCATTGCCCATGGAGCCGCAGATATAGTCCCACCGCGGCGCCGGCCCGGCCATCCCGATGATGTTGATGATGGTGCCGGCTTTGCGGGGCTTCATCTGCTGAAGTGCCATCTGCGTCATGTGCACGTAGCCCATGACCTTGAGCGCCCAGGCCTCGGTCCATTTGGCCATGCTCATGTCGAGGATGCTCCCGCCAGGAATCGCGCCCGCATTGTTCACGAGGATGTCGATATCGGGAAAGCGCGCCATCGTCGCTTCGCGCGCGGCTTCCTGCGAGAGGTCGGCGGCGTGCGTCGTGACATTGGCCTGATGGCGCGAGCGGATGTCATTGGCGGCGGCGGTGAGCGCATCGGCGCTGCGTGAGACAAGGATGACGTCGGCGCCCTCCGCGGCGAAGGCTTCGCCGATGGCGACGCCAATGCCCTTCGATCCGCCCGTGACGAGCACTTTCTTGCCGGCAAGCTGCAGGTCCATGGTCGTCCTCCCGTAGAATTTTGCGGCGCGATCAGCCGATGGTTTCGATCGAGACAGGAAAGAGCGGTGCGAGGTCGTCGACTTGCATGATGTGATAGATGCTGAAGCGGTAGGCGTCACCGGCCGTCATCTCCGGCGGCGTGAACGGGAAACCGAGATTGCCGGCTGTCGAGATGCGCCCAGGGAAGGGGGCGTGCAGCAGGTACTGCTTGGCGCTTGCGGCGACGGCGCGCGCTTCTTCCTCGGTCTCGGCGATGCATTCGACGAGCACGCCGACTTCCTCCGGCACGGTGGTCACCGGCTGGCCGCCGACCACACCGAGGCCGTAGAAGCGGAAGAAAAGCTCGTAAGGCCGCTTCGGATTGGGCGGAACCAGCTCGCGCACCATGGTCTCGACGCTCGCCGCGATCTCCTGCGCCTTGGCGATGAACACGGGATCCGTCGAGCCCGCGACGAGGACAGCGCGCGCGCCGATGCGCGTCGCCCCCTCGATCTTCACCGTGAATTGCGTAGCCGGCTCCCATCGGCCGCCTGACACGCGCACGCGGCGCTCGTCCACGGCCTCGTACTTGGCGTCGGCGAGATAGAGCACGCCTTCGGGCTCCGCGACCGAGAGCGGATCAGCCTGCTCATAGAGACTGTGCGCGGCAACGGACATGGGCGTCGCGCGCCGGTTGGGGTTCATGCTTTCGAGGACGAAGCTCTCGCCCTCGAGCGTGCCGAGCATGGCATCGCGCCCACCGCCCTCGCAGCAAAGCGAGGCGCACTCGATAATCTTGGCCATCTGGAGGGCCGGTCCGACAGGAAAGCCGAGACGCTGCGGCAGCGTCGCGTAGATGGCCGTATCGCAGGCACGCCCCGCGATGATGATGTCGGGCTCGAGGTCAATGGCGCGCTGGAAGGCTTCCATGCCCATCTGGCCGACAATGCGCGCGGCGCCGTCAACGTCAGCCTCGGTGAGCGCGGCGATCGGACCGATGGACGTGACCTTGCGCGCCCGCACCGCAGACTTCACGACATCGCGCGGCATCTCGGCACGAATGGTGGCGACGCGGAAGTGCAGATCGTTCTCGCGCGCGATCTCGCGGATGATCTCCATGGTGCCGGCAAGATGCGGATCGCCGCCGCCGGTCCCGGCTGTGCCGAGAATGAAGGGAATGCGGTTCTTCACGGCGCCGGTGATTGCGAGGCCGAGATCGCGCTTCGAGGAGCGCCGCGCGGTCGCGAGCTGGCCCGCACCAAGGTAGTAGGGACCGGGATCGACGGAGCCCATGTCGGCGCCGATGAGATGCGGCTTTCTTGCAATGCCGGCGCGGAAGGCGGGCTCAGGAATGCCATAGCCGAGCTGGCCGGAGGCGGAGAGGATGCGCAGCGGGCCCTTCTCGCGTTTCCAGGCGTCGATGGTGGAGGCGAAGGCGCTCATATTTCGACATCCAGAATGGGGCGATGCTGCTGGGCGCCATAGACGTCGGTATCACCCGGCGTGCCGGCGATGATGCGGCGGGGAAGCACGATCTTGATCGCGTTGGCGGCCGGATAGGGAATGATCTCGGCTTCGGCGACATTGAAGCGCTGGGCGATGACGGCAGCCTTGAGGCTCGGCGCGGCGAGCGCGCGCTCGTACATCTCGCGCGTGTCGAACATGAGATCGAGCGTGACCTGGGTCGGCCCGGCGTTCTTCGAGCGGATGACGCGCGCGGCGTCGATCAGTTTCATGGGCGTTTCCGGGATTGTTGTTGCTTAAGTCCGTACATTTTGCGGCACGGATGCAGGCCCGCGCAATGCCCAACACGTGCAAAGCAGCAGGCCCGCAGCGCAGGGCGTGCAGGCCTCAGAATTCGCGAGTAACGATAGGTCGGCTTCAGCTCACTTCGGCGAGCAGCGAGAGCTGGTAGCCGTTCGAGCCGTCGCGGTCGACGAGGCGCGTCGGGTAGTTGCCGGTGAAGCAGTGATCGGTGAACTGCGGGTTCTTCGCATCGCGGCGATCGTAGCCCATGGCGCGGTATGTGCCGTCGATCGACAGGAACGCGAGGCTGTCGGCGCCCATGAAGTCGCGCATTTCCTCGACGGACATATTCGCGGCCAGCAGCTCGGTCGTGCGCGGCGTGTCGATGCCGTAGAAATCCGGATGCTTGATCGGCGGGCTCGAGATCCGCATGTGGACCTCCTTGGCGCCGGCATCGCGGATCATGGTCACGATCTTCTTCGAGGTCGTACCGCGTACGACGCTGTCGTCGATCAGGACGACGCGGGCACCGCGGATGACACCAACGTTGGCCGAGTGCTTCAGCTTGACGCCGAGGGCGCGGATGCGCTGCTCGGGCTCGATGAACGTGCGGCCGACGTAGTGGTTGCGCACAATGCCGAGCTCGTAGGGAATGCTCGAGCACTGCGAATAGCCGATCGCCGCGGGCACGCCAGAGTCGGGGATCGGCACGATCACGTCGGCCGGCACGAGCGACTCGCGCGCAAGCTCGATGCCGAAGCTTTTGCGGACGTCATAAACACTTCGCCCGCCGGAGATGGAGTCTGGGCGGGCGAAATAGATGTACTCGAAGATGCAAGGACGAGCCGGGCGTTTGGGGAAGGGGCGATGGCTCTCGACACCCTCCGACGTAATGATCACCACCTCGCCGTTGTCGATCTCGCGCACGAATTGAGCGCCGACGATGTCGAGGGCGCAAGTTTCGGAGGCAAGCACATAAGCTTCGCCGAGCTTGCCGAGGACCAGCGGGCGGATGCCGACGGGATCGCGGGCGCCGATCAGCATGTCGTTTGTGAGGCAGACGAGCGAATAGGCGCCTTCGATCTGCAACAATGCGTCGATGAAGCGCTCGACGATGCGACGCTTCCGCGAGCGGGAAATGAGATGGAGGATGACCTCGGTGTCCGAGGTCGACTGGCAGATGGCGCCCGAGGAGACCAGTTCCTGGCGGAGCGTCAGAGCGTTCGTCAGGTTGCCGTTGTGGCCGA
>JAEZAW010000382.1 GCA_023430315.1 Pseudomonadota bacterium | reverse complement strand
CATTGCGTCTGATTGTTGCGCGGCCATAAGGCAAAGGCCGCTCCGCATTTCACCTTCTCCCCGCACGCGGGGAGAAGGTCGGGATGAGGGGCGGCACATCGCAAACGTCGGCGTATGCCGTCGCCCCTCACCCTAACCCTCTCCCCGTGAAGGACGGGGAGAGGGGATAAGGGCTCTCTTCCCAGCAGGCGGCGGCCAGCAAACTAAGGCAGCAAAATAATCGAGCCCGTGGTCTTACGGCCTTCGAGATCGATATGCGCCTGCGCTGCGTCTTTCAGCGCATACTTGTGATTGACGTTGATCTTCACGGCGCCCGAACCGACCACGTCGAAAAGATCCTTCGCCGTTGCGACGAGGTCGGCGCGCGATGCGGTGTACGTGTTGAGCGTCGGCCGCGTCATGTAGAGCGAACCCTTGGCGGCGAGAATGCCCGCGTTGAAGGCGTCGATCGGACCCGAGGCATTGCCGAAGGTCACGAAGAGGCCGAGCGGCTTGATGCAATCGAGCGAAGCCGGGAACGTGTCCTTGCCGATCGAGTCGTAGACGACGTCGCACTTCTTGCCGCCCGTGATCTGGTTCACGCGCTCGACGAAGTTCTCGGTCTTGTAGTTGATCATGTGCGTTGCGCCGGCCGCCTTGGCGAGGGCGCACTTCTCTTCCGAGCTTGCCGTGCCGATGATCGTTGCGCCGAGGTGCTTTGCCCACTGGCAGGCAATGAGGCCGATACCGCCGGCCGCGGCGTGCAGCAGCAGCGTCGTGTCGGGACCGACCTTGTACGTGCGGCGCAGCAGGTACTGCACGGTCATGCCTTGCAGCATCATTGCCGCGCCTGTCTCGTATGGAATCGAATCCGGGAGCTTGACGAGCTTGTCGGCAGGTGCGATGCGCTCGCTCGCGTAGGCGCCGATTGCGCCGGCATAGGCAACACGATCGCCGACTTTCAGATCCGTCACGCCATCGCCGACAGCGGTGACTTCGCCAGCGCCCTCATTTCCCGGCGAGAAGGGGAGCGTCTGCGGATAGAGGCCGGTACGCTGGTAGACGTCGATGAAATTCACGCCGATCGCGTGCTGCTTGAGTTTGACTTGGCCGGCGCCTGGTGCGCCGACTTCGATGGCCTCGTACTTGAGGGCCTCGGGGCCGCCGTGCTGATGTACTCGGATGGCGTGCGCCATGAGGTGCGTTCTCCCTGGATCTGATGGTGGGCACTGGGCTGATAGCTGCCTAATTCAGTGACTTAGCCCGGAACCCGTTACTCCGGTTACTGAATTATGTTATTTCGGCGGCCATTGGAAATCAGATAGCCGCATTTCTAAGGCTTCTATGCTCGCGCTGCATTGCTTACAAGAGGACCTTCCATGACAGTCCGTCGCCTGCCCGGGCGTTTCTTCGTAACCGCCTCGGTGGCGGCGCTTGCGAGCGCCCTTGCCTCCTGCTCCGGATTAAATCTCGAAACTGCGGCGACCGAGCCACCGCGGGCTGATTGCGTCGACGACAGCCCACCGTGTGTCCAGGCGCGAGGCGCGGCGCTCAAGCAGATGCTGGCCGATCCCAAGCGCACGTGGGTGCGCGAGCCGGCCAACGCGCACTCCTATGCTGCGGGTGTGCGCCTGTTCGCTTTCAGAAGCCGCAAGCGCGATCTTTCGTGTGATGAGCTGATGCACGGCAAGCGCGAAGCCGACGCCGCGCCCTCATCGCTCAACGGTCCGCATTCGGGCGGGTTGTCGCCGGCGCAGAAGTCGCGCGGCACCATGCTCGCGGCGGAAGTCTCGAAGGAGCTTAGCGCCGAGATGCGGCGGCGAGGCTGCCGCGGACAGGCCTAAGCTGCGCGGGTTCATCATTCTGTCTGCCAGATCTGCAACTGCTTGAGCTTGGCCCTGCAAGCCTGTACACGCTCGCGAGCTTCCTCCGGGCAGGTGCCAACGAGGGGCCGCAGTCATCTGGAGGATGAATGGGACTGGAAGCTTATGCGGATGCGATCATCGCGTTCGTGAAGGAGCACAAGGCGTGGGCCGGGCCGGTCGTGTTCGTACTCGCGTTCGGCGAGTCCCTGGCGTTCATCTCCCTCGTCCTGCCGTTCTGGGCTATCCTTGTGACCATCGGCACGCTCATCGGCGCCAGTGGCGGTCTGGACTTCTGGTTCATCATGACCATGGCCGCGGTCGGCGCCGCGCTCGGAGACTGGTTCTCCTACTGGCTCGGTCAGCACTACCACGAGCAGATCGCGCGCATGTGGCCGCTCCGGAACTATCCGGACCTGCTTCCCAAGGGCCATGCCTTCTTCGAAAAGTGGGGTGCCTGGGCGATCGTTCTCGGCCGCTTCTCGGGTCCGCTCAGAGCGTCAGTGCCGCTCGTCGCCGGCATCGTCGAGATGCCGCGCCCGACGTTTCAGCTGGCGAACTGGAGCTCGGCTTTTCTCTGGGCGTTCGTGCTGCTGATGTTCGGCGACGTCATCGGCCAAGGTTTGAATTGGTTTCGTCAGTCGGTGGGCGGGGGCTGAGTCCCAGGCCCGATAACAGCACGACTGGCCGGCTAGGCGTATGCCACCCATCCCCTGAAGCTTAGGCCAGCGTAGAAAAGACTCACGCCGGAGAACCCTGTATCGCGAAGCGTGGCTTCGTCTTCCTCCGGCGAAAGGATTGCGAGCTTGCTCGCGATGGCTTGCTTGGCGCTCTCGACGTTCGCGGGAGCGGTTCCCGCGAACGCGACGTGCCGGCCGATCCAGATCGTCCGCTCGGGCTCCGTTTGTGGGAAACTGATGTGAGCAACGGTAAACGGCGCCCCCGGCGTCAAACGTCGATGGATCTGGTGAAGGGTCTCCAGGCGTCGGTCGCGAGAAACAAAATGGAGTGTCAGAAGACAGGTGGCGCCGTCGAACGGCCCTTCCGGGGCGTCGTCTATGTAACCATGATGCAACCGCACGCGCGCTGCATGCGGCCCCACGGTCTGTTCCGCCGCCCTGAGCATCTCGACTGACGGGTCGACACCGTCAAAGGTCCAACCGGCGTGGTCGTCTGCGAGCGCCTTGAGTTCGAGGCCGCCACCCGCCCCGAGCACCAGCACGCGCCCGTTCGTTGGGACTCGCTCCGCCAGGAGCAATGAAGTCATGCGGTGAAGGCCGGCTAGGCCGGGAACCTGTCGGGGCGGCCCCTCAGCGTAAGAGCGCGCGTGGGCCGCATCGAAAGCTGCGGCATCCTTGCTAGGCAGGTCAGGCAATTGGTCATTTCCATTCATCTAGTTGTTATGGTTGGAAACCGCATACCGATGTCAAGTTTCGGTGTAATCGGGTACTGCCGCTGGTACTTGCGGCAGCGGCCGCGCTCCCTATAGTGCCGCCGCAAACGCCCTGTCTGCGCCCGAAAGGTCGAGCTGCCATGTCATCTGCGCCGAAGTCCGTGAAAAAGGTCGTGCTCGCCTATTCGGGCGGCCTCGATACCTCGATCATCCTGAAGTGGCTGCAGGAGGAGTACGGCTGCGTGGTCGTCACCTTCACGGCCGATCTCGGTCAGGGCGAGGAACTCGGGCCGGCGCGCGAGAAAGCGCTCATGCTCGGCATCAAGCCCGAGAACATCTTCATCGAGGATCTGCGCGAGGAGTTCGTCCGCGATTTCGTGTTCCCGATGTTCCGTGCGAACGCCGTCTACGAGGGCATCTACCTGCTCGGCACGTCGATCGCGCGGCCGCTGATCAGCAAGGCGCAGATCGATATAGCACGTAAGACCGGCGCCGATGCCGTATGCCATGGCGCGACCGGCAAGGGCAACGACCAGGTCCGCTTCGAGCTGAGCTACTACGCGCTCGAGCCCGGCATCAAGATCATCGCGCCATGGCGTGAATGGAAATTCAAGAGCCGCACGGATCTCCTCGATTTCGCGCGCAGCCATCAGATCCCGATTGCCAAGGACAAGGAAGGCGAGGCGCCATTCTCGGTCGACGCGAACCTGCTGCACTCGTCCTCCGAGGGCAAGGTGCTCGAGGATCCCGCGCAGAAGGCACCTGAGATGGTCTACCAGCGCACGATCTCGCCCATGGCCGCGCCCGACAAGGTGAC
>JAEZAW010000365.1 GCA_023430315.1 Pseudomonadota bacterium | reverse complement strand
GGGAGAAGGCGCGACCGGCCGGTCGCGACTCCGATGCACTCCCCGGGGCGAAGTGGTTGTTCATGCCGATGCGCACCGGGCGGGGAGCGATCGGCATCGTGGGGATCAGTCGCGACGGTCCGGCGCCGCTGCTTCGCGCCGATCAGCGTCGGCTTCTGGACGCCCTCGCCGATCAGGGCGCGCTGGCGATCGAGCGTGTGCACCTCGTCGAGGACATCGACCGGGTCCATCGAACGGCCGAGACCGAACGCCTGCGCTCGGCGCTGCTGACCTCCATATCGCACGATCTCAAGACACCCCTCGCGGGGATTCTCGGCTCCGCCGGCGCGCTTCGCGATCTGTCGCAATCGTTCGATGCGCAATCGAAGGACGACCTGCTCTCGACCATCATCGAGGAATCGGAGCGCCTCAATCGGTTCATTGCCAATTTGCTCGATATGACCAAGCTTGAATCGGGCGCTGTCGTGCCAAACACCGCGGCTCACGACGTCGGCGAGATCGTCGGCAGCGCGCTCGAACGTGCCAGCAAGATCCTTGCAGGGCATCGCGTAGAGGTCGAGATCAGCCCTGAGTTGCCGATGGTCATGGTCGACGCCGTGCTGTTCGAGCAGGTGCTGTTCAACCTCCTCGACAACGCGGCCAAGTATGCGCCGCCAGCCACCACGGTCCGCATAACGAGCTGGCGGGACGGCGAGAGTGTGAAACTGCAGGTCCTGGACGAGGGTGAGGGCATACCCGACGCAGATCTGGAGCGCATTTTTGACAAGTTCTATCGCGCACGCAAAGGTGATCAGGTACGCGCTGGCACCGGCCTCGGTCTCGCGATCTCCCGCGGCTTTATCGAGGCGCTGAACGGCACGATTGTTGCTGCCAACCGCACTAGTCCCAAAGGCGCGGTGTTTACCATCACGCTGCCGGTGGTGAAGTCGGACGAGCGAAAGAAGTATGCGGCATGAGTGCGACCTCCGCGAGAATCCTGATCGTCGACGACGAGCCCCCCATACGCAAGCTCCTGCGCATGGGCCTCACGTCGCAGGGCTACGACGTACTGGAGGCGCAGAACGGCAAGATCGCACTCGAGCTGATCTCCAACAATCCGGATCTTGTCATCCTCGATCTGGGCCTGCCCGACATCGACGGCCTCGAGCTTCTGAAAAGGATCCGGCAACGAGAGAACAGCCTGCCTATCGTTGTGCTGTCGAGCCGCGGCGACGAGGCCGGCAAGGTGGCGGCGCTCGATCTCGGTGCCGACGACTATGTCACCAAGCCATTCGGTATGGAGGAGCTGTTCGCTCGCATGCGCGCGGCTCTGAGGCACCAGCTGCAGGCGCAGGGCGAGCGCCCCGTGTTCCAGTTTGGCGACCTGAGCGTCGATCTCGTCCGCCGGATCGTCAAGCTCGGCGACAAGGAAGTGAAGCTGTCGCCCAAGGAGTATGATTTGCTGCGGTTGCTTGTTCAGCACGCCGGGAAAGTTCTCACGCACAAGTTCCTGATGCAGGAACTATGGGACGAGCCGACTGACCCACAGTACCTACGCGTTTATGTGAGGCAGCTCCGCCAGAAGATCGAGCCCGATCCGGAGCGCCCGCAGCACATCATGACCGAGATCGGCATCGGCTATCGCTTGCGGGCGCCGGACTAGCAGCCTCACGGTCCGATGAGGGCGTGTGCCACGCGCGGAACGCCCGAAGGAGCAGCAATGGACATCAAGGACTTTCTTTCAACTTCCGACGTGGCGATCAATGTCGGCGCCCACGACAAGGTAGGATTGTTGAAGGAGCTGGCTGGCCGCGCGGCCGTAGCTCTCGATTTGCCGGCAGATTTGCTGGAGCAAGAGCTTGCCAAGCGCGACGAACTGGGATCGACGGGCATCGGCAACGGCGTATCCATTCCGCACGCGCGTTTTCGCGAGGTGACAAGGCCCTTCGGTCTGCTGGTTCGTCTCGCAAAGCCGATTGCATTCGATGCGGTCGATGGACAGCCCGTAGACTTGGCATTTCTGCTCGTGCTGCCGGCGACATCTCAGCTCGAGCAACTCAACGCCCTCGCCGCCGTTGCCCGAAAGTTGCGTGAGCCGGCCGTTCTGCAAAGACTTCGGCGCGCCGCTACGGAGCGTGATCTGTATCGCGCAGTGATCGAATAGACCTGACCTTCTCAGTACGTACCGAATAGCAGGTTCGGCACGATCGGAACGACCTCCGGCAGGAAGATCAGCAGCAGCGCGTCATGCCGTTCCAGGACAGCGTTTCAGACGCGAACAGCTCCTCCGCCTTCAAGAGACGTGGCGCAATTCCTTGATTGAAGGAGTAGCGGCAGAGCGCGTCGATGGCCGATCGATTCGCGTCGACGCCGTAGCTCCAAAAATCTTCCCCGAGAATGCTCGCCGCGCGCGCTAGTTCGACCGGCGCCCACGGCAAACTCGTGAACGGCGCTTGCGCTTCCTTCGTGCGGTCGATTGCATAGCGGCGCGCGGCATCGAAGGCATCGCACACGCGTAAGCAAAGCCCGGGCTCGCGCTCGGCAAGCTCCCGACGAATGCCGAGCAGATGCATGATCGGAAAAATGCCGGTGCGGCGCGCGTAATCCGCTTCGATCGCCGGATAGTCTTCGAACAGGCGGCGAATGTTGGAGTGGCCGTCGAGAAATGCCTTCGGCGGCTTGTAAGCAACAAGAGCATCTAGTTCACCGCTTGCGAGAGCATCCGAGAGATTGCCCGCTTGGGGGAGCGGCTCGAGCTCGATGCCGGGTGGGCACACGCGAACGATCGGTTGCGAGTCATATTTGTCCGCCGGTCCATAACGCCAGCGCACTTCGGACGCCCGCAGGCCGAAATCGTCTTCGAGCACGCCGCGCGCGACCAACGCTGCCGTCATGGAGAATTCGCGCACACCGACGACGCGGCCGGCAAGGTCGCGTGGCCCATGGATGCCGCGATCTGTTCGGATGTAGATTGCCGAATGGCGGAAGGCACGCGAAGGAAAGATGGGCAGGCCGACGTACGGGCAGCCAGTGGTCGCAGTCAGGTAGAGGTAGTTGCTGAAGGACAGCTCGGTGACATCGAAGGCTTGCCCGTCGAAGGCACGGGCAAAGATTTCCTCGAGCGGCGCCGTCACGTACGTGGGTGTTATGCCCTCGATCGGGATGAGTCCGGCCATGAGAGGCAGTGTGCGGTCATAAGGTGCGACGGCAATGCTAAGCGGACGGCTCATTTGTGGGCTCGCTTCGTGGTGGTGGTGTCGGACAGTAGCGAAGATGCGCGATCTGGACGCAGCAGCTAAGCCTACGGCGCGGCACGCACGCTGTCATGTATCTGTCGTACCCAGCCGCTACGTGCTTGCAATCTCAGCTCAACGTCAAGGCATTGAGGAGCACGGCGGAATGCGGGAACCGCTCGTTCGCATCAATGGGCTGACCATCGATTTCGACACCGGTCAATCCATCGTGCGAGCGCTTCACGGCTTCGATCTCCAGATCGAAAAGGGCGAAGCGGTCGGCATCGTCGGAGAATCGGGATCGGGCAAGAGCATCACATGCCTCGGCGCCTTGGGGCTGCTCGGCTCACGAGCGCGTGTCTCCGGAAGTGTACAGCTCGATGGGCGCGATATCCTCGGGCTGAGCGAACGAGAGATGGCAGCGATCCGCGGCAAGCGCATCGCCATGATCTTCCAGGATCCCACATCCTCCCTCAATCCCGTCCACCGCATCGGCCGACAGTTGATCGAGAGTCTCGTGCTCCATCGCGGCTTGAGCGAACGGTCGGCGGCAGCGGAGGCGCGACGCCTGCTCGAGCGGGTGCAAATCGCTGCAGCCACACAGCGGCTGTCGGAGTATCCGCATGAACTTTCGGGCGGCATGAACCAGCGCGTCATGATCGCGATGGCGCTCGCCGGCGAGCCGGACCTCCTCATCGCCGACGAGCCGACGACCGCACTCGATGTCACCATCCAGGCTCAGATCCTCGAAGTGCTCAAGGAGATGCGCCGCGAGACCGGCATGGGCTTGGTCATCATCAGCCATGATCTCGGTATCGTCGCGGAACTCGCAGATCGCGTGATGGTCATGTACGCAGGCCGGCCTGTCGAAGCGGCGCCGGTCGACCGCATTTTTGATGCGCCACGCCATCCTTACACGCGCGGTCTTCTCGCTGCTCTGCCCGAGATCGACGGGGCGCTCGATCGGCTTATTGCTATCCCCGGACAGGTGCCTGAGCCCCACAATCTGCCGCCGGGATGTCCGTTTGCACCGCGTTGTGCTGATGCAGTTGCCCAAATCTGTGACTCGAGCGTGCCCACGATGAGCACCGTCGCACCTGATCATGCTGCAGCCTGTGCCTTGATCCACACCGCCGAACCCGCGCCTCATTGTTCCTTGGAAATGGCATGATGAGCGTGCCGCTGATTTCGGCGAGCGAACTTCGCCGGACGTACCGCGTGAAGACCACCGGAACGTGGTTCTCGCCGAGAGCAGAGCTCAAAGCCGTCGATCGCGTCTCCTTCGAGATCCGTGCCGGCGAGACGCTCGGACTGGTGGGCGAGTCCGGCTGCGGCAAGTCCACCACGGCCAAACTGGTCCTGGGCCTCATCCCGGCGACATCGGGCACGATCGTTTTCGAAGGCAAGCCGGTTGTAGCGGATCGCAAGCGTGCATGGCGCGAGCAGCGTCGGCGCATGCAGATGGTCTATCAGGACCCCCTCGGGGCGCTGGACCGCCGCCTGCCAGTCGGTGTGCAAGCCATGGAGCCGCTGGACATATTCAACGAGGGGACCAAATCCGATCGTCGCGATCGGATGCTCGCGCTGTTCGATGCCGTGGGCTTCCCGCGCACCAGTGTCGATCGCTACCCCCACGAGCTCTCCGGCGGCCAGCGCCAGCGCGTCGTTCTCGCGCGCGCTTTGATGCTGAACCCAAGCCTCCTCGTGTGCGACGAGCCCATCTCGGCGCTGGATGTTTCGATCCAGGCCCAGGTCATCAATCTTCTGAAGGATCTTCAGGAGCAACTCGGTGTCGCTTATTTGTTCATCAGTCATGATCTGAAGGTCGTGCGGCACGTGAGCCACCGCGTGGCTGTCATGTACCTCGGCCGCATTGTCGAGAATGGCCGGCCGGATGAGATCATGCGCGCGCCGGCTCACCCTTATTCGCAAGCGCTGATTTCGGCGGTTCCCAGCGCACGCGCGCGCGGCAAGGGCCGGATCGTGCTGGACGGCGATCCCCCAAGTCCCGTGGATGTCCCCAAGGGATGTGCATTTCACCCGCGTTGCCCGCTCGCAACCGACCGCTGCCGCAATGAAACGCCCGAGCTTCGCCCGTACGGCGATCAGCGGCAGGTCGCCTGTCATCGCGCGGGGCTGAGCATCGCCTCAGCGCCCGGAGTCGCTGCTTAAACTCGGAGGAAGGCGCTCATGCTGTCGTACATTGCGACGCGTCTCGGGCGCGCGATCTTCACGATATTTCTCGTGCTGACGTTCTCGTTCACGATCCTCGCCACAACCGGGGATCCGGCACTGCTCATTCTCTCCGCCGATGCGCCACCGGAGGCTATCGAAGCCTTTCGCGAGCACTACGGTTTGGATGCTTCCATCTGGCAGCAATACCTCGGGTATCTCGGCAACCTGCTGCGCGGCAATCTCGGGCAGTCGCTGCGCGATGGTCGCGATGCCTGGGACGTCGTCGTCGAACGTATTCCGCTGACACTGGCGCTGACCGTTCCTGCATTCCTCCTGAAGATAAGCATCGGCATTCCAGCGGGCATCTACGCGGCGCTCCATCGCAATTCGCTTCTCGACCGACTGGTGATGATGATCTCGGTTGCGGGTTACACTGTGCCAAGCTTCGTGCTGGGCCTCATCCTGATCCTCGTCTTCGCCGTGAAGCTTGGCGTTCTCCCATCAGGCGGCTCCGAGACCTGGAGCCACGCCGTTCTCCCGATACTTACGCTCGGCACTGCAGGCGCTGCGATCATCGCCCGCTATACGCGCTCGGCAATGCTGGAAGTGCTCGGCCAGCCTTATATCCGGACGGCACGCGCGAAGGGCGTGCCGTGGCCCAAGGCCGTTCGGCGTCATGCGCTGCCAAACGCCGCCATTCCAACGCTCACGGTCGTCGGGTTGATGGTGGGCTCGCTTATTGCCGGCGCGGTCGTTGTCGAGAGCGTGTTCTCCTGGCCGGGTGTGGGGCGACTGCTGATATCCGCCGTCGCCAATCGCGACCTGATGATCGTGCAAGCCATCCTGCTCCTCGTGGCCATGTGCATGGTGACGTCGAACCTCCTCGTCGATATCGCCTATGGCCTGATCGATCCGAGATTGCGCGGCCGCGGCAGCAACAAGACGGCATGAGGGCCATCTATGCCAAGTGATCTGCAGCAACGCCGCGCCGCAACACCGCAGCCTATGCCGAACGGCGTCGCACGTCGGCGCTCGGCCGCTCGCCGGTTCTTCGATGCATGGCCGCCGATGGTTCTCGTGGCGATTGCCTGGCTGTCGCTCATGCTCTTCGTCGCGCTCGCCGCTGACTTCATACGGCCCTATGACTTCAAGGCGCTCGATCTGCGCGGACGCCTGCAGCCTCCGGTCTTCATGGGCGGAACCTGGCGCCACATCCTCGGTTCCGATGAATTGGGCCGGGATGTTCTCTCACGCCTCATCGAGTCGATCCGCATCTCGTTGATGATCGCCACGGCATCGACGCTGTTCGCCGCCGTCGTCGGCGTGCTCCTGGGATTTTCCGCGGCGCACTTCAGGGGCATTGTCGAGCATCTCGTGCAGGTCCAGGTCGATCTCCAGGCATCGATGCCGTTCCTGATCATTGCCCTCGCGGTTCTTGCATTCTTCGGCAACTCCCTCACGCTGTTCGTGCTCCTGATGGGCTTGAATGGATGGGAGCGCATCGCGCGCATCGCACGCGGGCTCGCCATTTCGGCCAACGAACAGGGCTACGCCTCCGCGGTGCGCGATCTCGGTGCCGGCCCCTGGCGTATCTACGGTCGCCATATCCTGCCCAACATTGCGGCAACGCTGATTGTCTCGATGACGCTGAACTTCCCCGAGGTCATCCTCCTCGAGTCCGGCCTTTCATTTCTCGGCCTTGGTGTGCAGCCGCCACTCACCTCGCTCGGCAACATGGTGGGATATGGCCGCGAGTACATGCAGACGGCTCCGTGGATCCTGCTCGCGCCTGCCGCCGCGATCATCATGACCACGCTGTCGGTCTCGATCCTCGGCGACTGGCTCCGTGATCGCCTCGATCCAACTCTGCGCTGATATCCCTGCACGGCGTCACAGGACTGAAATGTTCGCCCCCTAAGCCCAGGCTTGATTTGCACAAGTTTGGGTTCGTATCGGAGAGGATGAGGGATGGGCAGTAAAGGACTTCAAGCGCTTGCTAAATCGACTGCTGTCGCCGCGATGGCCGCGATCGGTTTCGGCATGATCGCATCAGCCGTGCACGCCGATGAGCGGCCGGCCATAACCGTGGCGGTTCAGCAGATCGTCAATGCAGGTGTTCTCGATACGCTGCGCGAGCAGTCCAACGTCGGGTCGCGCATCTTCCCGAGCATCTTCGATACGCTCATCGAAGTGGACCGCCAGGGAGATCTCTCTCAGAAGCCGGGCCTCGCCGAGAGCTGGGCGCGCATCGATGACAAAACCATCGAGTTCAAACTCAGGAAGGGCGTGAAGTTCCACAACGGCGAGGAGATGACCGCTGAGGACGTCGCCTTTTCGTTCGGTCCCGAGCGCATGTGGGGCTTCGCCAAAGCCGGCGAAGCCGCCAAAACGGGGCAGGTGCTCTTCACGCAGACGGCTGGTCAATCGAGCGTGGCGCCGCCCGAGGTGCACGCGGTCGCGCGCCGCCTCCTGCCGGGCTTCGACCGCATCGAGATCGTCGATCCCTACACCGTGCGTTTCCACAACAAGACGCCGGACGTCACCCTCGAAGGGCGCCTGACGCGGACCGGCATGAACGTCGTCTCCAAGAAGGCGTTTCTTGCTGCGGCCGACTGGCGGACATTCTCATCGGCGCCGGTTGCGACCGGGCCTTACAAGGTCAAGGAATTCAAGCCGGACAACGTGCTCGTCCTCGAGGCCCATGACGACTACTGGGGTGGTAAGCCCCCTGTCCGCGAAATCCGCTTCGTCGTGGTGCCGGAAGTCGCCGGGCGCGTGAACGGCCTCATCTCCGGTCAGTACGACTTCGTGACCGATATCCCGCCCGATCAGATCAAGACCATCGAGGCCAGTGCGAAGCATGAGATCGTTGGCGGCCCGGTCCTGAACCATCGCCTCGTGGTGTTCGACAAGAACCATCCGCAGCTGAAGGATCCCCGCGTCCGTCGCGCACTCACGCTCGCCATCGACCGCAAGTTGATCGTTGATACGCTCTGGTCGGGCCGTACCTCGATCCCGCACGGGCTGCAGTGGGAACACTACGGCCCGATGTTCATCAAGGACTGGCCGGCGCCCGAGTACAACCCTGATCTCGCGAAGAAGCTGCTGAAGGAAGCTGGCTACAGCGGTGAGCCGATCCCTTTCCGCGTGCTCAACAACTACTATGCGAACCAGGTGCAGACCGCCCAGATCATCCAGGAGATGTGGCGCGAGGTCGGCCTCACCGTGCAGATCGAGATGAAGGAGAACTGGCAGCAGATCTTCGCCAAGGGCAGCCCGCGTGCGGTTCGCGACTGGTCGAACTCGGCTGGCTTCGATGACCCGGTCTCCTCGATGGTGACCCAGCATTGCCCGGACGGCCAGCAGCAGCAGGTGGGCGAATGGGCCAACGATGAGTTCAACGCGCTGTGCAAGCAGCTCGAAACGTCGACCGATCGGGCCAAACGTCCCGCTATGTTCCGCCGCATGCTCGAGATCATCGAGCGTGACGATCCGGGCTATACAGTGCTCCACCGGACAGTATTGTTCTATGGTAAGCGCAAGGATCTCGCGTGGAAGTACTCGCCGACCATGGCCATGGACTTCCGGGCTCAGAATCTGAAAGTCTCTAAGTAGCCTGAAAGCCTCTAGGTAGCGCGCTCCAGCGCGGTGGCCGGCGCTCCTGCCGGCCACTTGCATCTCCACTCACCGGAACTGCTGATGCCAACGATCGCCGACCCAAAGCGCAAGAACGTGCTCCTCATTGTCGTCGATCAGTGGCGCGGCGACACCTTGAAGGCCGCCGGACACAAGTCGATCCGCACGCCAAACATTGATGCGTTGGTGGCTGAAAGCGTGACGTTCCGGCGGCATTACACCGTCACCTCGCCGTGTGGCCCAGCGCGTGCCTCGCTGCTGACGGGCATGTACGCGATGAACCATCGTGCCGTGCAGAACACCATCCCGCTCGATGGACGTCACACCAATCTCGCGATGGAAGTCCGCAAGGGCGGCTGGGATCCCGCGATCGTCGGCTATACGACGACGACGCCTGATCCGCGCGAATGGCCGGCCATGGATCCTGCGTTCACTGTGCTCGGTGACCTCATGCACGGCTGGCGGCCCGTCGGCGCCTTCGAGCCGCGCATGGAGGGATATTTCGCCTGGTTGGCGAGCCAAGGCTACAAGCTTCCCGAGAACCGGGCGGACATCTGGCTTCCCGAAGGTGTGGCTGAGGATGAGCTCGGCGCTACGCGCAAGCCATCACGTATTCCGGCTCACCTGTCGGACACGCATTGGTTCACGGAGCGCGCACTCACGTATCTGCTGGGCGCCGCGAAGCGACCGTGGTTCCTGCATCTCGGCTACTACCGGCCGCATCCGCCGTTTGCGGCACCGGCACCCTACCACGATATGTACTCGATCGACGATGCGACCCCGCCCGTGCGTGCGGCATCTCCCGAGGCGGAAGCTGCCCAGCACCCGTTGCTGAGATTCTTTCTGGATTCGATCGAAAAGAAGCGATTCTTCGAGAATGGCAAAGGGCTCGCCAGCTCGATGGGCGAAGCCGAGGTGCGCCAGATGCGCGCGACGTACTACGGACTTCTTTCCGAATGCGACGCAGAGATCGGCCGTGTGCTCCAATACCTGCGCGACAGCGGCCAGTGGGATGACACGCTCATTGTCTTGACGAGCGATCACGGCGAGCAGCTCGGGGACCACTACATCCTCGGGAAGGTCGGCTACTTCGACGAGAGCTTCCATATCCCGCTTGTCGTGCGCGATCCTGATGCGAGTGCAAACAAGACGCGGGGAACGGTCGTAGACGCGTTCACAGAGTCCATCGATGTGATGCCGACGATCCTCGAGTGGCTTGGCCTGGAGACGCCGCGCACGGTGGACGGGCGCTCGCTGCTGGCCTTCATGCGCGAAGGATCGGGGCCTCCGGATTGGCGGCGCCACGTGCACTATGAGTACGACTACCGCAACGTGCTCATGAGCGCGTCACGACCGGAGGACGTTCTGGGCGTCAATCTCGACGAGGCGAGCCTGGCGGTGGTCGAAGACGAGATGGGGAAGTACGTCCATTTCACGAAGTTGCCGAGCTTGTACTTCGATCTCGCTCGGGATCCGGGGCAGTTCTCATCGCTTGCAGCAGACCCGGCCAGAGCTCCCGAGGTATTGCGCTATGCTCAAGCCATGATGTCCTGGCGCCTGCGCTTTGCCGAGCGGACTTTGACGGGCTATCAGGCGTCGCCGGGAGGGCTCGTCAAGCGGGCGTGACGCTTGACGCGCTGGCATTCGCGCAGACCCAGCCGCGCTATCTTCCGGAAGCATGATCTAGCGACCAGCGGCCTGCGCCCGCGGCCGCTCCGGCAGCTGGCAGCCCTTCTGTAGCCGAGGCGGGGGTGGGTGGTGGCTGTTGCCACGTTGCTACTAAGGATTGCCATGTCACATTCGTCGCACGGAAATTGTTGACCATTCAAGTAGACTATTCTTATTGCTGAACTGCTTCAGGCAGCACGGTCGATTCCCAGCCACCCGGTAAGCAAGCGATTTCGGGATAGCAGGGGTGGACCGTGCATAAGGTTGTCGGAACAATTCAGCCGGAACAGGTCGCGTCGAAGCCCGGCGCGCGCCTCATCCGCCGCTTCTGCAGCGTGACGATCGTCAGCGCTGCGCTTTTCACGGTCGGCAGCGCTCCGCAGGTTTTCGCCCAAACAACACTTCCCCCGCTCTCTGTCGAAACCAAGAAGGCGCCACCCAAGGCTGCCAAGAAGGCAGCACCGAAGCAGAAGCAGGCCGCGCCCGCACCTGCCCCGGCTCAAGAGCCGGCAGTGGTTCCCGCTGCTCCCGAGACGGCCACCAGCCCGGTGCGCGACTACGTGGCGACGCAAAGTGCCACGGGCACCAAGACCGATACGCCGATCAGGGAGATCCCGCAGTCGATCTCGGTTGTCGGCACGGAGCAGATTCGCGACCAGGGCGCGCAGAATCTCGGTGAGGCTGTCCGCTACATCCCGGGTGTCCTGGGTGATGGGTTCGGTTTCGACAGCCGCGGCGACTACGTTCTCGTGCGCGGCATTCCGGCGAGCTATTTCCTCGATGGGCTTAGAACATCTTACGGCTATTACGCCAACACGGCTGGCATCGAGCCCTATTCCCTCGAGCGTATCGAGGTGCTGCGCGGTCCGGCTGGGATGCTCTACGGTCAATCATCGAGCGGCGGCATCATTAATGCGGTGTCGAAGCGGCCGCAGGATACGCCGCACGCCGAGATCGGCGCTGAGTACGGCTCCTACGATTGGCGACAAGTCCAGTTCGATTTTGGCGGTCCCGTCACGACCGACGGCCGCTGGCTCTATCGCTTCGTCGGCGTCGCGCGAGAGGCCGGAACGCAGGTCGATCACGTCGACAACGACCGCATCTTCCTCGCCCCGTCTCTGACATTCCGCCCGACAGTCGATACGAATATTACGCTGCTCGGCACGTACCGCAAAGATCAGGGCGGGTCTGTCCAGCAGTTCCTGCCGCATGAGGGGACGCTGTTCCCGAACTCGATCACCGGCCGGCGCATTTCCAAGAGCACGTTTATCGGCGAGCCAACCGACTACAACGATACGGATCAGCAGTCGATTGCGCTGCTCATCGACCACAAGTTCTCAGACTGGCTGAGCATCCATCATGGCTCGCGCTACACCCATACTGAGAACACGTACAACACGCACTACACGGCGCCGCTAACGGCGGCGATTCTTGGCGGCCTTCTCGGCCTCGATCCAACTACAGCACCATTCCTCGATACCGCGCATCAAGAGATTGCCCGCGTCTATATGTGGCGCAGGACAGAGTCGGATGTCTTCACGAGCGATACCAACCTCACAGCGAAGTTTTCGACTGGCGAGGCCGCGCACAAGGTCACCGCGGGCTTCGACTATGTCAATTTCGAGCAGGGCGGCAGAGGCACGACGCCCATCTTCGTGGACAATATTTCTGCGCCGCCATACGGGCAGTCCCCGTTCAACATGTACAATCCGATCTACGGCCAGACCACACAGTACCTGGTGCCCGGCTTTGGTTTTGTGTCTGTGGACGACGTGCCAGATTGGATCGGCGACCGCCCGAACGAGACACAAGAACAGCGCGGCATCTACATCCAGGACCAGATCAAGCTCGGTAAGTGGACAGCCGTGCTCGGCCTCCGCCATGACTGGCTAGACATCAGCTACACGGCGAATCCCAATCTGAAGGAAAGCGCGACGACGGGACGCGCCGGTCTGATGTACAGCCTCGATTTCGGCCTGACGCCCTACGTCAGCTACTCGACATCCTTCACGGCGCAGCCGGGCGAGAGCGTCATCATGAACCCCGGCTCGCCGACGCCGCTCCTCGGACCGGCCAAGCCGCTCGAAGGCGAGCAGTTCGAGGTCGGCTTCAAGTATCAGGTGCCGGGCAAGCCCTTCGTCATCAACGCCGCCTACTTCGACCTCACGGAGTCGAACCGCCTCGTCTCGGATATCCTCACCCAGACGTCGCAGCAAGGCGCCGAAGCCCATATCCGCGGCTTCGAGTTCGAAGCTGCCGGACGGATCACTGAGAACATCAAGCTGATCGGCACCTACACGTTCATGGATGCCGAATACTCCAATCACTTCAATGCAAACGAGATCGGCACACCGGTCGAAGGCGTGCCGCGCCACATGGCATCGCTCTGGGGCCTCTACACGTTCACAGAGGGCACATTCAAGGGCCTGACGTTTGGTGGCGGCGTTCGCTATGTCGGCGAGTCGAAGGACTACGGCACGCTCGTCACGGGCGTCGATGGCCTCGTGACCACACCCGACTTCACCCTGTTCGACGCACTCATCGCTTACGAGCGCGACAACTGGCGCTGGCAGATCGTGGGCCAGAACCTCGAGGACAAGTTCCACGTCGTCACCTGCACGACGCGCGGCGACTGCGGTGTCGGCCAAGGGCGCACGATCATCACCCGCCTGAGCTACAAGTTCTGATGACCGGCATCCCGTGTTCATGCATTCGAGCAAGGAGACGATCTGATCCAGCGGGAATTGGGAACCATGGCCGTCGGTGAAACAATCGCCGGCACGTCGCTCATCTTGATCGGACTTGTCGGCTTGGCCCTCTCTTGGCATCGACGCCGGGAGTTCAAGGTGCACCTGCTGCTCGTTGGCTGGCTGTCGATCGCGGGTGGTTTCGCGGTCTATGCGCGCGTGTGGGGCGCCGAGGTCGGCATCGCCAATGGCTGCCTCGCGCTGTCGATCGCGGCCTATGCGGTGATCGCGGCAGGCATCCAACTGCGTGCCGCATCGACGCGTGCGCCGCGAGAACTGGCGCTGGAACCCGAGGACCGCCCGACCAACTGGCCGCGCGGCATCGCGAAGAGCCTTCTTGCGATCGTTCTGTCGGGCATCGCGTCCATTGGCGTCGGCGTGGCAATTGCCGTCTCTATGCCCATGGCAACGGTCGATCGCATCATGCTCGGCGGGATCCTGGTGCCGGTGCTCTGGGGCGGCGGCATGGCCTGGACGCTGAGCGACGCAAAGCTCCTGCGCGCGACCATTGTCCTGCTCTCCGTGTCGGCCATCAGCTACGGCATTGCCTTTCTGCCCAAGGTCCTCTCGTGATGGACGACCAAGTCGAGCGGAAACCGCGCAAGCGTAATTTCCTTCCACCTGATTTCGTACGCGCGATGCTGGCGGGGCATTCAGCGCTCGGCCTCGCATTCGCCGCGCTGATCTACGTCGTGTGCCTCTCAGGAACGCTGACGGTATTCCTCTACGAGTTCCAACGCTGGGAGCAGCCCACCGCGCCGATCGCCACCAAGAAGCTGACACCAGAAGCCTTCAACGCCGCGTTACAGGCCGGCTACCAGCAGGCCGTCGCCGACAAGTCCGATCATGACATCTTCATTCTCGCGCCAGGGAACATGACGCCGCGACTGGTCGTGAACTATCACGACCATGAAGCGAACGTGGAAGGCCACTGGATCGCGGACGGCGACGGGCGCCTCGTGGTCCGCTTGGACGCGCCCTGGTCGAAATTTCTTACCCGGCTTCATACGAACCTCCACTTGCCGCATACGTGGGGTCTGTTCCTCGTCGGGCTGACCGGCGTGGCGCTCCTGTCGTCGCTCGTCTCCGGGCTGCTTGCGCATCCGCGCATATTCAAGGACGCGTTCGCGCTGCGTTGGGGCGGCTCCAAGCGGCTGCAGGAGGCGGATCTTCACAATCGCCTGGGCGTGTGGGGCCTTCCTTTTCACATCGCCGTCACGCTCTCCGGCGCGCTTCTCGGACTGTCGACGCTCATCGTCGGCGTGCTCGCGCTCGCCGCATACGATGGCGACTCCGGCAAGGCCTTCTCGATGCTTCTCGGGCCGCGCGCGAGCGAAGAGGAGACCGCCGCGCCGCTCCCGGACATAGCGTCGATGATCCGGCACGTGCAATCGACGAAACCCGATGCAGAGGTTGTCACAATCTTCGTCCAGCACGCCGCGAAGATCGGTCAGGTCGTCAGTCTCGGCATGCGCACGCCCGGGCATCTGGCACTCTCCAATGCCTACTACTTCAAGGGCGACGGGACACCGCTCGGTGATGGTGGTCTCGAGACGGGGAGCTTCGGCCAGCAGATCCTCGGCGCGATACAGCCGCTGCACTTCGGCTGGTTTGGCGGTCTGCCAATCAAGATCATCTACGGCCTGCTGGGGCTCGCGCTGACGATCGTCACGCACACTGGCGTCACCATATGGCTCGCGCGCCGTCGCGATAAGGGCCGCCCGGCCGAGCGATGGGAACGGATCTGGGCCGCTGTCTCCTGGGGGCAGCCATTCGCGCTCGCTGCCGCGGCATTGGCCGCGCTGCTCCTGACCGAGCGGGCCATCCTGCCGGTCTACTTGATAGGCGTGATCTCGGCTTTGCTCCTGGCACTCAAATTAACTTCTGGCGAGAGCACCTCGCGCATCCTGCGCTCGGCCAGCGCAGCACTGCTTTGCATCGTGGTCGCCGTGCACGCCTATGTCTGGGCCGCCCAGGCAGCGGACATGATGGCTTGGGGCGTCAGCGCCGCATTGTTGTTTGCCGCGTTGGCCTTTGCGCCCGGTCGAGGTGTGCGCACCAAGGGCCTGTCTCGCTGATCCGTATCAGGCAGCACATCTACGGCGCCGCAAGGAAAGATCGTGAAGTGCGGATGGCCCTCGAACATCTTCGCCGCTTCTTCATGCGAAGATGCGCGCATGCACGCTAGATCAGGCGGTCCTCACACTCGAAACTCCGAGGTGCTGGTCAAGCACCAGGGGCTCGTTCGCCAGGGCAGCGGCCGTTCCTTGGAACACAAATTGCCCGGCGGACAGCACATACACGTCGTCCGCAGCAGAGAGCGCAAGCTGCAAGTTTTGCTCCACGAGGAGGATCGCCTGACCCAGCGACCGCAATCGCTGCATGATCTCCTGCACCTGCAGCACCAGCCGCGGCGACAGCCCCTCGGAAGGCTCGTCCATGAGAATCAATTCGGGGTTCGACATGAGGGCCCTGCCAATCGCGAGCATCTGCTGCTCGCCGCCGCTCAGAGCCCCACCAGGATTGTCGATCCGCTCGGCGAGCTGTGGAAATTCCTTCAGCACCGCTTCGAAGTTCCAGCGCTTGCCCCCCTGAGGATTGGCTTCGCGGGAGTAACCGCGCGCGAGCGCGCTCGTCGGCAGCAGAAGGTTCTCGCGCACGCTCAGGGATTTGAAGATGCGCCGGCCCTGCGGGACGATGGCGATGCCCTGCTGCGCGATGGCGTAAGGTGGCAGGCCCCGCAATGAGCGGCCGCGAAAGACGATGTCTCCGCTGCGTGGCGGTGTCAGTCCGGCCACGGAGCGCACGAGCGTGGTCTTGCCCATGCCGTTGCGGCCGAGGATGGCGGCGATGCGGCCATTCGTCAGCGACAGGCTGAGCCCCTGCAGGACATAGCTGTCGCCGTAGTAGGTGTGAATGTCGGAAACTGTCAGAAGCGCTTCAGGCATGGCCGAAGTACACATCGCGGACATTGGGGTCGGCTCGAACTTGTTCGGGCGTGCCCTCGGCCATCACCTGGCCGCGGTTCATGACGGTGACGCGGTCGGCCAACCCGAGAGCAACGTCCATGTCGTGCTCGATCATCACGAGGGTGATGTCGCGTGGCAGCTCCCGCACCATGGCGAAGATGCGCTGCCGCTCGCTCGGCGACAACCCGGCACAGGGCTCGTCGAGAAACAGCACCTTTGGCCGCGTGCCGAGCGCCAGAGCCAGCTCGAGCTGGCGCCGCTCTCCGTAGGACAGCAGCATGACCTTATGGTCGGCGCGCTCGCCGAGACCCACTGCCGACAATCCTGATGCCACCTGCTTGCGCACCTCTGGAAATGCCGACACCGGACGGCTCAGGACCCATTTGCGCCGATCGGTGCCCATGATCGCCAGAGCCATGTTCTCGCTCAGCGTGAGGTCGGTGAATACGTTGGTGATCTGGAACGTGCGTCCCATGCCGAGCTTAGTCCGCTGATACTCGGGCTCGCGCGTTACGTCGTGGCCGTGCAGTTTTACCTGACCGGAAGTCACCTGCAGCGTCCCCGTAATGCAGTGAAACAACGTTGTCTTGCCGGCACCATTCGGTCCGATGAGCGCGTGCCGCTCGCCGGGAGCTATTGTCAGCGTGACGCCGTTGACCGCGCGAATGCCGCCGAAGGTCTTGTTCAGATCCTGCACCTCGACCGCTGCAGCCGTCATTCCGACTTGCTCCCCACGCTGTCACCCTGGCCGCTCAAGCGACGGACGATGCCCATGATGCCCGTGGGTGCCCATAGGATAGTGACGATGAAGACGAGGCCGATGACGGCAGCGTGCAGCTCAAAGAAGCTGCTGACCCAGTTACGCATGCCAAGGAAGACGCCGGCGCCAATAAACGGACCGAGGATCGTGCCCGATCCGCCGACGATGGCCATCAGCGCAACCTCGATGGAAATGTTGAAGGAGGCTGTGACCGGATTCACAAACTTGTTGTAGTAGACGTAGAGCACGCCGGCGAGGCTCGCCATTGCGCCCGAGAGCACGAAAGCTGCGTACAGATGGGCCGTCGTGCGATAGCCGAGGCTTTGCATACGGCTCTCCGAGCCCTTGATGCCGCGCAGTGACAGGCCGAAGGGTGAGCGAACGAGAACGCCGTAACCCATCGCGCAGGCGATCACGACCGCCAGGACGAAGTAGTAGTACGCAACCGGCGACTGGAGAGGGACGCCGCCGATTGCAGGAGCGGGGACATTGGTGATGCCGTTGTCTCCCCCCGTGAACGAAGCCCAACGGTAGACGGCGCCCCAGATGATGTAGCCCATCGCAATGGTAGTCAGGATGAAGTAGACGCCGCGCGTGCGTACGGCGGCGCCATAGACAATAGCGAGCAGCGTGCCGGCGAGGAGCCCTGCAGGCGCAGCAATCACAGTCGGCTGGCCGTAGCGCACCTGGAGGATAGCGACGGTGTAAGCGGATACCGCGAAGAATGCGGCGTGACAGACGGAGAACAGCCCGGCGTGGCCAAGCAGCATATCGACCGACAGCGCGAGAAGACCGAAGATGAGGATCTGCGTGAGCAGCGCCATCCAGAACGGACCCGCTGCCAAAGGTGCTGCGAGGGCAGCGGCGAGCCCGATCAATGCGGCGACGCTGCGGACTTGATTAGCCTGCACGTCTATCCGCTCCTCCCAAAAATGCCTTGCGGCTTGAACAGCATGAGAATGGCCATCGGACCGAACAGCACGAAGTAGGAGAACTCCGGATAGAGCCAGCGCCCATAGGCATCGAGCAGACCGACGATCAGCGCACCCAGCATGGCCCCTTCGAGGCTCCCGAGCCCGCCGAATATGACCACCACGAGCGCGTAGATCAGGATCTCCCATTCCGCGCCCGGATAGAGTGTTAGGAATGCACCGCCGACGACGCCTGCCATGCCGGCGAGGAATGTCGCGAGCGCCGAGACCAGCACGAACAGACGGTCAATGTTGATGCCCATGGCACTGACGATCTCGCGGTCATCGACGCCCGCGCGCACCACCGCGCCGATTTGCGTTCTGCGGTAGAGGAACCACAGCGACAGGCCGACGACGATGCCGATCAGGATGAGTGCAAGCCGATAGGTCGGATAGATGATGCCGCCGGGCAGCTCCGTGGCACCGCGCAGAAACATCGGCGTCGGCACTTTCAGATTGTCACCACCCCAGATTTTGAGAGCAAGATCGCCAATGACGAAGGCGATACCCACAGTGAGGAGTACTTGCGCCAGGTGGTTCTCGCCTGTCCTCCGGATCAGGATGCGATCGATCAAGAAGCCAAGGGGGATGATGGCGAGCCCGCCGCCAAGAATGCCCAGCGCGAAGCTTCCAGTCTGCCGCGTAATCGAATAGCCGATGTAGCCGCCGAGAAGGTAGTAGGCGCCATGTGCCATGTTCACGACGCGCATGAGGCCGAATGTCAGCGTGAACCCGCTGGCCAGCAGGAACAACAACGCTGCCAGCGAGATGCCGTTCATCGCCTGTAGAATGGCGCTATGCATGGAATACCCGGTGTCGCACAAGCGGCGCGCCGCTCGACGCGCTGCTCAGACCCATTGGAGTGATGCCGCTGCTACCGCTTGTACGGCCCGCGCTTCAGGTACTCCTCGGGTGACCATGTCCAGAACTGCGACACGCCCGTGTAGGTCTTGACGGGCACATTCGTCATGACCTCACCCAGCACCGGATGTTTGATCTTCTGGATCTTGGAGACGTAGACGTTCTGGATCGGATTGTCGTAGGCGTCGAGCTTGAGGGGGCCGCGCGGCGCCTTGATTTCGATGGTCCGCATGGCCTTGAGGAATGCTTCCTTGTCCTCGACTTTGCCGTCGATCTTGTCGATGGCAGTTTTCGTCCACAGTCCCGCCGTGTAGGCAGACTCGGCGAACCACGAAGGCAGTCGCTTGTAGCTCTTGGCGAAGGCCGCCGTGAAGGCGTTGTTCTCCGGCGTATCAAGGCCGGCAGCGTAGTGGAGCGAGTTGCCGATCATGCCGATAGCGCGCTCGTCGAGCTGCGGCAGCACATCCTGGTGCATCCAGTAGCCGCCATAAATCTTGAATTTCTTATCCATGCCGAAGTTGAACCACGCTTCGAACAGGCGAACGCGATCGGCACCTACGACGACGGCGACAACGGCGTCGGATGCGGGATCGATGGAAGCGATGGTGGGCCCGTAGTCCTTGGTGCCGATCGGGTTCCAAATGATCTTGGCGATCTTGCCGCCGGCCTGCTTGAAGGTCTCGACCGCGCCCAACGTCACCTCATGGCCGAAGGTGTAATCCTGCGCGATGAAGGTAACGTTGCGAGCACCCAGTTCCTTGTAGAGGTAGTCGCCGAAGGGATGGCCAATCTGGCTGGACGACGTCGCGGTGCGAATGACAGTCGGCGTGCGGCTCCATTGGGTGACGTTGTCGGCCCCAGCAGGGTCCATGACGACCGGAATACCAGTCTCCTTGCTGACCTGCGCGACGGCCGGCCCTTCGTGGCCGCACAGCGGGCCGATGATCAGGTTCACCTTGTCCTGATGCACGACGCGCCGCGCCTGCGTAAGCGCCTGGTCGGGATTGCAGGTCGTGTCGGCGATCACGAGCTCGACCTTGCGCCCGCCGGCCTGATGGTTGCTCTGCTCCCAGAACAGTTTCATGGCATCAGCCATGTCCTTGCCCGGCGTCGCGAGCGGGCCGGTGAGAGGTGCGAGGACACCGATCTTGATGGGTCCGGTGTTCTGAGCGCTTGCTGCGCTGCATCCGAGGGCGAGGGCAACAAAGGCGGCGCCGACGGCGCACACCGAATGCGTGTAACCAAGTGCCTTGGTCATTTTTCCTCCCAATGTCGTTTTCTTCTTTGGAGCCGGCTACGCAGTGCGATCGCCGAGCACGAGCATTGATATATTGCTACCATGGAGGTGCAGGCCTGTACACGAAGGGACCTGGGCCGGGATGCGATTGTGAGACTGGCGGTATAGTTCTCGCGGCCGCTGGCGCGTATGCAGAATAAGATTGGTGGGAGGAAACATGACGGCGAGCGGGAGCCAACCTGAGAAAGACGGATCGACACCATCCGTGACGCCCGGCCCACGTTTCGGTAGGTCTCAATCGGGTTCCCGCCTCGAAGACTATTCGCTGCTGACCGGGACAGGCCGCTTCACCGACGACATTTCTCTGCCGGGGCAGGCCTATGCGATCTTCGTGCGCTCGACTTTCGGGCACGCCGACATCGCATCCGTCGATATCTCCTCAGCAGTCGGATTGCCGGGTGTTCTTGCCGTCATAACCGGCCAGGATCTGATCGGCGATGGCATCGGCCCCATTCCTCCGCTGGCAGTTTTCACGGGGCGTGACGGCCAGCCGATGTTCTCGGCGTGCATGCCCGCCCTGGCAGCGACTAAGGTCCGCTACGTCGGCGAGCCAGTTGCCATTGTTGTCGCCGAAAGCGTGGCGCAGGCGCTCGATGCGGCCGAGGCCGTGGTGGTCGAGTACCGGCAGCTTCCCACAGCTTCGGACGTCACGCGCGCCATGGCTTCGGACGCGCCCCAAATCTGGCCGGAAGCCGGTACCAACATAGCTCTCGACTGGGAGGAGGGCGACGCTGCAGCCGTCGATGCAGCCTTCGCCCGCGCGGCTCATGTCCAGCGCGTACGCCTCGCGGATACGCGGCTGGCCCCCAGTGCCATGGAGCCGCGCGCTGCGCTCGCAACCTACGACCCACTGGACGAGCGCTACACCCTGATCGCGCCCACCCAGGGCGTTGCGGTCGTCCGCCGGATCCTGACCGAAGCTGTGTTCAAGGTCCCGGCCGAGAAAATCCGAATTCTCACGCACGATGTCGGCGGCGGCTTCGGCATGAAAGTCCAAGCCTACGCCGAGTATGCCGCCTTGCTTTATGCCGCGCGGCGCACGGGGCGGACCGTCAAATGGACCGCGACACGGCTCGAGAGCTTTCTCGGTGATACGCACGGTCGTGACGGTGTCCTGGAGGGCGAACTCGCGCTCGATGCGGAAGGCCGTTTCCTGGGATTGCGGGCGCGCACATACGTTGGCGCCGGCGCCTATACGACAACCTTCATTGACATCATCTCGCCGTGGAACACCAAGAATTGCCTGTCGAGCGTCTACGCCATCCCGGCGATCCACTTCAATACCAAGGTCGTGCTCACCAATGCGGCGCCGATAGGCCCGTACCGCGGCGCCGGTCGCCCCGAGGCGATCTATATGATCGAGCGCCTGATCGATGCGGCGGCGCGCGCCATGAACATCGATCGCGCGGAGCTGCGGCGGCGGAACATGATCCCGCCTTCTGCCATGCCCTACAAGACGCCAAACGGCCCTATCTACGACAGCGGCGACTTCGCTGGCGCGCTCGATAAGGCGCTGACCAAGTCCGAATGGCACACCTTTCCCGAGCGGCGGGCGGCGTCGGAAAGTGCAGGAAAGCTCCGCGGCATCGGCATCGGCTGCTTTCTCGAAGTCGCGGGCGGCATCCTCGAGGAGATCGTCAACCTACGCTTCGAGGAAAGCGGCAAGGTCGCGTTGCGCACCGGCGTGCAGGCCATGGGGCAGGGCCATCTGTCGACATTCGTGCCGCTCGTAGCCAGTCGGCTCGGCATCGACCCGAGCGCCGTGCGGCTCGTCGAAGGCGACAGCGACGAGCTCCCATTCGTCGGCACGCCGAGCGTTGCCTCCCGCTCGATTATGATGGCGGGCAGCGCGACCGCAATCGCCTGTGATCAAGCCATCGAGAAAGGCAAGGCGTGCGCAGCCTATCTCCTCAATGCTGCCATGGGCGACATCGAGTTCAAGCACGGCGTGTTCCATGTACGGGATACGGACCGGGCCATGCCGATCCTCGAGCTGGCGGAGCGCTTGCGCGGTAGCGAGCTGCCGGAAGCCCTCGCGGGGGGCATGGACAATGCTGCCAAGTTCGTCTCACCGCAGATGAGCTTTCCCAACGGTTGTCACATCTGCGAAGTCGAGATCGACCCCGAGACCGGCACGGTCCGCGTTGTCGGCTACACGGCGGTCGACGACGTCGGCAACATGCTGCAGGAGACCATTGTCGAGGGCCAGATCCACGGCGGCGTCGCCCAGGGGCTCGGGCAGGTGCTGGGCGAGCACGTGATCTATGGCGAGGACGGGCAGCTACTGACGGGCTCGTTCATGGATTATTTCATGCCGCGCGCGACGGATCTGCCGGCACTGTCGGTGCATCACCACGTGGTGCCGTGCACGACCAATCCGCTGGGCGTGAAGGGGGCGGGGGAGTCGGGAGTTGCCGGCTCCCTGCCCTCGGGTGTCAGCGCGGTGCTCGATGCGCTGGCGTCGCGAGGTGTCGCGCACCTCGATCTTCCCATGACCTCAGCCCGCGTCTGGGGTGCTTTGCAAGAGCTCAAGTGAGCAGGATGGGGAAACACGGCGCGCTGATGCTGGTGTAGTCTGCCATCGCACGATTGCTCGCTAGTTCGCGGCTGCGGCCTTGCTCCTGCCGCGCGACTGCTTGACCTCGCGCACGTCGACGGCGGTCGGATGTCGCCGCGGGTCGGCATCGCCAAAGATAGCGCCCTTGCGCAGCTTCTGCGAGTAAGTGGTCGGCAGGTTGTCGACGAAGCCTACCCAGCCTGGGATCTTGAAATAAGCGAGCTTGTCGAGCGCATAGCGAGCCAGCGCATCAGCAAGCACAGGCCCGCCCGTGAAGCCGTCATTCAGCACGACGCAGGCATAGACCTCCTCGTCGCGCAGCTCGTCCGCCACGGGGATGATCGCCACCTCGCGCACAGCCGGATGCGCGCGCAGTGTCGCCTCCACTTCACCTGCCGAGATGTTCTGCCCGCTGCGGCGGACCATGTGCTTTTTCCGATCGACGAACACGAGGCCGTCGGCGGTATCGACGAGGATGTCTCCGGTGTGGAACCAGCCGTCCTTCCAGACGGCAGCCGTCGTCTCGGGATCGCGGAAATACTCCTTGAGAAGGCCGCGCCTGGGATCGGGGCCCGGCCGCCGTACGCGCAGCTCGCCGGGTGTCCCCAGCGGCTGGGCAACGCCGTCATCATCGATGAGCTGGTACTCCAGGCCCGGCATGCCGCGGCCGATCCACCGCGTCTTGCCATCGCGCTCATTCGAAACGTCGGCCGAGCAGATGCCGATCTCGGACATGCCATAGATCTCGGCCAGCGTGATCCCGAAGCGCTTCTCGAAGGCAACCCGCAAGGCGGGATCGACGCCAGCACCAAGGCCGCAACGCACCTGATGCCGCTTTTCGTTCGCATCCTCGGGAAGCGACATGAGCACGGGCGGAATGATGCCGAGGTAGTGGATCATGGTTGCCTGCGTTGCAACGAGATCAGCCCACCAGCTCGAGGGATGAAAGCGGTCAGGAAAGATCATGCAGTTGCGCGACAGGATCATCGCGGGATTAGCGATGGCAAGTCCGTTCGCATAAAAGAGTGGCAGCGGATTGTAGAGCCGCTCCTCACCGTGCCGCACCGTTACCGTGCCGCCGAGCGCGAGATAGCGGTCGGCCGCGAAGAAGAAATACTCGTTGTCGATGATGCATCCCTTCGGCATTCCCGTCGTGCCGGAGGTGTACATGAGCACGCCCTCGGAATCGCGGTCGGGCGGCGTACTTCTGGCTGGTCGCGTGGAACGAGGGAGCATGTCGGCGAAGGCCGTCGAAGCGACAATTGGAATGCGCCGGTCGAGTGCGGCCACGGCCTCGGACATTGCGGGCATGTGCTGCGGGAGTGCCACGATCAGGTCGACCTCGGAATGGCCGAGGACATAGGTCAGATCGTCGTGGCGGAACTCGGGATTCAGCGGCACGACCCAGCATCCGAGCGCATTGAGCGCCAGGAAATGTAACATGAACGCCGGCCGGTTCTCGAGCACGAGCGAAACCCGATGGCCATGGCCGTAGCCGGCAGTGGCATAGCGCTCGATGAGATTGGTTACCCGTTCGGCGACCTCGGCGTAGGACCACAGCAGGCCTTCGGGATCGTAATCGCGTGACGGCCGCGGCGGGATCGAGAGGCAAGGCAGGTTGCCACGCGCACCTGCCGTATCGGCGAGTGCCTGCCACAGCGTTGGAAGATCCATAAGGTTCGTCATGGGATGTCATCCGCCTCGCTTATGCCAACCGAAACTCGACCATCGGCTGTCCACCAGCATCGGTGCGGAAGACCGGCACAACGGCGTCACCGACGTGCAGCGAGTCCATGGCTGTGCCATCGATGTTGGTGATCAGGTGGACACCCGGCGCATCGGCAAACTTCACCAGCGCTACGACATAAGGCAGAGCACCGCTGCGCGACTTGTCGAAGGCGTGCATGACGCGCGAAAAGCTGACCAGTTCACCGCGCCCGTCGATCGGCCGCCAAACGATGTCGCGACTTCGGCAGTGCGGGCAACGCGGCATCGGATACCAGTGGAAATTCGTGCAGCGCGTGCAATACGGGAAGGCAAGCCGCCGCTGGGCCGCGTTCTCGAAGAAGCCTGCGAACTCAGGAGGCATCATGCTTTTTGTCATGCTCATCTAACATCGCGCCCGAGAATCATGACGCCATAGTCGGGGTTGGAGAGGCCGCCGACGAGGCCGATCTCGGCGCCCGCGACCTGTCCGCGACCGGCTTCGCCGCGAAGCTGCCGGACGGCCTCGACCACATGCTCGACGCCCAAAAGGTAGCTGTGCGAAAGCAGCCCGCCGTGCGTATTGACCGGCAGCTTTCCCCCTATGCCGATGCCCTTCTCGCGGATGAATGCTGCACCCTCACCGCGTTTGCAGAAGCCGATCGCTTCGAGCTGCAGCAGGCAGGATATGGTGAAGCAGTCGTAGACCTCGGCGAAATCGACGTCGGCAAGCGTGATACCAGCCTGTTGCAAAGCTTTGTCAGTGGCGATCCTCGCCCCCGGGATGCGCATCATGCCGGCCGGTTGCGTGAACACGTCGTCACCGGTGATCGGCTCGCTGCCAAAGCCCGCACCGAGCACGCGGACCGGCGGCTTGGCGAGATCGCGGGCGCGCTCGAGGCTCGTCATGACGAAGGCGCAGGCGCCATCCGTGAGCAGGCAGCAGTCCGGCACGCGCAGCGGACTAGAAATCATGCGTGACGCGAAGTAGTCGTCATAGGTCAGTGGCCGTGTCGCCTGCGACAGCGGATTGAGCAGGGCACTCTCGCGCTGCGTCACGGCGATCGTCGCAAGGTCGCGCTCGGTCAGACCGTACTCATGCATGTAGCGCCGCGCCCACAGCGCAAAGTACTGCGGCTGGCCGGTGAAGCCGTAGGGCTTCTCGAAGGCCATCTTACCGGCAAAGAGGTCGTGAAATCCGTAAGGGCCCGAGGCACGTGTGCCCCAGTCGACGCCGAAATAGTAGACGAGAGTCTTGGCCATGCCGCTCGAGATTGCGAGCTGCGCATGGATCGGCGCACAGGCCGTCGCGGCGCCTCCGTAGGACATGCCGCCGTCGTAGCTCCGGCCGAAGCCGAACTGCGCCGCGACCCAGTCGCGCGGAACCGTCGACGGCATGATCAGGCCATCGCTCACGACGCCGTCCACCTCACTGGACTCGAGGCCTGCGTCGGCGAGCGCAGCCTCGATCGCTTCGACAACCAAGCCTCTCAAGCCCTTCTCGGACCGGCGCACGGGGCGCGTCTGGCCGACGCCGGCAATGGCGATTTGTCTTCCAAGCATCGACTTAGCTGAACCCTGAAGTCATACCGATTTTGACTGCTTCTGATCATGATAACTCAGGACCCACCGACAAGCTCGCCCGCTCCTCGGCAGGCAGACATGCTCGGAGAGCCCGCTCTTGCCCTCATGCAGCTGCCGCGTCATCGAGCACCATGGCAGCGGCCTTCTCTCCGATCATGATGGCTGGCGCGTTGGTGTTGCCCGAGGTGAGCGTCGGCATGATCGAGGCATCAGCCACGCGCAGCCCTTGAATACCTCGCACGCGCAGACGTTCGTCGACGACTGCCATCGCATCGGAACCCATTTTGCACGTACCGACAGGGTGATAGGTAGTTTCACCGACTTGGCGCACCCAGTCCAGGATCTCCTCGTCCGTGGTGCGCTCGGGTCCTGGGCCGAGCTCACGCACCTGCATCGATGACAGGGCCGGTGCGTACATGACCTCACGCGCGATTCGGATCGCGCGCACCGTGAGCTCGGCGTCGATGGCCGCGGACAGGAAGTTGAAGCGGATCTCGGGCGCACGCCGAGGGTCGGCCGAGGTGATATGGATGTTGCCGGTGCTTTCCGGTCGCATGGGATGCGCGTAGCAGGTCAAGCCGGACTGGACAGAGATCACCGGCCCCTTCGGGCGTGGCTCAGTCAGCATCGGCACCCAGCCGAGCAGCAGGTCCGGCGCCTCCAGCCCCTCGCGAGAGCGCACGAACGCACGCACCGGGGCAGACACCATACCCAGCATTCCGTCACCGCGCAGAGCCCAACGAACAACCTGGCGAACGAGACCCAGCCCACGCCCGCGATCATTGTAGGTCACGCCTTTGGCGTCGACTGCCCAGCGGGTTCGCGGTGCGTAGTGATCGCGCAGGTTTTCGCCGACACCAGGCAACGCGTGGCGGACCTCGATGCCGAGGCCCCGCAGCCGGTCGGCTTGGCCGATACCGGAGAGCTCCAGCAATTGCGGAGAATTGACGGTTCCGGCACTGACGACGACCTCACGCGTAGCATGAGCCACGCGTATGCTTTCACCGACGCGGTAGCGCACGCCGATGCAGCGCTTGCCTTCGAGCAACAGCGCATCGGTGGTGGCATTGGTCTCGATGTGCAGATTGCGGCGCTTGCGGATGGGATCGATGTAGCAACGGGCCGTGCTCATGCGCCGGCCGTTGGCGATGGTCGCTTGGCTCATGGCGATGCCCTCTTGGCGCTCGCCGTTGTAGTCGGAATTGTAGGGGATGCCGACTTCCGAGGCTGCCTTGATCAGCGCCTTAAAAAGTGGGTCGATCGGCTGTGGATTGGTGATGCGTAACGGGCCGCTGCGTCCACGATGAGTGTCGTCGCCGCCCTCGTAGTTTTCCATGAGCTTGAAGAACGGCAGTACGTCCTGGTAGCTCCAACCGCGGTTACCGAGCTGCGCCCAGGTGTCGAAATCTTGTCGCTGGCCGCGCACGAACGCATTGCCGTTGATGGCGCTCGAGCCACCGAGCAAGCGTCCGCGCGGTACCGGAATACGTCGGCCGTTGGTGTTGGCGTCGGGCTCCGAGGTGTAAAGCCAGTTGGCGGCAGGGTTGCTGATGAGCTTGGCGGCGCCTGCCGGAACGCGCGACCAGGGGTGGCTGGCCCGGCCGGCCTCGAGCAGTAGGACGCGATTGCGCGGGCTCTCTGACAACCGATGTGCCACTGCTGCGCCGGCAGAACCGGCACCCACCACGATGAAGTCGTAGACTTGTATATCGCTGCTTTGCACGTATGCCTCCCCCGAAGTCCCGATGGGGCTTCGACGAGGCGGAAAGCTATCAAAACCTCGAAGTCCTCAGGAGTGCCGCCAACGCAAGTCATCAGATACATTTTCGACAGCTAACAATGGCCAGCAAGGACTGCCCAATGTCCGCTATTGGGGTGCAACGAATGCTCGGAAGGCAATCGACGCAGCAGAAAAGCCTCAACGACCGCGAAGGATATCCTGCACGGTTTGCTCGAGCGCCTGTAGGAATCGCGAGCGATCGCCTCTGGCGAAGGCCGGCGGGCCACCTCGCATGTCCCCGGTTTCACGGAGGTGGGCCTTCAAGTCGCGCATCGCCCGTGCCATGCCGATATTGTCAGGCGTGAACGGCCGCCCGGTAGGTGACAGCGCCCGGGCTCCCTTCTTCAGACACCGGTCAGCGAGTGGGATATCCTGGGTCACGCAAATATCGGCCGCCGCAATTTCGTCGGCAATCCAATCGTCGGCCGCGTCCGGACCTTCCGCAACGATGCGGCGCTCGACCAGGTGACTTTCTGGCAGCCGCATCCAGGCGTTCGAAACGAAGATAACGGCGAGACCATGCCTCTCGGCCACCCGCACGATCTCATCCTTGACCGGGCAGGCGTCGGCATCGACAAGAATGCGGATGATCGGCGGCGTGCTCAGCATTGACAAACTTTCGGTAATCGCATCGCTCCTAAGCCGAGTGGACGAAGATGGCGTCGCGCCGAAGGCTATGGCCGCACGGTGAAAGCGCTCATTTCCGGAAGTGGCCCGGTTCCACCAATGCGAAAGGTCAGCTCTTCAGGCAACAACGGACTTAGCGGCCAACACTATGAGAATCGATGCGTAAGCACTATGGCCATGTCCGCTTTCTCTGGACCCGCATTGGCTATGGCTGTGGTTCAAAGCGCATTTGATCCGGGGCAGAAGTGACGGTCCTCAGCTTTCGGGCGCAGCAGCGTGGCGTGCAAGAAGGTGGAATTACTCAGGAAGGCCAGCCTTCCGCATGGCATCGATGAACTTTGTCATATGCTCGGGTCGGTGCAGGAATATCTGCTCGTGCAGGTTTGAAACCCGCAGACCTGGCTGAAGCCCCCGCAACCGGGTCATGGCGTCGCGCGCAGCCTGTTTCCGGCCGGCGACTGCGTTGCTCATTGCCTGCACGCGAAGAGCAGGTGGCCAGTCTGGTCGTATCCGCAGCGCCCGTTCGGAGCAATCTGAAGCCTGATCGACGTCGCCCAGAAGGAAATAGCCGAATGCCATGGCGCTGTACGCCAAGTGCATCAACGGGTCCAGGGGATTGAGACGCATGGCACGCTTCAGATGCTCGATCGCCACCTCGCAATCCCCGGCATAGACACCAAGCCAGCCGCTCCGCTGCCAAGCCACGGCGAGGTTTGGGTTCAATAGCAGGGCACGGTCCACGAGAGCGATGCCGGCTTTGATATCGCCCACGACGAGGGCGAGCGCGTGCGCACTCCACGCCAAAGCGACCGCGTCTGTTCGCCCTAGGTCGGCGCCCAGTTTAGCGAGCCGCTCCGTTTCGGCGATCTCGGCGGTTCGATCGATAGTCCATCCGTTCGACTTGCGCATGAGATAGCAAGCCGCGGCCAGCGCATATGGTCTTCCAAAGCTCGGATCGAGTTCAATCGCGCGATAGAAGAGCTTCAGCGCATTATTGTGGCTCGCTTGCGTCCAGTCGTGCCATTCGGCCATTCCGCGCAGGAAGCAATCGTAAGCGTTGAGGTTCTCCGTGGGCTTCCGCTTCGCCCGCTCGATTTCCGCTTGCTCCAGCTTGGGGGCAATCGCACCCACCACGTTCTGCGCCATTTGATCCTGGAGCGCGAAGATATCACCGAGCGAGCTTTCGAACCTATCCGCCCAGATATGCGCGCCGCTCGCAGCGTCAACGAGTTGTCCCGTGATCCGCACGCGGTTGGCAGCATTGCGCATGCTGCCCTCGAGCACGTATCGCACGCCGAGGTCGCGTCCCACGTCGCGGACATCTACCGCCCGGCCCTTGTAGGTAAAGCTTGAATTGCGTGCGATGACGAACAGCTCGGGGAAGCGCGACAACTCCGTAATAATGTCTTCTACGACTCCATCGGAGAAGTAGTCCTGCAGCGGATCGCCGCTGAGGTTCGTGAAGGGTAGGACGGCGATCGACGGCCGATCCGGCAGCGCGAGACTTTCTGTCGGCGCCTGCGCGCTACGGTCCTCTGCAGCTGTCGGCTGTTCTTCATTCCTCACGTTGCCGACAAATCGCAAACCCTTGCGAGGCAGCGTCCTGATCAGGCGCTGCTCTTCGCCGCTATCGCCGATTGCATTTCGGGCGCCGTTCAGCCTCGTGGTCAGTGCCGATTCCGACACGATCCTTCCGTCCCAAATGGCAGCTATGAGGTCGTCCTTGCTGACGACGCGTTCGCGGTTTTGGATCAGATATACGAGGATGTCGAACACTTGAGGCGCAAGTGGCACTAAGCCAGGCCCAAGGCGCAGCTCGCGGCGGTCTGTGTCGAGTACGTACTCTTCGAACCGGTAGCGCATCGCCGCTCCCACGACCGACGGCAGGCTCCCTGCGCCCTCACCGTGGCGAGGAATAAAGACCAGCGTAAGAACAATGTAAGCCTTTCGTAAAGCACGCACCATCGGGGTCCGGCACTCTCTCATCGATGTGATCGATGCGGAGAAAGGGAACCCGAAGCCATGAGGATCACGCGCCGTCGATTTCTACGATTTGTAGCCGGTTCTGCTGCGCTCCCCGCCATCCCGCGCTTTGCGAAGGCTGAAGCATTTCCAGCCCGGCCAGTGCGCCTGGTCGTTCCACAAGCCGTTGGTGGAGCGGCCGACATCAGTGCTCGGCTCGTCGGTCAGTGGCTTTCCGAACGTCTCGGCCAGCCATTCGTGATCGAGAACAAGCCGGGGGCCGGCGGCAACATCGGCACCGCGGCTGTCGTCACCTCGCAGGCGGACGGCCATACGCTGCTCTTGGCCGGATCGTTCAATGCGGTCAACGCGACGCTCTACGACAAGCTCAATTTCGACTTCATCCGCGACATCGCGCCTGTTGCCGGCATCATGCGCAACCCGCTGGTCATGGCGGTGCCTGCGTCAGCCCCATCCGGGACCGTCGCGGAGTTCGTTGCTTACGCCAAGGCCAATCCCGGCAAGCTCAACATGGGCTCGGCCGGTAACGGCAGCCCGCAACATATGGCCGGCGAGCTGTTCAGGAAGATGGCTGGCATCGACATCGTGCATGTGCCCTATCGCGGCTCGGCGCCAATGCTCACAGATCTCATTCGCGGCGAGCTGCACGTTGCTTTCGACCCGATGCTTTCGTCGATCGAACTCATTCGATCTGGCAGGATACGCGCGCTGGCGGTGACGACGGCGAACCGCTCAGAGGTCCTGCCCGACATCCCTGCCGTGGCTGAGTTCGTTCCTGGCTACGAGTCGTTCGGGTGGGTCGGCATTGGTGCTCCGAGAGGCACTGCCGCCGCGATCATCGAGACGCTGAACCGGGAGATCAACGCGGGCCTCGCCGACTCCAGGATCAGGACACGCCTCGCCGATCTGGGCGGCGCGCCGCTAGCGGGCTCGCCCGCCGATTTCGCACGGCTCATTGCCGAGCAAACCGAGCGTTGGGCCGTGGTGATCCGAGCAGCCAACATCAAACCGAATTGAATCTCGATCGCACGGAGGATGCAGTGAAGACCTGTTTCGAAGAGGTGGTCGATACGCGACAGCGTTTGCGCGAACTGAGCAAGCAACCAAGCTTCAGAGCCCAGAACAAGGTGATCGATCACATCGACGATATCTGTCGCCGGTTCATCGCGGCCTGCCCGTTTGTCATCGTGGCCTCGCGAGGCGCAGATGGGCGGATAGACCTGTCGCTCAAGGGCGATCCACCCGGCTTTGTGGCCGTTCTCGACGACAAGACGCTCGCTATCCCTGATCGTCCGGGAAACCATCGCCTCGATACCTTCGAGAACTTAATCACCTATCCTGAGGTGGGCCTCATTTTCCTGATGCCGGGCAACGGCGACACGCTGCGTGTCAGCGGTACTGGCCGGATCGTTCGCGACAGCGCCGTACAGGCTCAGCTCGCGGTTGGCGGGAAGGCTCCCAACCTGGTCCTCGTCGTCTCGGTCGAGGAGGTGTTCATGCACTGCCCAAAATGCATTGTTCGGTCGAGGCTATGGAGCCCGGAACACTGGCCAGATCGGTCGAACGTACCGACCCTGGCCGAAGCGATCGTCGCCCACGCACGCTCAGGAGAGACTGTCGCAGAAGTGCAAGCGATCATCGATGAGGGCACCGCACGGATCTACTGAAAGCGGACACGCTCATCGTGCCGAGGTAACGCACGGTGCTTTCGATCCTTGGCGGCGCGGATAGTGGGTGTCCGCTAGTACCCCAGCAGGAAGGGGTTCTGCCCGCCGCGCTTCCAGCCTTCCTCAGTCAGCAACATGTCGAGACCAACGCTTGCGACGTCGTCGCAAAGTGGCTCGAGTGCAGCGTTCTTCACGGGATAAACGATCTTCACGTAGCTACGGCAGCTCTCGCAGGTCTCGGCCTTGACCGTGTCATCCTGACCTTCGATCGAGCGGAAGCTCACGCCCTCGGGCGTCCCACAGAGCACGCACGTTACGCGGATCACATTCCACATCGTCGCGCAGAGGCCACAGGTGCAGTAGCGCGTGTTGTAAGCGCGTGGCCATCCCACGACGGCGCTCGACATGGGCGGACTACCGCACGTAGGACAGGCCGCCGTGGCGACCGGCTTCAAATCCTTGGCATCGAGCATCGCAGCAAGGCGCGCGAAGTGTACCTGCAGGCCGGCAAGCACGAGCACTCGCGAGGCCACGTCCTGCGGGGGCGTGGCGTCCTTGAGCACAGCCGCGATGACCTCAATCCCGCGCTCTGCGAGCATACGGCGCAACGCGGCGACAGAGGCGGCGGTCGCATCAGGGAGCGGGGCGGCCGCGAGGCGGTTTGCGAGCTGCTCGACCGTCGCAAGCATGACCGCATCGGGCTCAAGCTGCGCGAGCGCGAGCGGTGGCATGCCGTGCGCGAGCGATTGAGCCATACGCTCTGCAGACGGCAGCAGCGGCGCGGGCAAGTCCGCAACGATCTCATGCTGTGCGGTTGCCAGCACGCCGAGGAACTCGAGGTAAGGCGCAAGCTCGTGCCCCGGCGCAAGCGCTCGAAAGCGCTCGGCGCGTGCGAGGAACAATTGCGACGGATCTGGGAGCACAGCGAAGGGCGGCTTCGCCTGCTCCCCGATGTTCGTCATGTCGGCTTCGATGCGCCGTCCACCAGGCATGTGTGCCTCTGCTTGGGACAAATAAAGAGGGCTCTTCCGCACGCCAAAGCAGATCGGAAGAACCCTCGTCGCCTATTCGGCAGGCGTCACGCGCGGGCGCTCGACTTCGCCCTCATCGACTTCCTTGCGGAGCCACTTACGGTGATGCCGCCAGCCCCAGCCGCCGGTGACGAACCCGCGGGTCATGGCGCTGATCGTGCCGCGCACCCAGATTGCCGCATACACGTGGACGATCCAGATCGTGATCGCCAGCACAGCGGCACCGGCATGAATGAGAGCCGCCATACGAAGTTGCGTGATGGTCGCCTTGAAGCCGAACAGACCCTCGACATAGGCGAGACCCGGCTCCCACAGGCCGAGGCCCGTGATGAACAACACGGCCACCAGCACGGACTGCGACCAGAAGACGAACTTCTGGCCGGCGTTGTACTTGCCGACCTCCGGCAAATACTCGTCGTCGCCCTTCAGGACATGGCGTATGCGTGCGAGCCAGACCCAGTCCGTCCGCTCGGGCAGGTTCTGTGCAAAGAAGCGCAGGAAAAGCCCGAGGAAGCCGATCACAAGCACCACGCCGATCCAGGGATGGAGCCAGCGCACCGTCGCCCCGCCACCGAACATCGTGCTCAGCCAAAAGAGACTAGGATGGAAGAGCGAGAGCCCGCTCAGCAGCAACAGCACGAAGCTGATCGCCACGATCCAATGATTGACGCGGGCACTTCCTGAATAGCGGCGCACACGCAGGTGTGCGCCTCCGTCATCGTGTGTGCTCACGACTTGCCTCCTCCGGCCAGCTTCTCCGCGTTTTCCTCGTCTTCGGCAGTGACGCGGTTGGGGCCTTGCAGCAAGTGATGGATGACGCCAGCCGCCGCTGTCAGGCCGATCAGAGCGAGCCCCGCGTACTTGCCGACACCCTTCCAGGCTTCGACGATCGGGCTGATCCGCGGGTTCTCCGGAAGGCCGGCATAGAGCTGCGGCTTGTCGGCGTGATGGAGCACGTACATGACGTGCGTGCCCTGCACACCCGGCGGATCGTAGAGGCCCGCCTTATCGAAGCCGCGCGACTTCAGGTCGGCGATGCGCTTCGCCGCCCAGGCTTTCATCTCGTCCTTGGTGCCGAAGACGATCGCCTGAGTCGGGCAGGCCTTCTGGCAGGCCGGACCCTGGCCGACAGCCACACGGTCAGAGCAGAGCGTGCACTTGTAGGCCTTGTGATCCGCGCGCGAGATGCGGGGAATGTTGAAGGGACAGCCCTTCACGCAATACCCGCAGCCGATGCAGTTCTCCTTCACGAAGTCGACGATGCCGTTGGAGTACTGCACGATCGCGCCCGGTGACGGACACGCTTTGAGGCAGCCCGGGTCTTCGCAATGCATGCAGCCGTCCTTGCGGATCAGCCACTCGAGATTGCCGGTGTCCGGGTTCTCGTACTCGGTGTAGCGCATCAGCGTCCAGCTGTTGGGCGTGAGGTCGTGCGGGTTCTCGTAGACACCTACGTTGACGCCGACCTCCTCATTGAGCTGGTTCCACTCGAGGCACGCCGTCTGGCATGCCTTGCAGCCAATGCACTTCGACACGTCGATCAGCTTGGCGACCTCGGTCTGCCGCTTGGCAGGCGGGGTCACCGTGGAAGCCGATCGGCGCATCAGGTCCTTGTCGCCGAACTTGGCGGCGGACTTTTCCGTGGTGGGATTGGGGATTGCTGGAAACATTTTCTTGCTCTCCCCTATGCCACCGGCCCGACGATGGGCTCGACGTTGACGAGGAACGCCTTGTATTCCGGCGTCTGCGAGTTGGCGTCACCGACCGGCGGCGTAAGCCCGTTGATCGGGTTGGCCTTGCGAGCCACACCGATGAAGCCGAAGTTGAGCGGCAAGCCGACGGTGTGAACCGTCCGGCCATCGATCGTCAGAGGCTTCAGCCGCTTCGTCACGACGGCCTTGCCCTTGACCGAGCCGCGCTTCGACCACACGCGCACCCAGCCGCCATGCTTGATGCCTTTCTCGGCCGCAAGCTGCTCTGACATCTCCACGAAGAACTCGGGCTGCACGACCGCATTCATGTGCACGCCCTTCGTCCAATAGTGGAAATGCTCGACGAGGCGATAGGTCGTCGCGACGATCGGGAACTCCTTCGCGTCACCGAACGACGGCCGATCGCGCTGGAAGACGCGCGCGGCTGGGTTGCCCTTCAGCTTCGGGAAGACCGGGTTCGTCACCGGCGACTCGAACGGCTCGTAGTGGACGGGGAATGGTCCGTCCGCCATCAGCCCACGCACCCAGAGACGCGAGACACCCTCAGGGTTCATGATGAAGGGGCCGGTGGCTCGCTCGGGCGGAATGGTCGGCACGTAGTCCGGGACATCCGGTCCCGTCCAGCGCTCACCGTTCCAGTACATGTACTTCTTGGCTTCGCTCCACGGCTTGCCTTGCGGGTCGGCCGAGGCGCGATTGTACTGGATGCGGCGATTGGCAGGCCAGGAGAAGCCCCAGTTGCCATAGACGCCGAGACCTGACGGATCGCTGTTGTCACGACGCTGCGAGAGATTGCCCGCCGGGCCGTAGACGCCGGTGTAGATCCACATGGCACCATCGGTCGTGCCGTCGTCGCGCATCTCGCCGAAGCTCGCGAGCTGCTCACCGGCACGACGCGTGACCTTGCCGCTGGCATCCGCGAGATCTGCGAGGGCTTTGCCATTGAGCTCTTTCAGAAGCTCGTCGGAACTCGGCTCATGCGGATCCTTGTACGACCAGTCGACGGCGAGCAGAGGCTCAGCGCCTTTGCCACCCTGCGTCTCGTAGAGCTTGCGGATGCGATTGAAGAGATCCGCCAGGATGACCACATCGGTGCGTGAGTCATGATAGGGATCCGCCTCCTGCCACTTCCACGAGATGCAGCGACAAGAGTTCGTGAGGCTCCCCGCCTCCTCGGCGAACGAGGTGACCGGTAGCATGAACACTTCTGTTTGAATCTTGGCGGGATCGACGTTGTTGAACTCGCCGTGATTCTCCCAGAAGCGCGCCGTGTCGGTTTCGATCGGATCGATGCTGACGAGGAACTTCAACTTCGCGAGGCCGGCCGCACTCTTGTTCGAGTCCGCGATTGCCATGAGCGGATTGAAGCCCTGGCAGATGAGGCCGTTGGTCTTGCCCTGATTGATCAGGTCGAACATCCGCAGGCAGTCGTAGGCCACGTCGAGCTTCGGCAGCCAGTCGTAACCGAAGTTGTTCTCGGGCGTCGCCTTGGCGCCGAAGTACGACTTCAGGAAACTGACGTAGAACTTCCGATAGTTCTGCCAATAGCTCGTCTGGTTGGCCTGGAGCGGCTTGAACGTCCGCTTGCTCAGGTGCGATTCGAGTGTCGGCTCCTGTTCGGTCGGCAGGTTGAGGTAGCCAGGGATAGCTGCCGTCAGCGTGCCGACATCGGTGATGCCCTGCACGTTCGAGTGACCGCGCAAGGCGTTCACGCCGCCGCCGGGAATGCCGATGTTGCCGCACAGGAGCTGGATCATCGCCGCGGTGCGGATGTTCTGAGCACCGTGCGAATGCTGCGTCCAACCGAGCGCGTACATGATCGTCATCGCCCGCTCGCCGTTAGCGGTCGAGGCGATCCAATCGCAGACCTTGAGGAACTTGTCCTTCGGCGTGCCGCTCACGCGCGCGACCATCTCGGGCGTATAGATCGAGAAGTGCCGCTTCATGAGCTGGAAGACCGAGCGCGGGTGCTCGAGCGTCATGTCGCGCACGGCGAAGCCGTCCGCTCCGATCTCGTACTCCCAGGAGCTGCGGTCGTACGTCGCCTTCGACTCGTCGTACCCGGACAAGAAGCCTTCGTTGAAGGCATAGCCTTCCTTCACCAGATAGGCCGCGTTGGTGTAGTGGCGCACGTACTCCTTGTGGATCTTGTCGTTGCTGAGCAGATAGTTCACGACGCCTGAAAGAAATGCGACGTCGGTCCCCGGACGGAGCGGCGCATAGTGATCGGCAACAGCCGCCGACCGCGTGAAGCGCGGATCGACCACCATGAGCTTGGCGCCACGCTCGGCTTTCGCCTCCGTGACCCACTTGAATCCGCAAGGGTGAGCTTCGGCGGCATTGCCGCCCATAACGAGGACGAGATCAGTGTTCCTGATATCCGTCCAACTGTTGGTCATCGCACCGCGACCGAATGTCGGGCCCAGACTGGACACCGTCGGTCCGTGTCAGATCCTCGCCTGGTTTTCGATCTGCAGGAGACCGAGACCACGCGCGACCTTGTACGTCACCCAGCCAGTCTCGTTCGTGACCGAGCTGCCGGAGAGAAAGGCCGTCGTCGTCCAGCGATTGACGGTGGTGCCGGCCGCGTTCTTCTCGACGAAGTTCGCGTCACGGTCTTCCTTCATCAACTTCGCGATGCGCTCCATCGCGAAATCCCAGGTCACGGGCTCGAATGTGGCCGTGCCGGGCTTTCTGTACATCGGCGTCTTCACACGCGTCGCCGAGTGGATGTAGTCGATCGCAGCGGCGCCCTTCGGGCACAGCGTTCCGCGATTGACCGGGTGGTCCGCGTCACCCTCGATGTGAACGACTTCCAGCTTGCCTTTGCTGGCCTTGTTCGGGGC
>JAEZAW010000331.1 GCA_023430315.1 Pseudomonadota bacterium | reverse complement strand
CAGGCGAGTGAGGCGAGCTGGGCCTGGCAGGAGCGCTCGAGGCCGTACATCCGATTGAATGTCTCAGGGATGCTGGGGCCGACGGTCAGCAGGCCGTGGTTGCGCAGGATCATGACGTCGTTCTTGCCGAGGTGAAGAGCGAGCTTCTCGCGCTCGGCGGGATCGCGCTCGGGCCCGGTGAAGTCATGGTAGGCAACGCGCGGATAGAAGCGGTGCGAGGTCTGTGTCAGCGGCAGGAGCCCACACTTGAGCGAGGATACCGCCATGCCCGCGATCGAATGCGTGTGCATGATCGCCATCACGTCGGGGCGCGCGCGATAGATGGCGCTGTGGATCACGAAGGCGGCCATGTGCAGGCCATAGCCGTGATCGACTTCCGGTTTGACGAGGACCTTGCCGTTGAGATCGACGCGCATGAAGGAGGACGCGGTAATCTCCTCGAAGAGCAGGCCGTGCAGATTAAGCAGGAAGTGGTTCGGGTTGTCGGGCGCGCGGGCGGTGATGTGGGTGTAGATCATGTCCGACATGCCGTAGTGGTCGGCAAGGCGGAAGCAGGCGGCGAGGTTCACGCGCGCCTCCCATTCGGCCTCCGACACCGATGAGCGAACGGATGTGAATTCCAAGCCTTGTTGGCCGACCATCGCGCACCTCCCGATTTTGCGCCGCATCGAGTGCGGCTTTAGGGGCGATGATAGTGCGCCGCACGCCGCGAGGCCAGGGCAGGCCCCAGCCGACGGTCCAAGATCAGTCACTCCGCGCCGCGCGAATTACTGGCGTTCATCTTAACGCTCTTCAGTCATATTTCGGATCCGGCATATTGATTGACGACGTCGCCTGGTGATTTACAGATTAGATCCTGACTCGACATACCCAGTGCATCCTGATGTTCCTCGGAATACCTGACGCGTTCCGGCTACGGCCATCGGCTAGCCGTCCAGCTTGGTGGTGGATGTCGGCCACTTTCGTCCTGCTCGTCGTTGCGGGGGCACTGTATGCCCTGAGCACACCACCGCGATCCACACCAGGCAGCATCCGCGCTGGTGAGATACTCTCCGACTGCGAGAATTGCCCTGAGATGGTGCTCATCGAGGGGGGCACTTTTCACATGGGCCGCCAGCTCAGGCGTCGGGAGGTGCTTCTCAGCCGCCTCGGCATTGCATCAGTGCCTGAGCTGCGTACGGTCGACGTAGGCCCATTCGCGATCGGCCGGACGGAAGTTACTTTTGACCAATGGGATGCCTGTGTCGCTGACGGCGGCTGCCGCGGCTATCGTCCCGACGATCAAGGCTGGGGGCGCGGCGCGCGTCCGGCGATCCATGTCTCCTGGTACGACGCGCAGGACTACGTGCACTGGCTCTCGCTCAAGACCGGGCAGATGTACCGATTGCCGTCGGAAGCGGAGTGGGAATTTGCCGCTCGTGCCGGCACGACGACACCGTTTTCTTGGGGCAAGAAGGCGGATCGAAATTTCGCGAATTTCGGCAAGCAAGCGTGCCCGCCGTGCTCTGGCGAAGTCGGAGGCCGCGATCGTTGGGAGCATACGGCGCCCGTAGCTCAATTTCCGCCGAACGCCTTTGGCTTGCATGACATGCACGGCAATGTCTACGAGTGGACACAGGACTGCTTCGCTCCCTTGCCATCGGAGCGCGTGAATTCCGCGCCCGTCATTTCGGAGCAGTGCGTAGAGCGCTCCGTGCGCGGTGGCGGCTGGCACAATGATACGCGGCGCGTTCAATCCGGCTATCGCGCCCACAATCCGCCGAGTGATCGGGACGACAATCTGGGATTTCGCGTCGCGCGGTCGCTCTGAGCGGCATCGGCATCGGCTATATGTGGGAGTGCGCGCCGCTTAATGGTTAAAGCCGCGATGGGCTTCTTCGCTGCGGGCGCGGCTCTCCGGAATTCAGGGATTCCACGTATGGCGACCTCGGTACAATTGTGGAGAGATGCTCACTCTGCACGGTCCGAGGGATAAGCGCTGGGGCGATAAGTGGCGGCTCGAACGCTTCCCATGAACATGGAGGAGCGTAACGTGCGTGCATTGATCTGTGTGGCGGCATTGGCAATTTCCGCGACAGCCGTCGAAGCCCAATCCACCACTTCGCCAGCCGCGAAGCGCTCGACGAGTGAAGCAGCCCTTCTCGATGAGAAGGCGCGCGTCAGGGAATGCATGAAGCAATGGGATCGCTCGACGCATATGAGCAAGCGTGAGTGGGAGAGTACGTGCCGCCGTGTAGCGGCGGAGCGCGTCAAATATCTGCGGGAGCAGGGCTACGGATCCGAGCGCAAGAAGCCAGCGACGCGCGGTAAGTCCTCGCAGATGTGAGCGCGACTCGAGGTAGCAAGTCGCGCCCATTCGATTTCCGGCATCAATTCAACACTCTCGCATGGACGGAAGGGTCACCTGCTCTTCGCTTCCGGCAACGACTTGACTTCGTCCCGACCGAGCAGCAGCTTGATCCTATCGCCGATCTGCTCGAACTTATCAGCGGTCACCGTCACGACCTTTCCACCAATGCCGAGCATGCGATCCATCTCGACTTCAATGGCCTGGATTGCACCGTCCGGTCCTCTCTTGATGTCGACGACCTCGCCCACACCGGAATTGTCCGACCCGACGACCTGCAAGCCCCTGAGGCCCGCAAGGCCCTGAACGGCACTCTTCAGGCTCGCTGCTACCTTCCCGCACGCGGGCGACAGAGAACCGCGCTTCTCCGTGATGCATTGGCCAATGCGCTCGGCGTCCTTGCAGTTGGCTTCGATGTCATTCCAGCACGCCTCCGCCAATCGCTCGACGCGGTTCATGACGCCTTCGAGATTGCGTGAAACCCGATACAAGGCCCACTGGCACCTGCGGCTCAGCTGGTCGTCGAAGGCCTGCATGCAGGTGAGCAGTCGGCCTTCGCCTCGGGTGACCTTTCCGCAGAAGTTCTGAATGTCGCTCGCGCAAGCACCTTCGACGGTCTCGACAGCCGCCGCGACGCGCTCCCTGATATTGGATTGCGCGTGGCTGTGACCGACTGCAAGAAGTGCGGTCGCTGACATAGCGAATGTGATGGGCAGGATCATCTCTCTGAGAGCTCGTATCATCGGAAAACCTCCATTCTCGGAAGTGCTCAGCGTAGGATCGGCAGGACGGATGACTGCCACAATAGGGACTTCTCTCGAATCCTTTGAGGGCGAACCAGCAGCACATATCCGGCGCAGTCAGACGCGCGATAATTTCAGTCGATGATGTGGTATCCGCCATCGATGTAGAGCGTATCGCCGGTTATGAGCTTCGCGGCGTCCGTGGCGAGGAAGGCCACGGCAACTCCGACATCGTCGATCGAAACAAGGCTTCGCGTCGGCGCCTTTGATTCCGCCTTGCTCAGCAGCGATTCAAAATCAGAGATGCCCGAAGCGGCACGTGTCTTCAGCGGGCCGGGCGAGATTGCGTGAACTCTGATCTTCTTAGGTCCAAGCTCCGCAGCCATGTATCGCGTCGCCGATTCCAGCGCCGCCTTTACCGGTCCCATCATGTTGTAGTGCTCGACGACCATCTGGGATCCGTAATACGTCATTGTGAACGCGACGCCGCCGTTCTTCATGAGCGGCTCCGCTAGCTTCGCCATGCGGATGAACGACCAGCATGAGAGTTCCATCGCCATAAGGAAACCTGACTTGGAGCAGTCGACGACCCGGCCTTGAAGATCTTCCTTCGGAGCAAAGGCGATCGAGTGCAGCAGGATATCCAGGCGGCCCCACTTCCTTTCGATATCGTCGAATACCGCTTCGAGCTGACCTTCCTTACTCAGATCCAATGGCAGCAGCACCGACGACTTAAGCCCGCGCGCCAAAGGTTCGACAAACGTGCGCGTCTTGTCGTTCAGATAGGTGATCGCGACGTCCGCTCCGAACGCTTCGAAAGCCTTGGCGCAGCCCCAGGCAATAGATTTGTCGTTGGCGATGCCCGTGACCAGCGCTTTCTTTCCCTTCAGGAGCGTCAGCGACGATAGGTCGATCATGCTCGCATCTCCCGAATGTGTGAGCCGGCGTGCTCGGTTATGACGCGCCATGTATGGCGCGCGATCATCTGCTCTTCGTCGGTTGGAATGACGTAGCAGCCAACTTTCGAGGCGCGTGTGGATATGCGCAGTGCGCTCTTCTTGTTGGCCTTGTCGTCGAGTTCGATGCCGAGCCATGCCGATTGGCGAATGACGGCCTCACGAATACTCGGCGCGTGCTCGCCAATGCCCGCAGTGAACACGAACCCGTCGAGACCACGCATGGCAGCGGTCAGCAAGCCGGCGAAGAGGGCGATCCTGTACGTGAAGTAGTCGAGAGCCAGCTTCGCTCTCGGATCGGAACTCGCGAGCAGCTCGCGTACGTCGTTGCTGATGCCGGAGAGCCCCTTGAGACCGCATTGCGCGTAGAGAAGATCGTATAGCTCTCGAGAGCCAAGACGCTTCTGATCCATGAGGTAGAGGATCACGCCCGCATCGATCTGGCCTGGCCGCGTTCCCATTGGCAGGCCGTCGAGCGCCGTAAAGCCCATGGTGCTTTCAACGCTGTGACCGCCCGCCAGTGCGCACATGGAGGCCCCGCTGCCGAGATGTGCGACGATGACTTTCTTGCCTACGAGTTCGGGCGCGACAGTGCTCAAGCTGTCCGCGATGTATTCATAGGAGAGACCATGGAAGCCATAGCGACGGATGCCTTCGAGATAGAGATCCTCTGGTATGGCATAGCGGTCGGCGATCTCCGGATGTCCGCGATGGAATGCGGTGTCAAAGCAGGCGACTTGTGGGAGATGCGGCTGTCGCGCCAGCAGTAGCTGGATTGGCGCGAGGTTGTTCGGCTGGTGCAGCGGAGCGAGCGGCACAAAAGCCTCGAGTTGCCGAAGGACAGTTTCGTTCACGATCGTTGGCGCGCTGTAGGTCGGCCCGCCGTGGACAACGCGGTGGCCAACGGCAATCGGCATCCTGCCCTTGCCGTACTCCCTCACGAACTTGACGACTTCTTCGAGCGCACCCGGTACGCCGTCGATCTCGTCGGCCCTCCAGCTCCGATCGATGAGCGTCTTCTTTCCATCAGCCGCTGAAAGATGAGGTCGTGAACCGATGCCCTCGAACATGCCCTTCATGAGACGGTCGCAGTGCCCGTGACCATCGACCGAGAAGAGCTGGAACTTGATGCTCGAGCTTCCGGCGTTCACAACGAAGATCGTGTCGCTCATGACTCAGCTCGTGATGGGACGACCGGATTTCTGGCTGTAGGCGAGCAGCGAGGCGACGGCGCAGGACGCCAAGCGCGTTCTGAGATTGTCTGCGCGAGAGGTGAGAATGACCGGCACGCGGGCACCGAGCACGATGCCGGCGGCATCGGCATTCGAGAGGAAGGAGAGGTTCTTCGCGAGCATGTTGCCGGCTTCGAGATCCGGGACGACAAGGATCTGCGCCTTCCCGGCAACCGCGGACTTGATGCGCTTGATCCGAGCTGCCTCCTCGCTGATCGCATTGTCGAACGCGAGGGGACCGTCGAGCTCTCCGCCCGTGATCTGCCCACGGTCAGCCATCTTGCAGAGTGCCGCAGCTTCTATCGTCGAGGGTATGGCAACCGTTACATTCTCGACGGCGGAAAGAATCGCAACCTTGGGTGTGCCGAGGCCGAGGCCGACAAAGAGATCGATCGCATTCTGCACGATGTCGCGCTTGGCCATCAGATCCGGCGCGATATTCACGGCGGCATCCGTGATGAACAACGTCTGAGGATGTGTCGGTACGTCCATGATGAAGACATGGCTGACGCGCCGGCCCGTCCGGAGGCCATCCCGCTTCGTGACCTCGCCAAGGATTTCATCCGAATGAAGACTGCCCTTCATCAGGAGCTCGGCCTTTCCTTCCCGCACGAGCGCAACGGCGCGCTCCGCAGCGGCTTGGCTGTGCGGCGCATCGATAATCTCGATGTCGCTGAGATCGAGGCCGAGCTTCTCGGCGATGCTACGGATCTTGCCGGCTGGGCCAACCAAAATCGGCACGATCAAACCGGCCTGGAAGGCCTCGATGGTCCCGCGGAGGGAGCTTTCGTCGCATGGATGCGCGACGGCCGTTGACAACGGGGACTTCGTCTTCGCCGTATCAATGAGGCGCTCATACTTGGCGTGCCGGTGAGCGTCGAGTCGGGTCGGTGATTTCAGCTGAGCTGTCGCCTTGGCCATGCTGAGACACTCACACTTGGGCTGCGTCCGGGCAGGTTACTCACCATTTCAGATTCATGGCCACGGTTCCCGGTACACCATCCTCGAAGCTGACGACTTCCGCTGTCAGCTTGAAGCCCAATGGCTTGAGTTCCCTCGCGTAGAACTCGTAGGCCTTCTTTGCGAACCCCTCGAGTGAATCCGGCCAGTCGGGATCGCCGTTATTGATGAGGCGACCGCGGTCATTGCAGTACTTGCATGGAAAGGTCAGCACCTCGATTTGGTGTCTGCCCTGCTTGGCAGCAATGCTGATCGCGTTATTGATGCGGTTCACGACATCGGGGTGCAGCTCCCGAGACAAGAAGGCCTCGTGCAGGTCCTTCTTCATCTTCTCTTGCTTGATCTTGTATTCGCGCTCCTCGTCCATCTTGGCGGCCTCGGCTTCCGAGGTCATTTCCTTCAAGGCGAGCGGATTGAGGAAACCGGCCATGATACGCGTCCTAACAGTTGCGACTGTCCTACCGATTAGTGCTTGTGCCCTTGAGCTTGAGATTTCGAGGCGTGTGCATATCTGGGATGGTATGGGTCATCACCATTGCGGCGGGCTTTGTCGAGCCTCAGTAAGGGCTCGATCTCAGCCAATCTCTTCCGCGTCTCTGCCTGGCCGACGACGTTTACGACGCGACGCAGCCGATCAATGAGAGTAGCGGCGAGATCGGGATCGGTCGCCAGGAGCTCGGGTATCGTGTCCAGGCACTTCCGCTGGTCGAGCTGAAGCATGAAGTACTGATCGCGCACGAGTTTCTTGAAGTCGGCGAGCGACATGCCGCTTCCCGCCTCCTCGCGCACGCGCCGCAGGAGATTGAAGCCACGCTCGTCTACCGTCCCTTCGGGCATACGCACATAGAGAAGTGCACGTGTGACGGCCTCGCGCGGTCCGCCGTCCGCAATGGATCGCTTCAGCTCTTCGATGCGCTGATTGACAAGTGCGCGTCGGGCGCTGTCGTTAGCTGATTGCGCACGAACGTTGCGGTCGGATGCCTTGAGCCCAACGAGGGCCTGAAGAACCGGCGAACCATACACCGCGTAGAAGGTGGCCTCGAACATTGCGTCGCGCCATTCCCGATAGGCGTCGAGGCTCTTTGCTATGTGCTCGGAGAGCTGCTCCTGAGCGCGCCACATCGGGTTGTCGGCAGAAACGACGCGTCGGTCATCCCGCGAACGATCCAAGAATGCATCCATAGACTGCACGAATGGGTTCTTCGTCGAGAACATTTCATATTGCAGTCGCAGGGGATGGAGATTGCGCATCCAGGTCGACATGGAGTCATTGGCAAGGCCGCGGATCCAGGGCCGCATGAATGTCCGATAGAGGCCGAGATTGATCTCGGACACGCGGGCGGCGGTCGCAAAGCAGCGGTCATCTTCCTCGCTGTTGCTGCCGAGGGCGCGGATGTCGTCCAAGGATCTCGTTACGAAGCGGACGAGATAGTCTCCTGACACGAGGTCGGATGTGGGATCGGCGTCGCTCTTCGGCGTCAGCACGGCTTCGTAGAGACCAGGCGGCAAGACATCGATGAGGTCGATATTGCTGGCGAACTCATTGTGCTCCTTCTTCGCGACGGAGGCGGAGACGAAAATGCCGAGATGGCCGATCGTGTCGTGCAGCGCGTAGACGATCGTTTGGCCGCTTGCGCGGATTTCATCGACGCTCTTGTAGAGATCGAGGATCCAGTCCAACGCCTGTTGGGGCGGCGTTATATTGTCGGCCTTGGAGCAGAACACGACGATCGGCGACCGGATATTGCGGAGATCGATGCGTGTTCCGTCCGACGCTTCGATGTCGCCGGAGACGAGCTTGTTGCCGACGAACAGCTCGTCGGCGATGAACTGCATCTCCTCCGCGTTGAGGAGTACGTGACCGCCCCACCACTCCTCGAACTCCAGATAGCGGGGTCCCTCGGTGTCCACCTTCGAGTAGAGATTGTAGGTTTTCGTCCAGTAGGTGTTCGACGGATTGAGATTCTCGAAATTCGTCACCAGCCACGCGCCGTCGAACTTGCCATTGCCGAGGTCTCCCACGAGGGCCGTGAGCCATGTTCCGCCGAGGAGGCCACCGGTGTAGCGCATGGGGTATTTGCCGTGGACGCCTGCCCAATAGGACAGCGGTGAACCGGCGATGATGATCGGCCCGAACAATTCCGGGCGCATTGCCGCCAGCATCATGACGGCCCAGCCCGCCTGGCAATTTCCAATGACCGCCGGTTTGCCCTCGGCTTCCGGATGAAGCGAGATCACCCGCTCGAGAAAGGCCGCTTCCGCGAGGGCTATGTCCTCAATCGTCTGACCGGCTACGGGCTCGGGAAGAAATCCAATAAAGTAGCAGGGGTGACCGGCCTTGATCGCAACGCCGATCTCACTATCGGCCTTGAAGCCGCCAATACCAGGACCGTGGCCCGCTCGCGGATCGACGATAACGAACGGCCGCTTCCTCTCGTCTAATTGGAAGTCCGGGGGCGGCACGATGCGCGCCAGGACATAGTTTGCCGGTCGCGGGAGTTGGCGCCCGTCCATGACCAGCTCGGCCTTGAACTTCAGGACGTGGGGCGCAGCCATCGCGGCGTGCGTGGTGCCTCGCTCGCTACGCTCTTTCATCACATCGAGGAAGAGGCCCGTGCGCTGAAAGGCGTCGGTCCAATAGTCTGTCACGGCCTCCAGGAATGGCCACGGCGAGGCAGGCGCGGGGGGGCTGGCTGAATGATGTTTGTCCATGAAGTGCACCCCCTCGCGGTGAGCCGCCCGAGCCATGCCTGGCGCGTTCAGCAACAGTGCGGATGCAAGAGGAATGGCGCCTCGTCACGCCGGACTGTCGGCGTTAACAATGACTGTCACACGACCCATGAGGCATCCGTGTTTTCCCTGAACTTCGCTCGGGGTGCTACCGAGGGTTTGGGTATAGGGGTGACAGACAAGTGGACCACCCGCGGGTGGTTGTCGGTAGTGTCCAATTGCACAGAGAAAAGGTGGCCTATGATCGGCACTGAAGCCTGCCCGCGAGCGACCCATCCGGCAATGTGTCGAGCACGGCACTATCTCGGGATGGCGCTTGGAATTCTGATCGCGAGTGCCGCGCCGACGCTCGCCAAGTGCCCCGCCAATGCTGATGCTGAGCAATGGGTCGATGGCGGGGAGCTTTGTTTGGCAATGGCTGTAGCCGGCACAAAAGATGCTGGCCCGTCCCCGACATTGGTTGTGCTTGTGCACGGCGATGCTTCCTCGGGAGGACCGGCGGACTATCTGCTGCCCTTCGCAAAGTCGTTTACCCGTAAAGGTGTGGTCACGGTCAGTTTGCTTCGGCCGGGCTATGAAGATAAGGCCGGCCGCAAGAGCGAGGGCAGCCACAACGGAAGACGCGACAGTTACACGGCTCAGAATGTCGATGCGGTAGGTGCAGCGATCCAGAGCCTGAAGACGAGGCTTCGGGCGCGACGCGTCATCGCTATGGGTCATTCGGGAGGCGCTGCCATTATCGGAGTCCTCGCGGGTAGACGGCCGGGCCTCATCGACGCTGCTGTGCTCGTGTCGTGCCCCTGTGACATCCCTTCGTGGCGTGCCGCGCGGGGACGTGGTGAGTGGCGCCAGAGTCTGTCACCGCATAGCTATGCGGCAAAGGTGCCCAAGCAAACGACGGTAGTGGCGATCACAGGCAGTGAAGACGACAACACATCGCCGAGATTGGCGAGAACCTACATCTCATCCCTGACGGGCCACGGCGGTTCGGCGCGATTTGAGACGGCTCCCGGGGCCGGGCACCGCTTCAACGGACCGCTTGCGGCGTCAGCAAAGGGCGCTCTGGAGGCATTTCTCAAGTAATGAGCATGAGTAATGTCATCTAATCGAGCAGCATATGCTCAGCAGGAATCACCGACAGCTTTTCCCTTTCTCTGCCCCATCCTACCTTCGCTGGGAGGGTCTCAGGCAGGATGATTTGAGTAGGTTCCTTAAGAGGCCGACAGTGAAGACGTCGACGCCCTGCTAATGCGCGCCAACAAGAACAGCCATGCCCAAGCCAGTTGACCTCCCCGCCTTGCGCCGCCACACCGTGGCGCGTACGCTCTTTGCGCCGACCACGCTCCCGCGTGCGATCGACAAACTCGGTTTCGTGCAGGTCGACCCGATCCGCGCGCCAGCGCACGCGCAGGACTTGACGCTGCGCCACCGCGTCAAAGACTACCGTGCTGGAGATCTGAGACGCCGCTACCACCGGCTGGCCGTCGAAGAGGACTTCTTCATCAACCACGGCATCCTGCCGCGCGAAACGCAGCGGCTGATGCACCCACGCCGTGCGCGCACAGTGTGGGACGTGGCCAGGATGCGTCAGGCACAGGCAGTGCTGGACTTCGTACGCGAGCGCGGCACGGTGCACCCCCGCGAGGTCGATGCCCAGTTTTCGCACGGCAAGGTGAGCAACTGGTTCGGCGGCACCACGAACGCGTCGACGCAACTGCTCGACGGAATGCAGTATCGCGGAATGGTGCGCATAGCCGGTCGCGCGGGTGGTGTGCGCCTGTACGCCGCCGCACCGATCGTCGAGCCTCCCGAGAACCCGCAGCAGCACATGGACGCCCTGGCGGACGTCGTGGTCAGACTCTACGCGCCCTTGCCGGAGCGAACGCTGAAGCACTTGGTCAGCCGTCTGGCCTACGCGGCGCCGCAATGGATGCATTTGCGCAAGGCAACTTTGGAGCGTCTTCGAACACGGCTACAACACGCAAAGGTCGACGGGCACTCGTGGTACTGGCCTGAAGGCGAGAACCCGATGTCCGATCGCCACGAGCCTGACGACATCGTGCGGCTACTCGCTCCCTTCGATCCGATCGTGTGGGACCGCAACCGTTTCGAGAGGCTGTGGGATTGGGCCTACCGCTTCGAGGCCTACACGCCTGGGCGCAACCGCGTGCGCGGCTACTACGCACTGCCGATGCTATGGCGCGACCAGGTCATCGGCTGGGGCAACCTCGCGTGGCGTGACGCCAAGCTCAAGGCCGATATCGGCTACGTGGCCGGCAAGCCGCCGCGCGACGCCGCGTTCAGGCGCGCCCTTGACGACGAACTGCATCGCATGCAGGCCTTCCTGCAAGGTGTACCGCCTTCGGTTTAGCTGATGAGCCAGCGCATCAGGTCGGCTAACGGTGTGATCTTGTCGCAAAGGCATGGCCAGCTCTTGGTTGAAGCATCCGCCAACCATGTCCGCTTATTGAGATCGCGCATCTGATGTCTGTTTTCTCGGCAATCTCTTATTATCGTCTACGCGGGCGGTGCTCGCCGCCACACGCTCTACTGGATGCGATAAACGACAGGGCAATTGACGATGAAGCCTGCGGAGCCGAACGCCTTTCCATCAGGCCCTGACAGATAGCCCGATTTGACCAGACCAAGAATCGCGTGTTCGTCAGTCTGGCGAGAACGGGCACCTGCAGTCAGGGCTTTCGGCGTCCAAACCGCGGGATTGATGTCCCACAACGGGCTGTAGCGATGGGAGACGGTGGGAATGCTGCCCATCACGTTGAGTGGTGCGCGTCCGTCGGAAAGCGCGCTATTCAGGCCTTGCCGTAGTGGGTTGTCGACGCCGGTGTGGCCGTTGACGAAGGCATATATCCGCTCGAGCGGGCTGAACACATTCGTCTCGGGTCCAACCTTGATGTCGCCAAGTGCCGGCGCGTAGGTAGATGCCTCGAGAGCCGCAGGTACGGGATTGTTGGCTTCCGTCGAGATATAGAGCACGGGGCGTCCGGCGCTGTATCGGGCGGCGAGCTGGAGCGTGACCTTGCCGGCTTCCGGGCAAATCGAGACAACGCGGTCGTGCACGACACGGTGGTCGGGATCGCCTTTGCAAAAAGCGTTGAGCGTCGACGCCGGCACATCGAATGCAAGAACAGGCGCGTTGTAGATATGGCCGCCAGCGTTCTCGATCTTGACTAGCGGTGAATAGTCGGCGTCACCGATCGAACCGGGCTCTGCCTGCTTCGGGGGGAAGAAGTTCGGGGCACTTCCCGGGATGACTTTGCGCTCGGGCCTGAAGTCAACTTTGCCCGCATCAAAGACGAGCGTGTGGCTGGCATCGAGCCGTGCAGAGCGCACGGATTTTCCGACATTGGCGAACGTCAATTTCGGTGCGTAGTTGATGCCGAGCGCGTCAGCCTGCCCTTTGTCGTCGCTATCCAGAAGAACGTACCAAACTGACTCTCCCGATTTCATTCTGCCGAGATGCAGCGGCACGGTGACGGTGCCTGCAGCAAGGTCCACCGTGCCGCTCGACAAGAGATTGAGCGGGCCGCGCTGGCTAATGTCTGTGCCTGCAGGGATCGGCTCCGAAGCTACGAGGGGAATATCGGCGGCGATACTTGCCGGAGCTCGCAGACTGCCAAGGGCCTCCGTCGCATGGGTAGACGGCGACATCCCCATTACAAGAACGGGAAGCAACGTAAGCAGCCCTGCACGCATCACGTCATTGTGTCGAGACATCTTTATCCCTCCTGAGGTGGCGCTCATTCTCATCGGTATGTCGTGAGCACCATGGAACGACGGCAATGCCGAAGGCCAATACCGCTCGGCTATCGATGCGATAGCGAGCCCATATTGGACGAACGGGCACAGCTCCCGCACAACTCGATCGACGCCACTCGCAAAGGAAGATCGTCGAGATCAGCTCGCGATGTGAGTGCAGTCCCGAGAGGCCCGGCGGCGCCTCGAACTCAAAAAGAGAGGTTTCCGATCATGAAGACCCTGTCCTCCATCGGCCGCATTGCGTTCCTCGCTTCGGCCCTCGTTCTCAGCGCCTCGACGGTCCATGCCGAAGCGTTCGATGCTCGAAAATTCTTCGACAAGCTGGCGACCGAGGGCGCGAGCATGCCGACGGGCTTCGACGCGAAGAAGTTCTTCGACAAGTTGCAGGCTGAGGGAGCTTCTGAGAAGCGGCCTCTCGATGCCAAGGCATTCTTCGACAAGCTGGCCGCCGAGGGCGCCAGCATGCCGGCCGGCTTCGACGCCAGGAAGTTCTTCGACAAGCTGCAGCTGGAAGGTGCGTCCTCGATGCCGCCGATGGTGACTTCGAAGAACTAGGCTGGCACGCCCCTCAACTACTCCAAGCAGTGCAAGCCGATGCGGGCCTGGTCCGTTTTGGCGGCCCAGGCCCCACTCATCGTGTGCCGGCGTGGAGCGATCCCAGTGCTCAAGATGAATATGGAGGGTGAAATGTCGCGGTTCAGCAGGATGATCATCGCTCTCGCCATGGCGAGTGCACTTTCCGGAAAGGCCATCGCGCAGCAGATGGTCGCGATGCCGCAATCCGGGCGGGCCCAGGCAGGGCCATCGCTCGCGCCAATGCTGGAGCGCGTGTTGCCTGGCGTCGTCAGTATTCTCGTGACCGGCAAGCGCGTCCGTCCCGCGGTCATCGGCGCGAATTCGGAGGCTGTCGAGCCGGCCCCAGAGCCTTTTCGGAGTGGTGGCTCAGGCGTGATCGTCGACGCCGATCGCGGCATCATTCTCACCAACTATCATGTGATCGTCGATGCCCAACAGATCGAGATTTCACTCTCCGACGGCAGGATGGCGACAGCGCAATTGATCGGCAGCGACGTCGCGACGGATGTCGCTGTGATACGTACGGATCTTCGAGATCTGACTGCTGTTCCCTTCGGGAACTCCGATCATCTGCGCGTCGGCGATTTCATCTGTGCCGTCGGCAGCCCGTTTGGCCTCGACGGGAGCGCATCACAGGGTATCGTCAGCGCCTTGATGCGCACGGACATCGGGTATGGGATCTTCGAGGATTTCATCCAGGTGGATGCTGCTGTGAACCCAGGGAACTCAGGCGGCGCCCTGGTGGATCTCGAGGGACGGCTCGTCGGCATCAACACAGCGACCGGCAGCGCAAAACTGCGCACGCAGGGCATTTCTTTTGCTATCCCGATCAACTTGGCGCGGTCGGTCGCCAGCGAGTTGGAACGGAAAGGCACCTTCAAGCGGGGCGCCCTCGGCTTCCTGACCGAGAACATCGGCTTCGGGATGGCCCGTGCGATGAACTTGTCGCTGACGCGTGGCGCGGCTGTCGTCACGGTGTTGCCTGGCTCGCCGGCTGCTGCCGCCGGCGTCAAGAAGGGCGAGGTCATCGTCGCAATCGATGACAAGCCAATTCGCAGTCACCGTGACTATGTGGCACGCGTTTCCACGACTCCGATCGGGCAATCGCTGACGGTCACTCTCGTCGGCGCGGGCGGACGCAGGGAATTGTCGATGGCGGTGAGCGATATCGTGGTCCCGCCCACGCCCGAGATCACGCCGTTGGAGCTCACGTCGCTAAAAGGTCTGACGCTTGGTGCGATGCTGCCCGGCTTCAAAGCATTCGGGGTCGTGCAGGGCGCCCGCGTGCTGACAGTAGAGGGTGCGGCTGCGCGGATCGGGCTCAAGACCGATGACGTAGTGACCAAGGTCGATACGGCAATCGTACGAAATCCGTCCGATGTCTTCGACGCCGCATTGTCGAAGATGGGACGCTATCGCCTCGAGGTGTTCCGCGACGGCCGAACATTCTGGATCTGGGCTGATGGCTAGCCACGCAAACGCCTGAAGCGTGCCTTTCGCATCGACTGCGATCCCTTACGTGGCGCCCGCCAGACCCTGGCTGGCGCCCGGTTCTTTGTCGTCTCCTCTCATTGACACGGCATGGCTGACTATAGGGAGCGGCTATCGACTTTGTAGACGATCGGCATTTCAGTATGACCGCGCGTCCTCCGAAGATCGGCGTGTCCAGCAAGAAAATCTGGGCGATCCGATCCACAGGAGACGCATCATGAGAAACCCAATCCCCCATTTGCTACTCGCTTCGAGCATTGCTGCCATCATAGGTCTGTTTACGACCGGCTATTCGTTTGCCGGTCAGTGCCCGACCGACAAGGTCACCACTTCAGGCCAAATGGCCGGCCCTGCGAAGCACACTGGCGTTACCGACAAAGTTCTGACGATGATCCCGCTGGCTCAAGAGAGGGTTTCTCTCAAGGAGCACGCACTTCGACTGCGTCGCCTCGTCGTCCAGCCGGGCGGTATCGTGGCTTGGCACAGCCATGCGGATCGGCCGGCCATCATCTACGTCGTTTCAGGCTCCATCACGGAGTACACGACACACTGCCGCGTGCCGATCGTGCATCGCGCGGGCGAGACCTCGACGGAGGCGGGAGGGCTGTCCCATTGGTGGAAGAACCACACGCGGCGCCCTGTCGTGCTGCTCTCTGCGGACCTCCTTCACGATATGCAAGATCACAACATGTGAGTGCAACCCATTGGGAAGCGCGCATCAAGGTTCTTGCCTGCTTCCCAAATCATTGGCCGTAATCTGAGTACACGCCCATGATCCCGGTTTCAGCTGATAGCTTGTCCACGCGCGAGTTTGTAGTCATCGACCGTCGCTCGCCGCATCAAGCCACCATTGCAGTGATGGCCTTCCTGACCGTCGTAGATCTCTTTGCGGCGCAAGCGATACTGCCCGCGCTTACGAGACACTACGACGTGAGCGCCGCGGCCATGGGTACGGCCGTCAATGCCTCAACGATAGGTATGGCGTTGGCAAGCCTCATCTTCGCTCACTACAGCTCCTCGATCGACAGGCGATATGGCGTCGCGCTATCGCTTGCGATCCTGGCGATCCCAACCGCGCTACTGGCCTGGGCGCCTAATCTGCCTGCATTCGCAGTTTTGCGCTTTCTGCAGGGCCTATGTATGGCTGGCGCTTTCACGCTCACTCTGGCGCATCTCGCCGAGGTCACAAGCGGCACGAGAACTGCCTCCGCCTTCGCGGCCTACATCACCGGCAATGTCGCAAGCAATCTCTTGGGCCGCCTTATGTCGACATCGCTCGTTGACACCGTCGGCCTAAGCAACAGCTTTCAGGCGTTCGCAGTGCTGAACATCGCCGGCGCGCTTCTTGCCTGGCTCGTGATTGCACCGAGCCGGCCCATGACTTCTATCAAGTTGACGTCTGGCATGATGGACGCACTGGCGCCGGTGAGGGATGGGCGGTTGCGCGCCAGCTTCGCGATTGGATCGTGCATACTGTTCGCCTTCGTGGGCATGTTCACTTACGTCAACCTTGTTTTGGTAAGCGAGCCCCTTTCGCTCAACATGATGTCGGTCGGTTTCGTCTACTTCGTGTTTCTGCCGTCGATCGTGACCACCCCACTAGCCGGTCGGATCGCAGAGCGGATCGGCACGCGAGAAACCATCTTGGCGGGCCTTGGTCTGGCGCTTATCGGTCTCGTTGGTGTGCTGATATCAAGCCTGGCGGCAGTGCTCATCGGCCTCACCCTCGTCGGCGTTGGCACTTTTCTCGCGCAGGCGGCGGCAACCGGCTATGTCGCCAGGATCGCGCGACTGACGGATATCAGCCCGGCAGCGGCAAGCGGCCTCTATCTGGCAGCCTACTTTCTTGGCGGCCTCCTTGGGAGCGTCGTGCTTGGCCTCGTCTTCGATCGATGGGGCTGGAGCGCGACAGTCGCGGGAATAGCCATGGCGTTAATGCTCGCGAGCCTTCTTGCAGGGCAATTGCGCGATCCAAATTGATCTCTGACGTGACGGGGCTGCCTCAGCAGGGAAGATCGTTTGTCGAGCCTTTCCCGCCTTGGTATCCTAGAAACCACTGCCCGAGCGCCATTTGCGCGAACGAAAATGCAGCTCCGCAGAGAGGTGTGCGATGGAAATGCACCAAGTTCGCTATTTCCTTGCCGTAGCGCGCACCCTTAATTTCACGCGCGCCGCTGAGGAGTGCAATGTCGCGCAACCGTCGCTGACGCGCGCCATAAAGCTGCTCGAAGACGAACTCGGTGGCGATCTATTCAGACGCGAGCGAAGCCTCTCGCACCTGACCGACCTCGGCACACGCATGCTGCCGCTCCTGCAGCAATGCTACGAGAGCGCGCTCACCGCAAAGGCGCTCGCAAAAGACGTGAAGAGCGGGAAGGTGGCAACGCTTTGCCTGGCCCTCTCTCGCACCATCGGAATGGAGCTGGTCGTCGCGCATCTGACAGAGCTCTCGCGCGCCATTCCGGGTCTCGAGCTCAGGATTTTACGTGGTACTGCGCCCGAGATCAGCGAGGCTCTGAAGAAGGGTGATGTCGAGGTGGCACTGGCGGGTGACCTCGGCCCACTCTGGGAACGCCTCGATGCGTGGGCTCTTTTCACTGAATGCTCCAGCCTCGCAGTTCCCAATGGACATCGGCTCGCTGGAAAAAACGGTGCTGTCGAGCTGTCGGAGCTGAACGGCGAGCGGCTCCTGGTGCGCAGCCACTGCGAGCAGGCTGAAGAGCTGAGCACGCAGCTACGGGCTCGAGGCATATCGCCTCGCACCTTGCACCGCGTATGCAGTGAGACCGATCTCGCGGCATTGCTCGCGGCGGGGCTTGGAGTGACCATCGCACCCAACAGCGCATCCCTGCCGGAGGCCGCAAGCCGTCTCGAACTGGCCGAGCTCCAACTGACACGAACAGTATCGGCCTACAGCGTCGCCGGACGTCCACGCACGCTGGCGGCCTCCATGCTTCTGAACCTTCTCAGGGCAGCGGATTGGTCGCATCTGATGGGCCGAGCAGGTGCCAATTCACCATCCCGCGCGTAGGTCTACTGCCTGTTTGCTGGGTGTGCCGTGAGCTGATCCGGCCTCGCGCTCAGCCCTTCTGCGCCGGCTGGAGTGCTCGCATGTGTGAGACTACTTCTTCGGCCGACGCTCGCACGCGATAGTCGGGATCGACATGGCGCATGACGATCACGCCATTGCGGTCGAGCACGAATGTCGCCGGTATAGGCAGCAGCCAAGCATTATTGCCTTGGTAGGTCGCGAGGTCGCGGCCACGGCGCGTCATGAAATCGCGCATCTCCTCGTCGATCGGAATGGTTAGTCCGATCGACATTGCATAGCCATTGTCCATATCGGAGAGGATCGGGAAATCGGCCTGCGCGCGCCACTTAAGTAGTCGAGTGTACGTGCTGTTCTCTGGAGAGATGACGACAATGCCGCCGCCCATTTCCCGCACCTCCAACTGGATGCGAGCCAGGGCCTCTGTCGAGAGCTGACAGTACGGGCACCAGTGTCCTCGCCGAAAGGCGACGACGAGTGGACCCGTTGCAAGGAGATCCTCCAGCGCAGTGAAGTGACCAGTCTCGTCCGGTAGCAAAAATGGCTGCAGCGGCTCGCCCAACTGCGGGGCCTCGCCGCCGGCCTTCACGAGCGAAAGGCGGGATATGAGACGGTCAGCGGCTTCTGCAAACGGCTGGTTCAATTCGCGCAGCGTGGATGCGTACTGCTCCAGGCGAGCAGCCAAGGGAGCCTCATCAACCATCAGACGGGCCAGCGCCTGATCCAAGGCCTCAGCAACGGCGCGTGTCGTCATCGCTTCGCTCCTGTGCATTCCCGGCGGCCTACCCCTGCAAGCATGGCTGATCGAAGGGTTGCCGCTCTTTGCATTTTGCCGACCAAGCCATACCGTAAATCTCCCGCGGACGGCCATAGAAGTTGTCTATCGAATGGAGATCCACTCGGCATTTCAGATGACGCGTTCGTTGGCGCACGTTGGTCGCATCGCCGCGGCATCCCGCGGCTGACGTCGAGAGAAGGGATGCGTAATGAGCACAGCAACACTAGTCGCAGCGGAAATTGATGCCAGACCCACGCCCGAACTGACCGGCAAGACGGCCATCATTACCGGTTCGACAAGCGGTATAGGGCTCGGAATTGCGCGCAGTCTGGCGCGCGCCGGTATGAATATCGTTCTCAATGGCTTCGGTACAGCCGATGAAATCAAAGCCGCGCACTCGGCTCTGCCATTGGCCCGCGGCAGGGAGGCCATCCACGATCCGGCCGACATGTCCAATGCGGATGAGATTGCGGCGATGGTCGGACGGGCGCGCGACGCATTCGGTTCGATAGATGTGCTGGTCAACAACGCGGGTATTCAGCACGTCGAGGCCATTGAGACTTTCCCACCAGAGCGCTGGAACGCGATCCTTGCGATCAATTTGACAGCAGCATTCCACACCACACGCGCCGTTGTTCCCGACATGAAAGCGCGGGGTTGGGGGCGAATCATTAACGTCGCCTCGGCCCACGGCTTGATCGCCTCGCCATTCAAGTCCGCTTACGTTGCAGCGAAGCACGGCTTGGTCGGCTTCACAAAATCGGTAGCACTGGAGACCGCGGAACATGGCATCACCGTCAATGCCATTTGTCCCGGCTATGTGTTCACACCTCTGGTGCAAAGACAGATCCCGCAGACGGCGCGGGCGCGAGGGCTGACAGAGGATCAAGTCGTTCGCGACGTGATTCTGCACGCGCAGCCGACGCGTCGCTTCGTGACGACGGAAGAGCTAGGCGCCACCGCCGTATTCCTCTGCTCTGAGGCGGCAGCTTCCATTACCGGTGTGGCATTGCCAGTTGAAGGCGGTTGGACGGCGCAATGAGCGCGGGGAGAGAGACGATGAATGAAGTAGTTCCTGAGTCGAAGTTCCAGGCCTGCGCCGCAATCAAGGACGCCGGCCAGATCGTGCTCGTGCTGCAAGGCGGTGGAGCCCTGGGAGCATATCAAGCCGGCGTCTATCACGCGATGCATGATGCTGGCATCGAGCCCGATTGGGTGATCGGCACATCGATCGGCGCCATCAATGCGAGCCTGATTTGTGGGAACGAACGTGCCGACAGGCTGACTGCACTTCACGAGTTCTGGCATCGCGTTTCGCTCAAGCGCAGCAACTGGCCGTCGTGGCCGGTCTATCCACCACTATCACAAATCCTGAATTACTGGTCGATCCTGCACAGTGGACTGCAGAGCTTCTTCGATCCCAATCCGCTGGCATTCTGCGGCCCGCATGTTGATCTTGGAGCAGAGCGGGCAGGCTATTACTCGACGGAGCCCTTGCGGCGAACGCTCTCGGATCTGGTCGACTTCAGTCTGATCAGTCGTGGGAAAATGCGCTTGACGGTCGGTGCTGCGCACGTGCGATCGAGCCGGATGCGCTATTTCGACAGCAAAGCCGAGACGCTGGACGTGCGGCACATCATGGCATCGGGTGCGCTGCCGCCGGCATTCCCGGCCGTGAGGATCGATGGCGAACTCTACTGGGATGGCGGCATTCTCTCGAACACACCAGCCGAGATCGTGTTCGACGAGTACCCGCGGCACAGCTCGCTCATCTTCGCCGTTCACATGTGGAACCCCGTCGGGCCGGAACCGCGGACGATCTGGGAAGTGATGCACCGGCATAAGGACATCCAGTACTCGAGCCGCATTGCCAGCCACATCACCCGGCAGAAGCAGCTGCATCGGATGCGCCATATCATTGAGGAGCTCGCCAGCTACGTCCCTGCTGCCGAACGCCAGAGCAAGCGAATTCAGGACATGCTGGCTTCCGGATGCGATACGCGCATGCACGTCGTTCGTCTGCTGGCGCCAAGCCTGGAGCACGAGGACCAGACCAAGGACGTCGACTTCAGCAAGACGGGCATTCGAGCACGGTGGCGTGCGGGATACGAGAATGCACAGCTCGCGATCAAACAGGCTCCGTGGAAAGCCGAGTTCGACCAGATGGAGGGCGTGCTGTTGCACGAATTCGTAGGCACCGAAGAACCTCGACTGAAGGCTGAGCTTCAGGCGCAGGTTCAGTCATAAGAGATTGCCAAAGTGCAACGCCTGCGCGATCAAGACAGACTTGGCTTCGACATCTCAATCGGAAACGGCGAAGAGCGATCTGCTGGAAGACGATGAGGCGGCTACGATCGTCAGCTCGAGGATGACGAGCGGCAGACATCCATAGAATAGGTCTCACAGCCCCACGTTCGGCGCCATGCCCTTCACGACGAAGGCATTGAGACCGACAGGCGGCCCAATTGCGCCGAGCTCGACCCTCTTCACGACCAGCAGCCCAAACACCAACCTTCTCAAGACGGCTTCGCAAGCTCTGCGACGAGGCCGCGGCTATCGTGGCCTCAAGCTGTCGTGGGGCAAGTCTGAACCGCGCTCGCGGCCCAGTGGGCGTCGACAAAAGCATTTCTGGAAGCCGGCTGTAACAGATGCTCCGTGCGGTCAAGAGCCCGTAGCCCCAATCATGCCCTTGCACCTGACACTCAGCAATGCGGCGCCGGGCATTGCTCCGCTCAAGGAAATCAATGTACGACTTTGATCAAATGGGAGGAACCGGAGCGCAACGACGCTTCGACGTCGCATAGCGGCGCCACGCAACACAATCCCTAAGGAGGAACGGCCCGTGGCCGAAAAGGATAAGAACGATCGAGTAGTTGGCAGTGTCGGCGGCGCAAAAATTCGCCGCCGCGATGTTGTGAGGGCCGGGTTGACAGGTGCATCGCTGGCGGCAATCGCCAGTCTGCCGACGAAGGCGCAGGCGCAGAAGGCCGAATTCCGCTTCCGCATGCAATCATTCCTCGGTCCGGGCACGGTCGAGTGGGAGACGCTCATCCCGCGTTACATCAAGCGCGTGAGCGAGATGTCGAACGGCCGCATCCAGATCCAGGCTTTCCCGCCCGGCGCGCTCGTCCCGACGTTCGAGATGCTCGATGCCGTCGGCAAAGGCGTTGTCGAGATCGGCTACGGTGCTCAGCCCTATTGGCGCGGCAAGATCCCCTTCACGCTTTGGACGTGGGGCATTCCCGGCGCCTTCAAGACGCTCGACCACTACGACTATCTGTGGAACGAGACCGGCCTCATGGACATCGTCCGCGAGTCCTTCTCGAAGCACGGTGCGCACTTCCTCGGCCCGGTCTACTCGGACGAGTGGGGTGCAACCATGTCGCGCACTGAGCTGAAGACGCTCGACGACTTCAAGGGCATCAAGGTCCGCAGCTTCGGCCTCGGTGCGGAGGTTTTGAAGTCCAAGGGCGCCAGCATCGTCACGATCCCGGGCGAGGAGCAGTATACAGCCCTCTCGACGGGCGTAATCGACGCCGCCAACTGGGGCTCGCCTGCAGGCTTCTATCAGTACAAGATCCACGAGCCGGCGAAGTTCTATCTCGGCCCGTCCACGATCGCGTTCGACATGGAAGACATGTTCATGAACCAGCGGGCGTACAACCGCCTGCCGAAAGACCTGCAAGAGGTGATGAACATCGTCACTCGCATCTATGCGGTCGAGCGCGCGACGACCTCGACGGCTGAAAGCGCGAAGACGGTCCAGCTTATGAAGGACGCGGGTGTGAAGTTCAACTCGCTGCCGCCGGCCGACGTCGAATACTACGAGAAGACGGCCGGCGAGGCGCTCGAGAAGATGCAGACCAAGGACGAGCCGACGCAGAAGGTGCTCAAAATTATCTTCGAAACGCGCGACTTGTTCCGCAAGCGTCCATCGAACGTCTAGTCACTCCAAAGCAAACGTCGAACGGTTCCGGAGCGTGCCCATTGGGCCGCCCCGGTACTGTCTTGCGCCTCGGGCCTGGAGAGCACTCCCCATGAACTTACTGCGCGCCGCCGTTCGCTTCATCGATCGGCTGAACGGCGCATTTGGATACTTTGCCGCCATCTCGCTGCTGGGGCTCATCGCCCTCGTCTGCTACGAGGTCTTTCTCCGATACGTCGTGAAGGCACCCACGACATGGGGCAACGAGATGATCAGTTTCATCTTCGCGGCCTATGTCATGCTTGGCGGTGGCTATACGCTGCTCAACCGCGACCACGTCTCCATGGACATCATATATTCGCGGTTCTCTGAGCGTGGGAAAGCCATCATTGATGTCTGCACAGCGGCGTTCATGCTGCTGTTCTGCTGGGTGCTATTCGAGCAGACATTCATCATGGCGAAGGAAGCACTCGAGACGGGGCAGCGCGCTTCTTCCGACTGGAGCCCGCCTCTTTTTCCCGTGATGGTTTCGCTGCCGATCGGTGCTGGTCTGCTCCTTCTGCAGGCGCTGGCGCGCGTGGTGCGTGACCTGCATATGGCTTTCACCAACACGCCCTTGCTGCCCGAAGATGCTGCCCTCCACTCGCCGGAGGTGCGGCAATGAGCATCGAAGTCATTACGATCCTTCTATTCGGATCGTTTCTGCTGCTCATGGCCGCTGGTCTGCCGCTCGTCTTCTCGCTCGGCAGTGCCGCCATCATCGGAACCTACTTTCTATGGGGCCCCGAGGCGCTCTATGCGCTGGGCATCAAGACCTTCAGCACGGCAACGAGCTTCGTACTGCTCGCGATTCCCATGTTCATCTTCATGGGCAGCATGTTGGAGCGATCGGGCTTGGCCGGCGATCTCTACGACATGATGAAAAAGTGGTTCGGCGGCATCAATGGCGGTCTCGCTGTCGGCACTATCCTTGTCTGCACCATCTTCGCTGCGCTCGTCGGTGTGAGCGGCGCAGCCACAGTGACGATGGGCCTCGTCGCGCTGCCGTCGATGCTGGCCGCGAGATACAGCAAGGGGCTGAGTATCGGCTGTATTGCCGGCGGTGGCGCGCTGGGCGTGCTCATACCGCCAAGCGTTCTCATGATCGTGCTCGGTCTTTATGCCAACGTGTCGGTCGGCATGCTCTTCCTCGGCGGCATAACGGCTGGCCTCGTGATCGTCGTTCTGTTCATCCTGTACATTCTTATCGCCTGTGCGATCTGGCCGGAGAGGGGGCCGGCGCTGCCGGTAGCCGAGCGTGCGACGTGGCCGGAGAAAATGGCCTCTCTCAAAGCGGTGATCCTGCCGATCATGCTCGTGGCACTGGTCCTCGGCTCGATCGTCGGTGGCGTTGCAACACCGAGCGAGGCGGCAGGTATCGGCGCCGCCGGCTCGATCCTTTGCGCGCTGGCATACGGCAAGCTGTCGTGGACCGCGGTCAAGGAGTCGTCGCTCATCACGCTGCGCCTGACCTGTATGGTCATGTGGATCGTATTCGCGGCCTCCATGTTCACAGCGCTCTATGCAGCTGTGGGAGCAGATCAGCTTGTGAAGGACGCACTTTCCCTGATCCCAGGTGGAAAGTGGGGCACGATCATTGGGATGCAGATCATCTGGATCATCATGGGCTGCTTCCTCGATCCGATCGGCATCATGCTGCTGA
>JAEZAW010000318.1 GCA_023430315.1 Pseudomonadota bacterium | reverse complement strand
TGTTCGTGATGACGACCAGCCGCGGCAGACGCGTCGTGCCTCGCGCCGCGGTGCGCGGCTCGCCTCGCTCGGCAATGACACCGGCTCGAGCTGGGGTGGCGGCGGTGGTGGCAGCCATGGCGTTGCGTCATTCTACTGGCAGCCCCAGCGGGTCGCTTCCGGCGGCTGGTTCAATCCGAATGCCATGACGGCCGCTCACAAGACGCTGCCTTTTGGCACGAAGGTGCGCGTCACGCATGCCGGCAACGGCCGCTCGGTGGTGGTGAGCATCAATGACCGCGGGCCTTACGTCAGGGGCCGGACCATCGATCTCTCCAGGGCTGCCGCCAGCGTCATAGGCATGACGGGCCAGGGCGTTGCGCGCATACGGATGGAAGTTCTGGGTCGGTAAAAGCCCGTTCGATCACGAGTAGTACGCGGCGCGCCCGGTGGGCGCGCCGTTTTCGCTCTCGCTCCCGTCACGAAAAGCTGATGCCCGATCGAACTTGTAGTCGGGTCCCTGCGTCTCATCTCTAAGAGGTGGCCGAAGCGTACTCGCCGTGGATGGAGGCAGCGGGTGCCGGCCTGTGGAGATAGAGCCATGTACGAAAAAACAATCGATGATCACGAGCCCACCGTCTACCGGCTTGCGCCGGAGCTGACACTTGATGCCCAGGATGTGGCCACCCTTTCGGCGCTCATGTCCGAGCTGCGCGAGATGACGCAATCGCGTCGCTCCTTCGCCGCTGCCAGTGCCTTCCTGCGCCGCTTTGGTGCTGAAAGCGAAGGCCCCCGTCTGGTCCCGGCTGATGCTTTGGAGCCCTGAGGGCGCTGCATTCCTGAAATCCGCAGCGGTGATGTGCTTGGCCAGGACCCACATGGCGCGCTACGCTTTCCCGGAAGAAACGAACTCATCCGGGAGGCACGCACATGGCGACGTTCAAATGGGACCACATTCACCTGCGCAGCCCTGATCCCGAGGCGACGGCAGCATTCTACGAGCGCATGTTCGGCGCCGAGGTCATCCGTTCCATGCAGCAGGGCAAGCCCCGCATCGATCTCAAGATCGGCGGCGCCAACGTGTTCATTGCACCGGTCACGGCGGGTGACGGCGTCGCGTCGCCGCCGAAGACGCCCTATCAGGGCCTCGACCACTTCGGCCTCGAAGTGACCGGTATCGATGCCGTCGTTGCCGATCTCAAGAAGAAGGGCGCCGAGTTCACCATGGAGCCGAACACGATCCGGCCCGGCACACGGATCGCCTTCCTGCGCGGCCCCGAGGGCGTGTCCATCGAGCTGCTCGAGCGGAGCTGATCCTACAACGGGCCCCGTCGAGAACCGGCCTGCCCTCAGCAGCGCCGCTTGATCTCGGCGGTGAGCTCGGTACGCACCTCCGCGGCGAGTGCTGCGACGCGTGCGCGCTGGGCCGAGTCCATGCCCTCGACATCGCGGCTGAAAGTGTCCAGCGCCCAGGCGAGCTCGGCGTCGGCAAAACGAAGCTTGCCGCAGTCGAGCCTCGTGCGAAGCGCCCGATAGGCAAAGAGCCGCGTGCCGTTCGAGAACTCCATGGGCGTCGGGGCGCGCATCATCCACGACTGTTTCGGGTCGGCCACCATCGCGCGCAGGACGGCGAGACAATCGACGCCGACACCGCATCGCATGGTGTCCTGCTGCAGGTCGCTCTCGGTGAGCGCCTGCGGTGGTACAGGTGGCGGACGAGCCACGGGCGGCGCCGAGATGGCGAGGTCGGGCGGCGTCGGCTTGGCCTTCGGCACCGGAGGCACTACTGGCGAGACCACGCGCGGCGCTGGCTGGGTGGGAGGCGCGGGCTCTTTCCTCGGCGGGGCGGCGTGGGCGGTCTTGGCTGCCGGCGGCGCGGCGCGATGGACGGTGGTCGCGTTGTCCCAAGTATCCTTGAGCGATAGGCGCTCCTGTTCGGCTTGGGCTTCGACGTCGCCGGTATAGCGCTCGGGCGGAGGCTCTTCCGCGCAGGCCGTCACGCCAACGGCAATCAGAGCCGCGAGAACGGCTCTGATTGCATGTCGACACTGACGTACAAGCCGCAATGACATCCAGGTCTATCCGGACGATATGAGCAAATCGTCCATAAGACTATGGGTCAGCCTTTAAGTTCCTCTTAACGCTGTTGGGCCGGTGCCGGGCCTTCAGTTGTATCTCACCACGCCGTAGAGGCGGATCGTGCGGCCGGGCTGTAGCACCTCGTCCTTCTTGAAGGAGACGTGATTGCGCACGTCCTCGTCGAGCAGGTTCTCGCCCCTGAGGCCGATCGTCATCTGCGGCGAGATCCGCCCGCTCTGGGGCTCGAGTGCGAACGTGTACGAGAGATCGGCATTGAGCAGCGTATAGCCGTCGGTCGGCGTGTCCTTGACGTCATCGCTCGCGACCTTGTCCTGATCGAAGGCGTGCAGCGCAAACACGCGCGCCAGCCAATTCGCATCGCGATAGTAGATACCGACGCCCAGGCGCTGCGGCGGAATGCGCGGGACATAGCCGCCGCCACTGAACTTGGCATTCACGAAGTCGTACTGGCCCTCGATGCCGATAACGCCCCGCCCGAACTCGAAGGCATCCCACTGCGCGGAGAGTTCGACGCCGGTGAAGGTGGCGTCGCGCTGCGCAAAGGCGACCTGATCCAGCTCATCCTCAAAACCGCAGCTGTCCAAGGTGTCGCCGCAGCCGATGCCCGTGAAACGCTTGAAGATGAAGTTCTGGAAGCGCGTTGCGAATGCCGTCGCGTCGAAGCGGAGGGCACCGCGAGCACGTTTGAGGCCGAACTCGATGGTCTCTGCCTGCTCGATCTTCAGGTTCGGGTTGCCGATCTCGAACGTGCCCGTCGCCTCATGCACGCCCTTCGAGAACAACTCCGCCACATCCGGGGCACGCTCGGAGTACTGCCCGGTGAGCCGGGCGATAACACCAAGAGGGAGCTCGTAGAGCATACCCAGGCTCGCGCTTTTCGGGGCGAACGTGCGGCTGGATTCGAATGGATCGAGGGGATCAACCGGATCGCTCAAATCCACACCCGTACCGCGGCTCTTCGTGCTCTCGATGCGGCCTGCGGCCTGCAATCGGAGCGCGCGTGTGAGCTGTAGCTCCTCGAACAGGAAGGCCGCGACACTTTCCGCGCGCGCCGCCGGATCGATCAGGCCATCGACCGGCTCTTCGACGCCAAATCCTCGCACGCGCTTGTTGCCCCACTGCACACCGACAGCGCCGCGCCACTCGCCGAGCGCCGATCGGATCGGCTGATGCTGCACCTCCATGCGGGCTTCGTTCTCGCGGTTGGTGAAGCGTGTGCCGACGATATCGTGGCCCTCGTCCTCCTCGAACACGACCTCGTCGTGCTTGTAGCGGGTCGTACCGAGCCAGTAGCGGATGGCCTCGATGCCGTAGTCATTGACGCGCCATTCGCCCCGCGACTGGATCTTCTCCTGCTGGAGGTCGATCCGCGGCCGATGATCCTCCGCCTCCTCTCCTGGGATACCGTAGAGGCTGTCGAAGCGCGTGTACGAGACGCCGACGAAGCCGCTCTCGCCGACGATCGAGGCGCCGAGCGAGTAGCCGGAGCTTTCGACGAACGAGTTCGCCTGACGACCGCGCGGCGTGTCGTAGTCGTCGGCCTGCCGGCGGAAGGCGTCGGCGTAGAGAACGATGTTGCCGGCGCCGCTCGTGACCTTGAACCCGCCGTCGTGGCTCTCGTCGACCGAGCCGAGCCCGCCCTTGAGCACGGCACTGAAACCGTCCTTGGGCATGAACTGCGGAATACGATCGTTCGAGACGTCGACGACGCCGCCGATCGCCTGCGAGCCATAGCGTAGCGTTGCTGGCCCGCGAATAATCTCGACGCGCTCGGCCGCGAAGGGGTCGATCGGTACGGCATGATCCTCCGACAATGCCGAGACGTCACCAGAGTTGATACCATTCTCCTGCACGCGCACGCGGAAACGATCGAGGCCGCGAATGATCGGACGGCTCGCTCCGGGCGCGAACGTCGACGACGTGACACCGGGCTTCTGGGCGGTCACGTCGCCGATGTTCTGGACGGGGCGGGCCTCGACCTCCGTACTGTTCATGACGGTGACCGGGACAAAGGCGTCCTCGTCCACGATCAGCGTCCCCGGTAGCGGCGCTAGCGGCGGAGCCTCGGGCGCAGTCGGGACGGAAGCCGTCGCCGGCCGCTGCGCAGGTGCCGGCCGCGGGCGCGGACGCTGAACCGGGCTCGGCGCCGTAACGACCAGGCCGGGAAGCTGCATCTGAGCCTCGGCCCGCTCGCCGAGCGCCAAGCTCAGAGCGAGCATCGCACCCGTCCACGCAGCACCTCTCATCAACCTACCCATCATTCCCCGTCCCCCACGTCTCGCTAGTACGCTATAACGTTACTGTTATATTGTTACGTCTAGGAGGGCGACTCGAAGTGCGCAAGGCCGCAAGCGGCGCGTGGACTGGTAGCTCGTCTGGTTCGCTGGAGCCTGTGGCTTGGCGGGCACGCCTCTTTCAGTCGGGCCGGCGGCCTCCCAGATGGGATGCGATGGGGCAGGCGCACCTCTTGATCAGCACTGGCGAACATGTTGGAGAGCAGGGATTGATACGCGCACAGGCGCACGAGATGTCTGACGGCTCGCCATTGCCGCCGCTGCCACCGCTCGGCGATACGCGCCCGACGCGCCTCGAAGACGTGCCCGCAGAAGGAGCCGGCACGACGATGCCTCTGCTTCTGGAGCCTGATCGCCAATCGACATCTGATGTCGCTTCGGTCGAGAGTGCGGGTAACCCGCTGACGTTACCGCCCACCGATCCCGAAACCGCGCCCGCCGTCGTTGCGCATCGGCCCATCCGCCACACCGCTTCCGTCATCACGGCGTGTGGCGTGCACATTGCCGTGCTGCTGGCGCTCTTTTTGACGCCTCCCCTCGAGTACGGCTCTGGCGGCGAAGCGCGCGACGCAATCAGCGTGTCGATCGTCGGTGCCAGCGCCATCGACAGGCGCCAGCCCGCCGCCGTCTCTGCAGAGGCCGCTCCGTCGCAAGTCTCTCCGGATCCCGGTGAAGACACCGCGCAGAGCGCGCCGACGCCGGAGACGACTGCGCTTCACGAGCCGCCCATCGAACAGCCACTATCCGAGCAGGCAAAGCCCGACACGACGCTCGCGGCACCCTCGGAACCAGCCCTCGAGACAGCGCCCGAGGAGGCGCCACAGATCACGAGCCCACCAACACCCCCTGAGCAGACCAAGCTCGCCGCCGTCGAGCCGCCCGAAAAGACCGTCGAGGACAAGCCAAAGGAGGAACTCCCGACGCCGCCGTCGCCCGCTGCCAATGCCTCCGGCGGTCCGGGAGCGGATGGCAACGGATCGGCTCATCAGACGACCGTCGCAGCAGTCGCAAGCCAGGGCGACATCAATGCCTATGGTGCTGCCGTCCAGACCGCCCTGCTCGCCGTCGATCAGCGTGAAGCCAGGGCACGCGCCTCCGCCCTCCAGGCCAAAGGCACCGTCGTTGTCAGGCTCACGCTCGACGACCGCGGCGCCCTCGTCAGCGCAGAGATCATGAAGTCCAGCGGCCGACCGCAGCTCGACGACGCCGCGCTTCTTCTCATCCGGCTGGCTGCCTTCCCGCCCCCGCCACCGGGCCTCACGGCCGACCAACGCGCCTACATCGCCCCCATCCGCTTTCAGTGACCTGCGCCCCAGTGCGGCCCCTCATGCTGCGCCGCGAAAGCAGCGCCCTCGCTTTTGCCACGGTCGGCCATTACACTTCACGGGCTCGTGAAGGCGGCACCTGAACTTCCAACGAGCACCAGCCGACGTCACGCCGAATGCCGGGGCGCGTGACACCTGGGTTGAACGACGATCCAATAGGCTGGGGCGCAGCATCACTGCTGCATCGTCTCGCAGTTCCGCGTTAGAGGCGCCCGCCAGGGCACACAAGGGACGAATGGGCCTCCGCAAATGACGGCGTCCAGCCGCGACAATCCCGACGCATCCAGTTCCGCGCCGAACCTCGACCTGGACTGGCGCGTCATCCGCGCCTTCGCGCGCTTCGCCTGCGGCTTCTGGCAGGGCGAGGGCGCGCGCCGTGCCTGGGGCCTGACCACCGCACTCGGTATCTGCCTCCTGCTCAGCACCGCGGCCACGGTCGCGCTCAACCATTGGACGCGGTGGTTCTTCGACGCGCTCGATGCCCGCGACGCGCTGGCGCTCTGGGAGTCGGTGCTGGTCTTTTTCGCCATCATCATTGCGATGGCTGCCATCGGCGTCGGCATCGTACTGACGCGCGAGCGCCTGCAGGTGCATTGGCGCGCCTGGATCGTCGGCGAGGTGGTCTCGCGCTGGCTTGGTCGCCGGCGCTTCTATCATCTCGCCCAATCCGGCACGCAGCCGGCCAACCCCGA
>JAEZAW010000248.1 GCA_023430315.1 Pseudomonadota bacterium | reverse complement strand
CGCATGGCCTGTCGGATGACCGGCTCGCCCGAGCGCGCGACGAGGCGCTTCAGAACGGCACCGGGACCCGAGCCGGCCGAGCGACCGAGGCGCACGATCGAGAATGCGATCTCGAATGCCCGAGAGTACGAAAAGCAGGGTTATGTCGCGTCCTACGACATGCTCGGCGAGGCGGCGCGCACCGAGAAGGACGCCGAGCGCTATCATGCGCGCTATGCAAGCGCGATCGAGGCGGTCGGCAAGTCTGCAGGTGCCGCGGGACCCGAGAACATCGAGACGCTGATGCGGCGTCCAAGCATCTCGATCAAGCTCTCCGCGCTGCATCCGCGCTTCGAGCCCGGCAAGGAAGCGCGCCTCGAAGCCGAGCTGCTGCCGGCGCTGCTGGAGCTTGCCCGTCTCGCCCGTGCGCGCGGGCTTGGGATCACCATCGACGCCGAAGAGCAGGATCGCCTCGATCCGTCGCTGATGATCTTCGAGCGGCTGCTCAACGCACCTGAGCTTGCTGGTTGGCCGGGCCTCGGCATGGTAGTGCAGGCCTATGGCAAGCGCGCGATCCCGGTTCTGCGCTGGCTGAAGCGACTTGGCGAGACGACGCGACGTACGATTCCGGTGCGCCTCGTCAAAGGCGCCTATTGGGACAGTGAGATCAAGCTCGCGCAGGAGCGCGGCCTGCCCGGTTATCCCGTCTTCACAGCGAAGACACACACCGACGTGTCGTATCTCGCGTGCATGCGTTTCCTGCTGAGCGAAACGCGCACGTTCTATCCGCAGTTTGCCACCCACAACGCGCACACGATCGCGGCCGCGCATGTTGCCGGCGGCACGCTGCCCTTCGAGATGCAGCGCCTGCACGGCATGGGCGAGGCGCTCTACGAGGAGGTCGTGAGCAAGACCGGTCTCGCGCGCCGCTGCCGCATCTACGCGCCGGTCGGTGCGCACGAGGATCTGCTCGCCTATCTCGTTCGGCGACTGCTGGAGAACGGCGCCAACACCTCGTTCGTCAACCGCCTTGCCGATGACGATATGCCGGCCGCGGAGATCGTGCGCGATCCAGTGGAGGCGACCGAGCAGCTCTGGCAAGCGGGCAAGATTGCCGAGAACCTGCGCATTCCTCTGCCCGCCGCCATTCTCGGGCCGAACCGGCGGAACAGTGCTGGCCTTTCGCTTCCCGAGCCTGCGACGCGCGCGGCACTGCTTAGCGAGATCAATGCGGCGATCGCGATCGACTTCACCGCCGGCCCAATCATCGACGGTAAGGCCATCCGCGGTGGCGATGCAGCGCGGCTCGTGCTCTGCCCGCATGATCGCCGTCGCCGCATTGGCACTGTGCTCGATGCCACGCCCGATCAGGTCGAGCGCGCCATTGCGAGTGCGAGCAAGGTCATGCACGCCTGGGACCGCCGTGGCGGTGCCGTGCGCGCGAGCCTGCTCGAGAAGGCTGCCGATCTCATGGAGCGCGATCGCGCGCGCCTCATGGGCGTGATCGTGCGTGAAGCAGGAAAGACGCTGGAAGCCGCACTTTCTGAAGTGCGCGAGGCCGTCGATTTCCTGCGCTACTACGCGGGCGAGGCGCGCCGCCAGTTCACCGGACCGACGGTGCTGCCCGGCCCGACGGGCGAGCGCAATACGATCGAGCTTTGCGGACGCGGCGTGTTCGCGTGCATCTCGCCGTGGAACTTCCCGCTCGCGATCTTCACAGGGCAGATCGCTGCGGCACTGGCAGCGGGCAATACGGTCGTCGCCAAGCCTGCCGAGCAGACGCCCGTCACGGCCTTTCTCGCCGTCGAGCTGATGCACGCCGCCGGCATTCCGGGCGAGGTGCTGCATCTCCTGCCGGGTGATGGCTCGGTCGGTGCGGCGCTCTCGAAGGATCCGCGCATTGCCGGCATCGCCTTCACGGGCTCCAACGAGACGGCCTGGGCTATCCAGCGGACATTAACCGATCGCCGCGGCGCCATCGTGCCATTCATAGCGGAGACGGGTGGCATCAACGCTATGATCGCCGACAGCAGCGCGCTTGCCGAGCAGGTCGTGCGCGATGCCGTGCGCTCGGCATTCGACTCAGCCGGCCAACGTTGCTCGGCGGCGCGCGTGCTCTTCCTGCAGGAGGAGATCGCCGACGCCGTCACCGAGATGCTGACGGGTGCGATTGCCGAGCTCAAGATCGGCGATCCGCTCGACTATGCGACGGACATCGGCCCCGTCATCGACGAGGATGCGCAGACCATGCTCGAAGCGCACAAGCTCGCCATGCGGCGGCGCGCGCGCGAGCTGATCGATCCGCCGATTCCCGCTGATTGCCGCGCCGGCACGTTCGTGACGCCAGCCGCCTATGCGATCGATCGGTTGGAAGTCGTCGAGCGCGAGGTGTTCGGCCCGATCCTGCATGTCGTGCGTTTTGCCGGCGGCCATCTCGATCGCGTGATCAAGTCGATTAACGCACAGGGCTATGGCCTGACGCTCGGCCTGCACAGCCGCATTGGCGCTGTCGCGGACTACGTCGCCGAGCATGCGCGCGTCGGCAATCTCTACGTCAATCGCAATCAGATCGGCGCGGTGGTCGGCGTGCAGCCCTTCGGTGGCGAAGGGCTCTCCGGCACGGGGCCGAAGGCCGGCGGACCGCACTACCTCGCGCGCTTCGCGACCGAGCGCGTGCGCTCGACGGACATCACCGCGACGGGCGGTAATATCGAGCTGCTCGGACTTCAGAAGGGCTGAGGCGCTCAGCCCGCGTTGGTGATCTGGATGAGCTTGTCCAGCGCCGCGCGGGCGGCACCGGACTCGATCGCGTGAACAGCCAGCGCGACGCCGTCCGTCAAGCTCGTCGCCTTGCCGCCAACGATGAGTGCGGCGGCCGTATTCAGCAGCACGATGTCGCGGAAGGGGCCTTTGACGCCCGCGAGCAGATCACGGATGGCGGCCGCGTTGGTTGCCGCATCGCCACCCTTGAGATCAGCGAGCTTTGCCGGTGCTAGACCCGCATCGGCAGGCGTGACCTCGAACACGGTGACCTTGCCATCCTTCAGCTCGGCGACGGTCGTGGCCCCGGTCGTCGTCAGCTCGTCGAGGCCGTCATGGCCGTGCACGACCCACACGTGCTCGGCGCCGAGGTTCTTCAATACGTGCGCGATCGGCTCGACCCATTCGAGCGAGAACACGCCGAGCACTTGCCGCGTCACGCTCGCCGGATTCGAGATCGGCCCGAGCAGATTGAAAATCGTGCGCATGCCAAGTTCGGCGCGGATCGGCGCCCAGTGCTTCATCGACGGATGGTACATCGGTGCCCAGAGGAAGCCGACGCCAGCCTCGCTGATCGCCTTCGCGACGGTGTCGGGACTCGCATCGACCTTGACGCCGAGTTCCGTCAGAACATCCGACGCGCCCGAAAGAGATGAGACGCGGCGATTGCCGTGCTTTGCGACCTTCAGCCCCGCACCCGCCGCGACGATGGACGATGCCGTCGACACGTTGAACGTGCCGTGGCTGTCGCCGCCCGTGCCGACGATGTCGACCGCGCCAGCCGGCGCCGTGATGCGATTCATTTTAGCGCGCATCATCTGGGCGGCGCCGGTGATCTCCTCGACCGTTTCGCCGCGCACGCGCAGCGCCATGAGGAATGCGCCCATCTGCGCGGGCGAGGCGTGCCCGTCCGTCATGATCTCGAGCGCAGCGCGGATCTCGTCGGTTTCGAGCCGCGCCCCCGTCGAGACCTTCTGGATGAGGCGTGTGAGTTCGGCGGCGGGCATGGCGCGTGGTTCCGGAATGTGCGGGCTGGAGCTACGCGGCGACGCGCGGCGCCTTGGTATTGCGGGTGCGCGGCGTAAGGCCGGCGAGGCGGAGGAAGTTGGCGAGGATGTCGTGACCGTGCTCGGAGGCGATGCTTTCGGGATGGAACTGCACGCCATGAACGGGATGCGTACGGTGCTGCACGCCCATGATGATGCCGTCGGCGGTCTCGGCGGTGATCTCGAGATCGGCCGGGAGGCTCGCGCGTTCCACGATCAGCGAGTGATAGCGCGTCACCTCGAAGCGCTTCGGGATGCCGGCGAAAATGCCCTTACCGGTGGTCTCGATGGTCGAGAGCTTGCCATGCATGGCCGTCGGCGCGC
>JAEZAW010000165.1 GCA_023430315.1 Pseudomonadota bacterium | reverse complement strand
GCGGCGGGGGGGCGCGCGCCCCCCCCCCCCCCCCCCCCCTGGGGGCCCGGGGGCAAACCCCCGGGCGCGCCGAAGGCGCGAGCCGTTACATCCGATCGAGCGCATTCGGTGTGTGCCGTGGCCAGCCGCTGGCCGTGACCAGCACGGCGTCTAGCCCGACCTCGCGCTCGAGATAGTCGGGATGGCGCGAGAGCCAATAGTCGGCGGCGCGGGCAATGCGCGCGCCCTGGGCGGGCGTGAGGGCGGCTTCGGCATCGGCGATCGTCGTGCGGCGCTTGACCTCGATGAAGGCAATACGATCGCGGCGGGCGGCGATGATGTCGACCTCACCGTAGGGCGTGACGTGGCGACGAGCGATGATGCGATAGCCCTTCGCGAGTAGAAGCGCGGATGCGATCCATTCCGCCCAGCGACCGCGTCCGAGACGCCGGCGCCGCTCGACGAGGCGATCGCTGGCGCCGGGTGGGCTCATGCCTCGTCCTTGAGGCGGAGGCCGATCTGGTAGACGCGCGAGCGCGGCGCGCCGAGATCGTCGGTGACGAGGCGCACGGCATCGCGCAGGCTCGATGTGGCAAGGGCCGAGCGCAGTGCCGTCTCGATATCGGCATCGCTGACTTCGCGCGGCGGTGCCGGACCGATGACGAGCACGATCTCGCCCTTGACCGGAGTGGCGGCTAGTTCTGCCGCCAGAACCGGAGCTAATCCGCGCCGCACTTCCTCGAAGCGCTTGGTCAGCTCGCGTGCAACCACGACCTCGCGGTCTCCCATGGTTTCGGCGATGTCGGCGAGCGTGTCGGCAATGCGCGCCGGCGACTCGAAGAGAATGAGGCTGCCGGGGATGTCGGACAATTCTTCGAGCCGCGTCCGGCGTGCAGCCTGCTTGTTCGGAAGAAAGCCGCCGAAGAAGAAGCCATCCGTCGGCAAACCCGAAAGTGTGAGACCCGTCAGGATCGCCGAGGCACCAGGGAGCGCCGTGACCGGATGACCGGCAGCGATGGCAGCCCGCACGAGCTTGTAGCCGGGATCGGAGAGGAGCGGCGTACCGGCATCCGAGATAAGTGCGATGGCGCGGCCCTCTGCCAGCTCAGCAAGGACGCGAGCCAGCTCGGCATCCTCGTTGTGCTCGTGGAAGGCGCGCAGCGGGCGCTCGATGGCATAGCGAGCGAGCAGCGTACGGCTGACGCGGGTGTCCTCGCAGAGGATGGCATCGGCGCGCGCGAGCGTGGTCACGGCCCGGATGGTCATGTCGCCGAGATTGCCGATCGGAGTCGCGACGACGTAGAGGCCGCCCGCAAGCGGCGTCGCCATCTCGCGCGCGGCCTGCTCGCCGAGAGCCGCCCCGATGCGAGACAACAAAGCGCTCACATCCGGAGTTTCCTGCCCCCCGCCCCGGCGATCGGACGCGCTCATTTTGGACATGTCCGCCGCCTGAGCATGAGTTGCAGAAGCCGCCTTTGACGACAGTTCGTGGATCAGCGGCCCGGAAAACCTTGTTTCCGGGGCGTTTCGGGTCGAGTGTGGCGCATATGCCCTGTTATGGGAACCGGCAAGGGGGTATCGACTCATTAACGGCTTCTACGGTCGCACAACCTGTGCGGCCGATACGTTAATTTTGGGAAACGGATGACCTATCGCCCACCTCGCCGTGCCGTGCTTCGCGCCGCTGCCATTGCAGCGACGTCGCTGGCGCTGCCGAAGTTCCTGGTGGGGTGCTCGGGGTCATCGGCAACGGGGTCGCTGGCGAGCGCGGGTGCGACTGGGTCGGCGCAAGATCCGGTGAAAGTCGGCCTCATCCTGCCGACCGGCACTGATGCACAGACCGGCGCGATTGCAAAATTCCTCCGGCAGGCCGCCGAGCTCGCCCTTTTCGACCTGAACCAGCCCGACTTGCAGCTCGTGGTCAAAGACGACCGCGGTACCGAGGAGGGCGCGCGAGCCGCCGTCGGCGAGGTTCTCTCAGGTGGCGCCGAGATCATCCTCGGTCCGCTGTTCTCACGGGCGACGGCCGCAGCCGCGCCTGCTGCACGCAAGGCAGGCGTGCCCATCATCAGCTTCTCGAATGACCGCTCGGTTGCCGGCAACGGCGTCTATCTGCTGAGCTTCCTGCACGATCAGGAAGTGTCTCGCATCATCGATTACGCCGCTCGCCAGGGCCGCTCGCGCCTCGTCGCGCTGCTGCCGAAGGATGCTCTCGGTGACCAGCTCGAGCAGAGCCTGCAGGCGGCCGCGGCGCGATCGGGCGTCACGGTCGTTACCCTGCAGCGCTATGCCTTGAATACCAACGCCGTCCTCGAACCCGCGCGACGGGTGCACGAGGCCATAAAGAGCGCGCCACCCGAGGCGCCGGTTGATGCGATGTTCCTGCCGGGTGGCGAAGACATCCTGCCCATGGTCGCGCCCTACATTCCCTATCTTGGGATCGATACCAAGCAGGTGCGCCTGCTCGGCACGGGCGGCTGGGATACGCCGGGCATCTCGCGCGAGAAGAGCTTTGCCGGCGGGTGGTTCGCAGCCCCCGATCCGCGAGGATGGCGATCGTTCTCGGAGCGTTTTGCCAAGACTTACGGGTCGCCGCCGCCACGCATCGCGAGCCTCGCCTACGACGCCGTCGGAGTTGCTGCCGCCTTTACGGGCACCGCACGCGGCAGCCGATACGGTGTGGCCAATCTTACGCGGGCGAGCGGCTTCAGTGGCGTCGACGGTCGGTTTCGCCTGTCGGCCGGGGGCCTCGTCGAGCGTGAGCTGGCGGTGCTCGAAGTGCGCCGGGAGGGCAATGCCGTTCTCGAGGCGGCACCAGGCGAGCCCGGCCGCCTCTATACCAGCGCGCTCGCCAAGAGCTGAGGCTCGTCCTGAGGCTCCCCGCAAATCCTATTGCGCAGATCACCAATTGAGACATGGGCACTGCGCCTAATGGAGCGTTGACATACCCGGTCAACTCGATGAAAAGTCCGCGCCGCGACAGAGTTCCGCAGCTCGAAGGCTTGCCAGATGGTCGAACTGACGCTCCCGAAGAATTCCCGTGTCCGCCCCGGCAAGACCTGGAACAAAGCTGAAGGCAAAGGCACCTGGAAGGAATTCCGGATCTATCGCTGGAGCCCGGACGACGGCGAGAACCCGCGCCTCGATACCTACTACGTCGATCAGGCCAACTGCGGGCCCATGGTTCTCGACGCGCTGATCAAGATCAAGAACGAGATCGATCCCACGCTGACCTTCCGCCGGTCGTGCCGTGAGGGCATTTGCGGCTCGTGCTCGATGAACATCGACGGCACGAACACGCTCGCCTGCCTCAAGGCCACGGCGGACATCTCGGGCCCCGTTAAGATCTATCCACTCCCACATCTGGAAGTCGTGAAGGATCTCGTACCGGATCTCACGAACTTCTATGCACAGCACAAATCCATCGAGCCCTGGCTGCAGACGACGACGCCTGAACCGCCGGGCGAATGGCGCCAGGGCCGCGAGGACCGCGAGAAGCTCGATGGTCTCTACGAGTGCTTTCTCTGCGCCTGCTGCTCGGCGTCCTGTCCAAGCTATTGGTGGAACTCGGACCGCTACCTCGGTCCGGCCATCCTGCTCCAGGCCTACCGCTGGGTCATCGACTCGCGTGACGAGGCGACGGGCGAGCGTCTCGATAATCTCGAGGATCCCTTCCGCCTGTACCGCTGCCACACCATCCTCAACTGCTCCAAGGCCTGCCCCAAGGGCCTGAACCCGGCAAAGGCCATCGCCGAGCTCAAGAAGCTCATGGTGGAGCGGCGGGTCTAGGACGCGGGTATCAGCGGCGGCGGGCGATATCCGCTTCGCCTCCCGATGTTCCCTGAAGCGTCTGCCAGCTTGCCGCCACGTCGCCTTCCAGCGGCGGCGTGCCTGCCAGATTCCATGCCCCGGCAGCAAAGACATAGGCCAGCAGCCACACCAGCAGCAGGCCGACGACAACGACGCCCGAGCCTTGCAGAGTTTGCGAGACGCTCGAATTTTCCGATGGTTTGTGCATTTCACGTCCTCCGGCCGCCCGGAGCAGCCTTTCTCTCGCGGCAGCGGAGAAAGCGTGCATCCAAGGCGTCAGCCCCTCGTCAAAAGCGCGTCAGTGAGGAGGATTACCACGCAGCGCGATTCCAATCTCGCCGCTCTCCTCGGCCGCGATCTCGGTGCCGGGACCGACAATCATCGCGTATCCCAACACGCTGATCAGGAGCAGCGTGGACACGAGGGCGCAGGCACTCTGCAACAGCGGAGCAAATCCTTGGTTCGGCGAGGTCATGATCATCTCCAACTGCAGCCCGGCGCCCATCGCCGTCGGCTGCCGTTGGAAATCTGCCCGCCGGTCGTCAGCGGTAAGTCAGGACGCCGTCAGGGCCACATCAACTCAGGACAGCCTATTTTCGGCCCGAGGTGCAGGATACGGTGGGGAACGCTTGCTTCAGCTAACTCGCCCTTCAGAGGGGCCACCAAAATGGCACCAGCACGATGGCGAGCCCAAAGATCAGCAAAGTCAACGGCGCGCCTACAAAGAAGAAATCCGAAAAGCGGTACTTTCCAGGCCCATAGACCATGAGGCATGACGGCTCGAGAGGCGTGAGGTACGAGCAACTAGCGGCGACAGCCACCATCATAGCGAAGGCGCGCGGATCAGCCCCGATCTGCATGGCGGTTTGCATGGCGATGGGCAGGACAACGAGCGCTGCCGCCTGATTGGACATCGGCTGTGTGAGCGCCACCGTCAGCAGGAAGAAACAGCTCAGAAGCGCGTAGCGGCTGTCGGCGCCGACGAGCGAAATCAATTCCTCGGCAAGAAACTTCCCCGCGCCACTCGTTTCCATTGCCGCGCCGAGTGATAACAGCGAGCCGATCAGTATCAGCACTTTCCATTCTATCTGCCGATAGGCTTCCTCGGGCGAGAGGCAGCGCGTCACCAACATGGCGAAAGCTCCGCCGAGCACGGCAACTGGGAGGGAGGCAAGATTGAATGTCGCGGCGATAATCGCAAAGAAGAATATGATCGCGGCGAGCGGGGCGCGTGAGCGATTGAGTCGCTCCTCCTCGACGCCGCCAAAGATGTTGAAGAGATTCCCGCGCTCAAGGCCTTTCACACTCTCAGGCATCCCTTGCAACAGCAGCACGTCGCCCATCCGAAGTCGAGCGGAACTGATGGACTGAGGCACGCGGCCGCTCCGATGCAACGCCAGCACCTGCAGACCATACCGCTCCTTGAATGCGAGACTGCGCAAGCTTTGTCCGATGAGAGGCGAGCGAGGTAGAAGCACGCCCTCAACGACGGTCGGCTCCTCTTTTTCCTCGCCTTTGTCCCCACCGGCTTCGTCGGCTGCATCGGGCGCGGCGTCCTTGGCGTCCGCCTTGAAGCGCAGGCCTTTCATATCCTTGATCTGCAACAGATCGGCACGCTTGCATTCGATGAAAAGCTCGTCATCCGCCTCCAGTTCGATCTCGGCAATACGCTTCGAGCCGCGGATGGTCTCCCCACCTCGCACGAGTTTTACGACTTTGAAGCCGGCATCGCGTGTAAGCTTTACCTCCTTGAGCGATTTGCCAATAAGCGGCCCCCCATCGACCACGACGACATCCGCCTGATAGCGCCGCTCCCCGATCTTTTCCTCCGCTTTTTGGTTCTCGCGTTCGGGAATGAGGCGCACGCCGAGCAGCCAGACATACAGGATGCCGAGGATTGCGATCGGCAGTCCGACCGGCGCCAGCTCGAACATGCCCATGGGCGGCTGCTCGTAGCGCGTTAGGAGATCGCTGATGATGAGGTTCGTCGATGTACTGATCAGTGTAACTGAACTCGTCAGGATCGACGCGAAGGCCACCGGCAGCAGAAATTTGGAAGGACTGACGCCGACCTTGGCCGCATACCCGATCACCAGCGGCACGAAGAACGCAGTGGCTGCGGTATTGCTCATGAACGCGGAGACGGTGGAGACCGACACCATGATGGCCGGGAGAAATATCGCGCCGTTGTTGCCAGCAAACTCGAACACGCGCCTTCCGACGGCCTCGACAACACCGGTTTGAATGAGCCCCGCCGACATGATCAGAAGGCCCAGGATCATGAGGACGGTGTCACTACTGAAGCCTGCGAACGCCCGATCAGCGGGCAGGAGACCCGTCCCGACAACCGCGAGCATGACACCAAGCGCCACGACGTCGGCAGGAATTCGATCCCACGCAAACGCAAGAATGGCGAGCATCAGGATCGTCAGACAAATGGCAATGTCGGGCGTCATGGGAATCTCGGCGCACGTGGACAAAACCACTGCACGATAACAGAGGAGAGATCACAATGACGCTGGAGAGCCGGGCGGAGTTCCCTGACGGCCGCGGATCACGCCCCCTTCACGATTGGCAAGCCTTCGCGATTGCCCCACTCCTGCCAGGAGCCGACGTAGTTGCGCACGTGCGGATAGCCGAGCAGGCGCATGGCCAAATAGGCATGGGCCGAGCGGAAGCCGGTATTGCAGTAGACGGTGATCTTCTTGTCGGGCGTCGCACCGCGCGTTTCGAAGATGGCGCGGAGGTCGGCTGGCGATTTCAGAAGTCCTGTCGTGTGGTCATAGAGCTCTTCCCAATCGCAATTGACGGCGCTTGGAATTGCGCCGCCGTATTTGGCGCGCCGATCGGCACCGGTGAATTCCGCGGGGCTGCGATTGTCGAGGATGAGGCTTTCGCGATCGTCGATGGCATCGAGAATACTCGAGTAGGTCGCCACTCGTTCCGGCACAGCCTCGAAGACGAACTTGGCGGAAGACGGCGGCTTGCTGTCTCGCTCGAGCGCAAGACCCGCCTCGGCCCAGGCTTTGATGCCGCCATCGAGCACGTGCACGTTTTTGCAGCCGAGATACTCGGCGAACCAGAATGCGCGCGCCGCGCACATGTCGGTGAAGGCGCCGTAGAATACGATCGTGTCCGTCGACTTCACGCCGCGCCAGCCGAGCATGTTCGCCCACATGCGCGTGAAGGAGGCGAGTGGGGCCGGGTCTGTGTCGTCGCAATTGACGAAGTAGGGATCGAAGTGGCGCGCACCAGGAATGCGGCCCGCTGCAAAGGCCTCGGCCTGTCGCGTGTCGACGATCGAGAGACCGGGCGAGCCGAGTGCAGCACTAAGTTTCTCCGCCGACCAGAGCAAGTCGGGATTGGCCGCGCCACTTTGCTTTTCACTCATACTGCTATTCAACCCAGAAGCGCCTTGATCTCGGCCTTGAGCGCCGGGGCGATGTCCGGCCGCGCGAGCGCATAGGCGACGTTGGCCGTGAGGAATCCAATCTTCGAACCGGTGTCGTAGATGTTGCCGTCGAAGCGCACGGCAAAAAAGCTCTGACCCGGCGTCGCGGCGAGGCGGATCATAGCATCCGTGAGCTGGATCTCGTTGCCGGCACCCCTCTCCTGCTTTGCGAGCAGGTCGAAGATCTGGGGCTGCAGGATATAGCGGCCGGAGACATGCAGGTTCGAGGGCGCCGTACCTTTCGGCGGCTTCTCGACCATGCTCGTGATCTTCGAGACCTTGGCGGCACGGTCCTCGACGCCGACAATGCCGTACATGTGCGTCTGGTCGTCCGGCACGGGCGCTACGGCGATGTGATTGCCGCCGTGCGCGTTGTAGGCCTCGATCATCTCGGCGAGGCAGGGCTTGTCGGCGTGATGGAGCATGTCGGGAAGCAGCACCGCGAAAGGCTCGTCGCCAACGATCTCGCGCGCGCACCACACGGCATGGCCGAGACCCAGCGGCGCCTGCTGGCGCGTGAAGCTCGCCTGTCCCGCGGCCGGCAGCTCCGACATGAGCTGCTCGAGCTCGGCTTTCTTGCCGCGATCTGCCAGCGTCCGCTCGAGCTCGTACTGGCTGTCGAAATGATCCTCGATGACCGCCTTGTTGCG
>JAEZAW010000190.1 GCA_023430315.1 Pseudomonadota bacterium | reverse complement strand
TGCGCGCGAGGGAAAGACGGTCGTGCGCCTCAAGGGCGGCGATCCCTCGATCTTCGGCCGCGGCGGCGAAGAAATCGAAACGCTGCGCGCGTCCGGCATTGCCGTCGAGGTCATTCCGGGCATAACGGCGGCAACAGCGGCGGCGGCATCGCTGCAAGTTCCGCTCACGCATCGCGATCTCTCGCGCTCGGTAACATTCATCTCTGGCCATGCTGCTGGCGATGGCGCGCCCGAGTTCGATCAGGTCGACCTTTCGGCACTGGCGCACCAGGGCGCGACACTTGTCGTGTACATGGGTCTTTCCACATCAGGCGTGCTCGCGCGAACGCTCCTCGATGCCGGCTGGTCGCCGGCCATCCCCGTGATCATCGCATCCCGCATCTCTCAGCCAGGCGAACGGCGGATCGCGACCACGATCGATACGCTCGCAGAGCCCTCGGCCAAGCTCGATCTGACCGGCCCGGCACTGCTCATCATCGGCGAGGTTGCGAGCCTCGACGCTGCAGGCGTCATCGAGCGGATCGAGCAGCTCGCGCCGCTCCCCGAACTCCACGAGGTTGCTTATGCCTAGCGTCATCACCGCCAATATCCTGCGCACCGGCGCGATCGCCTATCTCAAGGGCGATGGCTCGTGGGTTGAGGCACTCGCCGACGCCACGCCTGCCACCGACGCAGATGCGCGCGCCGCCCTGGAAAAGCTCGCGCTCGCCGCTGTCGAACGGAACGAAGTAACCGCCGTCTATGCCTTCGATGTCGCGATCGTCGACGGCCGCCCGTCGCCGCTCTCCGTGCGCGAAAAGATCCGCGCCACCGGCGCGCTTACAGTTTGAGGGACTTCTCGCCATGTATCGTTACGACGACTTCGACCACGGCTTCGTCAAAGAGCGCGCGAAGCAGTTCCGCGGGCAGGTGGAGCGTCGCCTCGCCGGCGATCTCACCGAGGAACAGTTCAAGCCGCTGAGGCTGCAGAACGGCCTCTACCTGCAGCTTCATGCCTACATGCTGCGCATCGCGATCCCCTACGGCGTGCTTTCATCGCGCCAGCTTCGCCAGCTTGCGATGATCGCGCGGCGGTGGGATCGCGGTCTCGGGCATTTCACGACGCGACAGAACATCCAGTTCAACTGGATCAAGCTCGAAGATACCGCCGACATCCTCGACGCGCTCGCAGAAGTCGAGATGCACGCCATCCAGACCAGCGGCAACTGCATCCGCAATGTCACTGCCGATCCTTATGCCGGCGTCGCGATCGACGAGATCGAGGACCCGCGCGTGTGGGCCGAAGCGCTGCGACAGTGGTCGACGATCCATCCGGAGTTCACCTTCCTGCCGCGAAAGTTCAAGGTTGCGATCACGGGCGCAGCCGAGGATCGCGCCGCAATCCTCTTCCACGACATCGGCCTCAAGATCGTGAAGGGGACGGACGGCGCGACGGGCTTCCGCGTGTATGTCGGTGGCGGCCAGGGTCGCACGCCGTATGTCGCGCAGGAGATTGCCCGCTTCGTGCCGCGCGCGCGCCTGCTCTCGTACCTCGAGGCCGTCATGCGCGTCTACAATCTGCACGGCCGCCGCGACAACATCTACAAGGCGCGCATCAAGATCCTCGTCAATGCGCTCGGCATCGACGAGTTCCGCCGGCAGGTCGAAGCTGAGTGGGCAACGCTCGATGCGCCATCGATCGATCTTCCAGAAGCGGAATTCGCCCGCATCGCAGCGCATTTCGTACCACCGAAGCTGAAATCGCGACCGCAAAAGGACGCTGGCATCGAGGCGCGCCGCACGACCGACCCGGCATTCGCGCGCTGGCTGCGCACGAACGTCCTGCCTCATCGCGTACCGGGCTATGCGATCGTCAACATCTCCTTCAAGGAGCCGGGCAAGGTCCCCGGCGATGCCACAGCCGAGCAGATGGAGGCCGTCGCGTTTCTCGCCGAGCGCTTTGGCCATGACGAGATCCGCGTCAGCTACCAGCAGAACCTTGTTCTGCCGACCGTTGCGGTGGCCGACCTCGCGCGTATCTACGATGCCTTGATCTCGGAGCGCCTCGCAACGGCCAACACCGAGCTGATCACTGACATCATCGCCTGCCCCGGCCTCGACTACTGCAATCTCGCCAACGCGCGCTCAATCCCGATCGCACAGGAGATCGCCAAGCGCTTCGCCGATCCTGCGCGCGCCGAGGTCATAGGGCCACTGCGTCTCAATATCTCGGGCTGCATCAATGCCTGCGGGCACCATCATGCCGGCAACATCGGCATTCTCGGCGTCGACAAGAAGGGCACCGAGCACTACCAGATCACGCTCGGCGGCAGCCCCAAGGACGATGCCGAAGTGGGCGACATCATCGGCCCGAGCTTCACGGCCGATGCCGTGCCAGATGCCATCGAAAAGGTCGTCGATACATACTTGTCGTTACGCCAGGACACGTCGGAGACATTCGTCGCTGCTTACCGTCGTCTCGGTAAGACGCCATTCCGGACGGCGCTTTATGGACCCGAGCCGGCCCGACGCGGCAGCGGCGACAAGGAGACTGCTCATGTCTGAGCCTGCACCGCTGTTCAGTCCGCTCAAACCGGCGACGATCGAGCCCCGCCTGTGGACAGGCAAAGAGTTCGCTACCGATGCGTGGCGGCTCATCGGCGACGACGTGGACTTTCCGATCGGCGGCTACGCCATTGTCTCGCTCGCGCGCTGGCGGGCCGAGCAACCGGCGCTCGCCGCTCTCGGCGTACCGGTCGGTGTGTTTGTGCCGCCCTCCGAGGTGCTCGATCTTGAGACCGATGATATTGCGCGGCTGGCTTTGATCGCTCTCAATTTCCCAAAGTTCAGCGACGGCCGCGCCTACTCGACCGCACGGCGGCTTCGCGAAACCGGTTACGGAGGCGAGATCCGAGCCACAGGTGACGTGCTGCTCGACCAGCTTCCGCTCATGTTGCGCTCAGGCTTCTCGACATTCGAGATCACCAACGCCGCAACTGTGCGCGCGCTGGAGTCGGCACCGCTGCCGGCCGTCTCGCGCGTCTACCAGGCGGGCGCAGAAGCCGCGGATCAAGGATGGCGCTCGCGTCGCAAGGCCGCTACCGCAGTGGGCCAATGAATATGCCGATCAGATTGCACTCGAGAGAGATGGGAGCTCTGACATGAACTTCCAGCAATTGCGCATCATCCGCGAGACTGTTCGGCAGAACTACAATCTGACCGAGGTCGCCGGCGCGCTCTACACGTCGCAGTCCGGCGTCAGCAAGCACATCCGCGATCTCGAAGGCGAGCTCGGCGTCGAGTTGTTCATTCGTCGTGGCAAGCGGCTGCTGGGTCTCACCGAGCCCGGCAAGGAGCTTGCTGTGATCGTCGATCGCATGCTCGTCGATGCAGGCAACATCAAAAAGCTCAGCCAGCAGTACGCGGATCAGGACGAGGGCAAGCTGACGATCGCGACGACGCATACGCAGGCGCGCTACGCGCTGACCGGCGTCGTCCAGGAGTTCGTCAAAGCTTTCCCGAAGGTGCATCTTGCCTTACATCAGGGCAGCCCACCGGAAATCGCCGACATGCTGCTCAGCGGCCAAGCCGAGATCGGCATCGCGACGGAGACGCTCGCGATCACGCCCAAGCTCGCGGCCTTCCCATATTACACCTGGCATCATGGTGTGGTTGTGCCCAAGGGGCACGAGCTGGAGCGGGGCGGCCCGCTCACGCTCGAAGCCCTGGCCGAGTATCCGATCATCACCTATCATGAGGGTTTCACCGGCAGGGGCAACATCGATAAGGCCTTCCACGAGGCTGGCCTGTCTCCCGATGTCGTCATGTCGGCCATGGACACCGATGTCCTGAAGACCTATGTCGGCCTCGGACTCGGCGTCGGGATCATCGCCTCCGTGGCCTTCGACGCCAAGCGCGATGTCCCTCTTCGGCTGCTGCCGGCGGACAATCTCTTTCCGCCCAATACGACCTGGATCGCGGTGCGCCGCGGCAGCTATCTCCGCCGTTATGCCTATCGCTTCATCGAACTCTGCTCGCCGACGTTGACCGAGGCGACGATCCGCAAGGGTTCGATGCCGCCGGCCGAAGTCGTTACTGCGAAGTAAAGAAGCGGATCAGGCGGACGCGACCTCGCTCGCCACGGCGCCCCCACGACGCGAACGCATAAGATTTGCTGTCACAAACCGGTAAATACTCGCTAGTTTTTATTCAATCTTAGCACCTCGCCCCCTAGCCTCGATCCTGGAGCTAAGACACTCCCAAAGGGATGGAGTGCGCTCGTTCGCGTTGGGGCACCTGGTATGCGCGTTATCTCCTGCATACTCATAGAGCACGACCTGCGTCTCGTGCTTCTGGCTGCATTTGTCGCCGCGAGCGGCGGCTGGGTAGCGTTTGGTCTTTTCCGCCGCGCCGGCGAGAAGCTCGGCGCGCAACGCCTCGGATGGACATTCCTTGCTGCCGTCGCCGCCGGGGCGACGGTTTGGTGCACGCATTTCATCGCCATGCTGGCCTTCGAAGTCGGCGCGCCGATCACGTTCGCTCCGCTGCTGACAATGATTTCGTTCGTGATCGCCATCGCCGGCTGCGGCGCGGGCTTTCATGTCGCGCTTCACGACAGTAAAGCGCCTTTTCCTGAGGTGGGCGGCGCGATCATCGGCCTCGCTGTCGCCGCGATGCACTACGTGGGCATCATGGCCTATCGCGTCGACGGCATCGTCGAGTGGAGCGGCGGCTATGTCGTGGCTTCCGTCGCTATGGCAGTTGCCTTCGGCGCAATGGCGCTTCATCAAGCTGTCCGATGCCCCAGGGCGTTCTCACATCACATCGCACTCGCGCTCTTTGTCCTCGCGGTCATCTCGCTGCACTTCACGGGCATGACGGCGCTCTCCGTCACGCCGCTCGTGACGGGCGCGCCACTCGCCGATCCCGAGATCCTCGTCACGATGGCCGTTGCCGTTGCCGGCGTCAGTCTCATCATTGCCGGCACGGGCGTCGCCACCTACATCATCGATTCCAAAGCGACCGAGGAACTGGCGGACCTGTCCGAGCGTCTCGCGCACATGGCCTATAACGATGCGCTGACCGGCCTGCCGAACCGCGCCGGCTTCTCCGACCATCTCGGCCGGGAACTCGCACTCGCCAAAGCACACGACAGCAAGCTTGCCGTCATCAGCATCGATCTCGATCGCTTCAAGGAGATCAACGACCTGCGCGGCCTGGAGGCTGGCGACGCCGCCCTGAGGGTGATTGGGCAAAGGTTGAGCCAGCTCCTCCGGGAGGGAGAGTTCGTCGCCCGCGCCGGCGGCGACGAATTCGCGACCGTCAAGCGCTTCACCGAACAGAGCGATCTTCTCGACTTCATCGCGCGCTTGGAAGGCGTCCTCTTCACCCCGATCAACCTCGGCGATTTCCAGACTGTGACGGGTGCGAGCCTTGGCGTTGCCGTCTACCCCGAGGACGGCGATACGCCGGAGCGCCTCATCAGTAACTCCGAGCTGGCCTTGTATCGCGCCATTGCCGACGTGACGCGCGCAACCTGCTTCTACGAAGCGCACATGGACGAAGCCTCCCGCGCGCGCAACACGCTCGCGCAGGACCTTCGCCACGCTATCGAGCGCAATCAGCTCGAGCTGTACTATCAGGTGCAGACCTCGATCGCGACCGGAGAGATCTGTGGCTACGAGGCCCTGCTGCGCTGGCGCCATCCCGTCCACGGCATGGTCTCGCCGGCCGAGTTCATTCCCATTGCCGAAGAGACGGGCGCTATCATCCCGATCGGCGAGTGGGTGCTGCGCACTGCCTGCCGCGAGGCCGCTGCATGGAGCGTCCCGCACAAGGTTGCGGTCAATCTCTCGCCGGTGCAGTTCGCCAATGCCGATCTCGCACGGCTCGTGCACGAGGTGCTGCTCCAGACGGGCCTGTCGCCGAGCCGGCTCGAGCTCGAGATCACCGAATCGACCATCATCGGGGACAAGGTGCGGACGCTGCACATCCTGCGCCAGCTCAAGTCGCTCGGCGTGACCATCGCGATCGACGATTTCGGGACGGGCTATTCCTCGCTCTCGACGCTCCGTGAGTTCCCTTTCGACAAGATCAAGCTCGATCGCTCGTTCATGAACGAGGTCGAGCATAGCCAGCAGGCCAAAGCCGTCGTCCGCGCCGTATTGAGTCTCGGCAAGACGCTCGAGATCAAGGTCCTCGCCGAGGGCGTAGAGACCTCCGATCAGCTTGCCATCCTGCGCATGGAAGGTTGCGACGAAGCGCAAGGTTACCTGCTCGGCAAGCCGCAACCCATCGCGCAGATACTTCTCGCGCTCGCCAATGTCGGCAATAGCAACGTTATCGCCGCGCCTCAGAAGAGCGTATCGGCTTCGAGACAGAAGAAGCGGCGGCAGGCTGCCGGATGAACAGCCAGACGCGGCTGGGAGAACGCTCTCAGCCGCCTTCATCACTCACATATGGCTCGATCGGAGCGACGATTTCGCCCCTGACCATAGGCACGCAGCTTGCTGGGAATTCCTGCCGAAAGCTGGCGCCGCGATCGCGCGCTAACCCGATGAAGCGATCGAGATGATCCATCGCGCCTGTCGGAAGATCGTGGAGGACGATCAGCGTCTCGTCCTGCGCGAAGCACTGCTCGAGCGCGCGCGCCACCCAGCCCTCGGGATCGCGCCAGTCCTCCGGAATGGCATTCCATAGGACGATCGTGTAGCCATGCCGTGCCAGATGATCGCGCGCCTCGCGATTGAGCAAGCTCTTACTCAGCACGCCACCACCGCCATACGGGCGAAAGAAACGGCGCTCGTGAGCCAGATCGCCGATCAGCGCCTCTGTGCGTGCGATCTCGCCGGATGCCGCACCCGCATCCGTAATGAGCCCCAGCGGGACCTCATGATGGAATGTGTGGTTGCCGATCCAGTGGCCTTCGGCGTGCGCACGCATAGCCAGATCGCGATTCCCAACGAGCTTCCTACCGAGCACGAAGAACGTCGCCTTGAGATCGTGGCGGCGCAGAGTGTCGAGAACGCGCGGCGTCACGTCGGGCTCTGGCCCATTGTCGAATGACAGCGTGATCGTCGCCAATGCGCGCCTCCTGTGCCGTGCGAGTCAGGTCCGGCATAACACAAGCATCGCACCCCAGGGAGGCCGATTGCGCGATAGGGGCTATGTTGCCCGCGGCGTGACGCCAGCGAGCGGCTGGTCGAGCGCAAGCGTCAGGCCGACGGCGAGACTCTGCACGAGACACATAGGCGCGACCATCGTGCGCAGCGCGGCCTCCGGCATGTCCGGGATCTCGAACACCACATCGGCGCCGCTCACAATGGGACTGAGGAGGCTGTCGGTCACCGCAATGCCTGGCACGCCGCGCGCCAGGAACTCCGGCACGAGCTGAACGGTCTCGCGATTGTAGGGCCTGAAGCTGATGGCGATCAGTACATCCCTCCGGCTCGCCGTCAGGACGTGATCCGCAAGGACGTTGCCGAGTCCGTCGAGCAGGATCGCGCGCCGCCCGAGCCGGCGCAGGACGTAGGTCAAATGTGCCGCAACAGGAAACGAGCCGCCGAGCCCGAGCACGTAGATCGTGTGCGCATGAGCCATGAGCGCAATGGCGCGCGAGAGATCGGCTTCGCGGACGCTCTCCTGCAAATTCTCGAGCGACACCGTGCCCTCGGAGGCAAAGCGCGAGAGCAGCTCATGTGGGCTGTTGCTGTCGCGAAAACGGCCGTCGCGGCGCAGTCCATCAATGCGCTCGCGATAGCTCGGCACAGCACCCGCGACGAGGCGCGATCGAAAAACTTGCTGGAGCTCTGTGAAGCCACCATAGCCCATGGCGTGCGCAAAGCGCACGATCGCGGACGGTTGGACCTTGGCCCGCGTCGCAACCTCGGCGACGGTGCCGAGCGCCATGTCGGTCGGATGATCGAGTGCGAACTCCGCGATCAATCGAAGGCGGTCGGAAAGTTCCGGATAGCGCTGCGCAATCTCTCCACGCAACGCGTCATAGGCGCTGAGCGGCGCCGATTTTCCCCGCGGTCCCGTGGTCTTGGGCACTTTCCTCACAACGGCTCCCAGATTCTCGTCGAAGGCACGCTTATTTCACTTCACAAGATACATAGAATGATTATTCTATGCCTGAAGCAAGAGCTGCCGTCAAACATGCGAGCAGCCACATTCCACTGGAGGAAACGATGAAAAAGCACGGCAAACCCGCGCTTGGCGTGTCCCGGCGCACTGTCCTCAAGGGCAGCTTGATGACGGCGTCCCTGGCGGGCGTCGGCGCATTCTATGGTCCCTGGCATCACAACCGCGCCTTCGCGCAGGGCAAGAAGCCGCTCAAGCTCGGCCTCACGAACGACTCGAGCGGGCAGTTCGGCAACAGCGGCCAGGACGACCACCGCGCCATCCGCATGGTCATCGACGAGTGGAACGCCAAGGGCGGTGTGCTCGGCCGCAAGATCGAGTGGGTCACTGCCGATACGGAATCGAGTCCGGCGGCCGGTACACGCGTCGCAGAACGCTTCATCACGCGCGAAGACTGTCCAATCCTGATCGGCGCGCTTCACTCGGGCGTTGCCAACGCCATCACCCAGGTCGCCAACAAGTACGGCACCATCTATCTCAACACGAACTCCTCGGCGCCGAGCGAAGCCGGCGAGAACTGCAGCCGGATCAAGTTCGTGTGGGACGGCAACGGAACGAATTTCTCGAAGGCGGCCGTCGCCAACGCCGTGAAATCGATCGGCAAGAACTGGCTCCTGCTCACGAACGACTACGTGTGGGGCCACTCGACCGCAGCGGCAACCAAGGCATTGATCGAAGCCAACGGCGGCAAGATCATCGACAACCTACTGGTGCCTCAGAATACTCGCGACTTCACCTCCTATCTGCTCAAGATCCAGCAGATCAAACCCCAGGTCGTCGGCACGGCCATCGCCGGCGACGACAACAAGGCCCTGCGCGAGCAGATCACGCAGCTCAAGCTCGATCAGGCTGGTGGCCCTGCGTGGATCAACAATCAGCAGGACTGGCCGGACGTGTGGGGTGCGCCGCAGAGCCTATTCGGCGTGTTCGGTACGACCTTCTATCACAAGCTCAATCTGCCGGGCGTCCCAGAGTTCGTTAAGAAGTGGCAGGACGCCAACAAGGGCGGGCCGATCCCGGTGCCGGGCAACGTCTCGTACAACGGCTACATGGCGACGCAGGAGCTGTTCCGCGCGATCGAGCGCGCCAGCTCGACCAATAACATCGCCATCATCAAGGCGCTCGAAGGCCACAAGATGCCGGCCAAGGATCGCATGCAGCACTTCGATGCCTATATCGATCCCAACACACATCAGGTGCAGCAGACGATCTATCTCGCACGCAAGAACGAGAAGCCGGTCGACAATACGGATCACTTCGAGATCCTAAGCTGGGCCGAGCCGAAGGACGTCATGGACGACGCCGCTCCTGGCAAGTGCAAGCTCATTCCTCACGACAAGGTGCCGTCGGTCGACGCCTGAGCCGAAGCACGCCGTGGCGGAGGGCTCAACCACTCCGCCACTTCACATCGAAAGCATCGCGCGACGCGCACGATAACGACTGGTGCAAACCGCGCGCGATCCGCCGGGCTTGGCACTGACGACAACAATAGAAGCGGCCGCCGCGTGTTCGATCTTCTTCCTCATCTGCTCAACGGCCTCGTGCTCGGGCTGCTTCTCGCGCTGATCGCTCTCGGCTTCATGCTGATCATCGGCCTCATGGAGCAGATCAATCTGGCGCACGGCTCGCTGTTCGCGCTCGGCGCCTACTTCGCGCTGATGCTGACAGGGCCGAAGCCGCCACTGCCACCGGACATGGCCGCCTATTGGCTGCAAATCCCGCTCGGGTGGCGCTACGCGCTCGCGCTCGTCATCGCGCCGTGCCTTGCCGGCATCGTCGGCATCGCGGTCGAAGTGTGCATGCGGCGTACGTACGGAAAGGATCCTCTCTATGGCCTGCTGCTGACGTTCGGCGTCGCGCTGGTCCTCGAGGAGCTCATACGCCTCACGTGGGGGACGCGCGATCATGTCCTGCCGGTGCCCGCGGGCATCAGCGGCGGCTTCATATTCCAGGATCTGATCTGGTCCACGTATCGCTTCTATGCCGCCGGCATGGCCGCCATTGCCATCGGACTTGTCTGGCTGCTCATCGAGAAGACGCCGTACGGCGCCATGATCAAGGCGGGCGCGCACGACAGCGAGATGGTGCGCGCACTCGGCGTGAATCTCTCGAAGCTGCGCCTCGGCGTGTTCGTGCTCGGCACGATGCTGGCGGCGTTCGCCGGGATCATCGTGGCGCCGATCTGGGGCATCCGACCGCACATGGGTGTTGATGCCGTCGTGCCGGCCTTCCTCATCATCGTGCTCGGTGGCGTCGGCAGCTTCTGGGGGGCTGTGATCGCGAGCCTGCTGGTCGGCCTCGCGGTCGGCATCTCGGGTGCCTACGCCTCGGAGTGGTCCTTGCTCTCGATGTACCTGCTGCTGGTTGCGGTCGTGTCCTTCCGGGCGCGCGGTCTCTTCGGCAAGAAAAGCATGCTGGAGGTTTGAGGGGATCATGACCGGCACGTCGAGCGACGCGCGACTGATAACACCCACCATGCTCGGCGCATGGCTGGTGCTGGCAACCGTGCCCCTCTGGATCAGCACGATCGGGCTCTATCCCTACATCGGCGTTGAGATCCTGATCTGGTCGATCTACGCGCTCGCTTTCAATCTGCTGCTCGGCACGTCGGGCCTGCCGTCGTTCGGTCACGGCGCCTTCTTCGGCATCGGTGCCTACGCTTTTGGGCTCACGCAATTCAACGTGGCGGCCAATCTATGGGTCGCGCTTGCGGGCGCGATGCTCGCCGGCGCACTCGCCGGTCTTCTCGTCGGCCTCTTCATCGCACATCGGCGCGG
>JAEZAW010000181.1 GCA_023430315.1 Pseudomonadota bacterium | reverse complement strand
CGTCTGCCGATTCACCCGGGACCCGCGCCATGTAGCCGGTAAACAATTTGATCGGTTGAGCTGTCGCGAGCGCTTCGGGCGAGGCTGCGACTTTGAGCGCGATCCAACTGTAGCTCGCATACCGCGGCACGTCGTCGACCCACAGTGATTGGTGCCAGAACAATTTCCAGCGCTGATCGCTCGGTGCTTGTGCGTCATACACGAGCGACGACGCTTCGTTCTGCCAAATGCCGCGACTGTCCGCCTCCACTTCAAACTCGCCTGCTTCCGTCGCATCCAACGGGCCGACGCGTACTTCTGCAAAACGTTGTACGACCCCTGCGTCGTGCCACCTCTCCCCATCTTCCGAATATGCAATGCGCACGCTGATCCCCGAGCGCGCATGCGTCGAAGCATCGAACGACGAGTAACTCATCCACAGGAGACCGGATTCGGGATCCTCAGTCACGGAAGGATCGAAGACGCCTTGGGCGCCGATCGTTGCCAAGCCATGACGTGTACTCGCGCTTGACGCCGCCGTTCATTTTGAGCGCGCGGACGGTCGCGACGATCACGGCCGCTGCCGGCGTGAGCCCGGCCTTGCGGCACTTGATGTCGAAGAACTTCTCAGCTCCGAGATCGGCGCCGAAGCCCGCTTCCGTGACAACGTAGTCCGCAAGCTTTAGCGCGGTCTTTGTCGCGACGACCGAGTTGCAGCCGTGCGCGATATTGGCGAAGGGGCCGCCGTGAATGAACGCCGGGTTGTTCTCGAGCGTCTGCACGAGGTTCGGCTGCATGGCCTGCGCGAGCAGCACGGTCATGGCGCCATTGGCCTTGATATCGCGCGCGTAGACGGGGCTGCGATCGCGGCGATAGGCGATGATGATGTCGCCGAGTCGCTTCTCGAGGTCCGCGAGGTCCGACGCAAGACAGAGGATCGCCATGACCTCGGAAGCGACGGTGATGTCGAAGCCGGCTTCGCGCGGGAAGCCGTTGGCAACGCCGCCGAGCGAGCAGACGATCTCGCGGAGCGCCCGGTCGTTCATATCCATGACGCGACGCCACGCGACGCGGCGCGTGTCGATGTTCTGGGCATTGCCCCAGTAGATATGGTTGTCGATCAGCGCCGAGAGGAGGTTGTGCGCGCTCGTGATCGCATGGAAGTCGCCGGTGAAATGGAGATTGATGTCCTCCATGGGCACGACCTGGGAATAACCGCCGCCGGCCGCGCCGCCCTTCATGCCGAAGCACGGGCCGAGCGAGGGTTCGCGCAGGCAGATCGCGGCCTTCTTCCCGATCGCGTTGAGACCGTCACCGAGGCCGACAGTGGTCGTGGTCTTGCCTTCGCCCGCGGGCGTCGGGTTGATCGCGGTGACGAGGATCAGTTTGCCATTCTTGCGGCTCTCCAGCGACTTGATGAACTCGGCAGACACCTTCGCCTTGTCGTGACCGAAGGGAAGGAGATGCTCGCTACCGATGCCTAGTCCGGCGCCGATCTGTTGGATCGGCTTCTTCTTCGCTTCGCGTGCAATTTCGATATCGGATTTGACGGCCATGGATGGTCTCCAGCGGAGGGCGTTGCGGGCGTGCGCTCGGATCGAGCTCTGTGAGCCGAGGCGCGTCTCTCATGTGTCGCCTAACCAGCGGACGCGAGACTCTGCCGCATCCGTCGGCGCGCTGTGAATTCAGGCGGGCGCCTTGGGCTGAGGGGGCGAGCAGACATCGCCGACCACGAGGCCGACCGACTTCGCCCACTCGGCAGCGCTGATCTTCTTCGTTTCGGGTGTCTTGACGCGCTTTGCGAGGATCGCGCCGCCGTTGCCGGCAATGGTGATCCCTTCATCGGAGATCGCGAGCACCTGGCCGGGCTTGCCGCTGCCGCCCCTGCGCGCGGCATCGTAGATATCGAGCTTGGCGCCCTTGAGTGTAGTCCAGGCGCCCGGCGCGGGGTTCGCCGCGCGGATGATGTTGTAGTTCTCGGCGACGGGCTTCGACCAGTCGATCTCGGCGAGATCCTTCTTGAACCAGCTCTCGTAAGAGCCCGCGGTGAGATCCTGCTTGTGCTTGAGGATGACGCCAGCCCTCACGAGGTCGAGCCCTTCCATCATGGCATCGACGCCCATCGGGAAGAGCTTCTTGAAGTACACATCGCCGAGTGTTTCGTCGGGGCCGACCTCGACGGACTTCTGGATCAGGATCGGGCCTTCGTCCAAGCCCTCGTCAGGCCAGAAGATGGTGAGGCCCGTGCGCGTCTTGCCCATGGCGATCGGCCAGTTGATGGACGACGGCCCGCGGTGTGCTGGGAGCAGCGAGGGATGGTACTGGAACGTGCCGAGCCGCGGCGCGTCGAGCACCGGCTGCGGGATGAACAGCAGGACGTAGGCCATGAGGCAAACATCCGCATTGAACGACTTCATGAGCTCGAGCGCTTCCGGCGTCTTCCAGCTCTTCGGCTGATGGACGGGAAGGCCCTTCTCCGTGGCGAATACCTTGAGCGGGTCTTCGGGACGTCCGGCCTTGTCCGGCGCGCAACACACTGCCACGACATTCTCGCCGCGCTCGAGGAGCTTCTCGAGCACGGCCTTACCAAAGGCCTCCTGGCCATGGACAACGATACGCATCGCTTGCTGTCTCTCCCTGGTCCCGCATTGCTATTGCTTAGCCTGCGAGTTTCATTCTCTATTTGAACGCACGCGACAGAAAATGACCCCGTTATTCCGCCGCAACGCGCTTCGGCGGTGGTTCGGTCGCGCCGGATGCCTTGATCGTGGCGACCTCATCCACTGAGTAACCGAGCACGTCACGCAGCACTTCCTCGGTGTGCTCGCCGAGCAGCGGCGAACGCTTCACCTCCGCCGGCGAGTCCGACAGCTTGATCGGGTTGCCGACCGAGAGGTACTTGCCGCGCTTGGGATGATCGACCTCGACCACCGTGCCTGTCGCGCGCAGCGACGGGTCCTCGGCAAGCTCCTTCATCGAGAGGATCGGCCCGCACGGGATGTCGAACTCATTGAGGATGTCCATGGCCTCGAACTTCGTCTTGGTCTTGGTCCACTCCTCGATGCGCGCGAAGATCTGATTGAGACGCGGCAGACGCGCTTTCGGCGTCGCGAAATCAGCATCCGTCTTCCACGTCGGCTCGCCGATCACGTCGCAGATCTTCTCCCAAACAGGCGCCTGCGTGATGAAGTAGATGTAGGCGTCGGGATCGTTCTCCCAGCCCTTGCACTTGAGGATGCGGCCGGGCTGACCGCCGCCCGAGTCATTGCCGGCGCGCGGCACAGCCGCACCGAAGGGTACGCCTTCACCGAACTGGCTGTACTCGGTGAGCGGGCCGTGAGCGAGGCGCTGCTGGTCGCGCAGCTTCACGCGGCAGAGATTAAGCACGCCGTCCTGCATGGCACAGGTCACGCGCTGCCCCTTGCCCGAATGCGTGCGCTGATAGAGTGCCGTTACGATGCCGAGCGCGAGATGGAGGCCCGTGCCGCTGTCGCCGATCTGCGCGCCCGTCACGAGCGGCAGGCCTTCGCGGAAGCCGGTCGTCGAGGCGGCGCCGCCCGTGCACTGCGCGACGTTCTCGTAGACCTTGCAGTCCTCGTAAGGCCCCGGACCGAAGCCCTTGATCGAGGCGACGATCATGCGCGGGTTGAGCTGGTGGATGGTCTCCCAGGGGAAGCCCATGCGATCGAGCACGCCGGGGCCGAAGTTTTCGACCAGCACGTCGCATGTCTTGATCAGGCGCTCGAGCACTTCTTTGCCCGTCTTGTTCTTGGTGTCGAGCGTGATCGAGCGCTTGTTGTGGTTCAGCATCGTGAAGTAGAGGCTGTCCGCGTTCGGGACATCCATGAGCTGGCCGCGCGTGATGTCGCCTGTGCCGGGCCGCTCGATCTTGATGACGTCGGCGCCGAACCAAGCGAGAAGCTGGGTGCACGTCGGTCCGGACTGAACGTGCGTGAAATCGAGAATACGGACGCCTGCGAGCGCTTTCATGAATGCTCTCTCCCTTACTTCTTCTTCAATGCGCTTTGCGGGTTCAGATTGCCGATGCGGCCGCTTGCGCTGCCGGCAGCGGGGTCGATAACAGCGTTGATGAGCGTGGGTTTGCCCGAGTCCATCGCGGCATTCACCGCGCGCCGGAGCTCGTCAGGTGAGGTTGCATTCACGCCGACGCCGCCGAAGGCTTCCATCATGCGGTCGTAGCGTGAGCCCTTGACGAACACCGTGGTCGCCGGATCGTCGCCGGCCTTGTTGACGTCGGTGCCGCGATAGATGCCGTCATTGTTGAAGATGACGATGCAGACTGGCAGCTTGTACCGGCAGATGGTCTCGACCTCCATGCCGGAGAAGCCGAAGGCGCTGTCACCTTCGACGGCCAGCACCGGCTTGCCGGTCTCGATGGCCGCGGCAATGGCATAACCCATGCCGATGCCCATGACGCCCCAGGTGCCGACGTCGATGCGCTTTCTCGGCTGGTAGATGTCGATGATGCCGCGCGCGAGATCGAGCGTGTTGGCACCTTCGTTCACGAGGATCGCGTCGGGGCGCTCCTTGATGACCGTGCGCAGCACGCCGAGCGCGCCGTGGTAGTCCATCGGTGAGTTGTTGTTCATCAGGCGCGGCGCCATCTTCGCGACGTTCTCGTCGCGCTTCTTGGCGACAGCGCCAGTCCAGTCCGCAGGTGGGGCGGGCCACTTCGTATCCATGCCATCGAGCAGCGCCTGGACGCACGAGCCGATATCGCCGACGACCGGTGCGACGATCTCGATGTTCGAGTCCATCTCGCGCGGTTCGATATCGATCTGGATGAACTTCTTCGGCGCGTCGCCCCACGTTTTGCCCTTGCCATGCGAGAGCAGCCAGTTGAGTCGCGCACCGATCAGCATCACGACATCGCTGTCCTTGAGCACGGTCGAGCGCGCAGCGCCCGCGCACAGCGGATGCGTGTCGGGCAGCAGGCCCTTACCCATGCTCATGGGCAGGAAGGGAACGCCGCTCTTCTCGACGAACGAGCGGATCGCGTCGTCGGCCTGAGCATAGGCCGCGCCCTTGCCGAGGATGATAAGGGGCTTCTTCGCGTTCTTCAGCACGTCGAGTGCGCGCTTGATCGAGTCGGGAGCGGGAATTTGCGCCGGTGCCGGGTCGATGACCTTCACGAGCGTTTTGCGACCCGCTTCGGCATTCATAACCTGACCGAAGAGCTTCGCCGGCAGATCGAGATACACGCCGCCGGGACGCCCCGAGACGGCCGAGCGGATCGCGCGCGCAATGCCGATGCCGATGTCTTGCGCGTGCAGCACGCGATACGCTGCTTTGCAGAGCGGCTTCGCGATCGCAAGCTGATCCATCTCCTCGTAGTCGCCCTGCTGGAGGTCGACGATCTCGCGCTCGGACGAGCCCGAGATCAGGATCATCGGGAAGCAGTTCGTCGTCGCGTGCGCGAGTGCGGTGAGGCCATTGAGAAAACCCGGCGCTGACACCGTGAGGCAGATGCCTGGTTTCTTCGTGAGGAAGCCGGCGATCGACGCCGCATATCCGGCATTCTGCTCGTGTCGGAACGAGATGACGCGAATGCCCGAGGCCTGCGCCATGCGGCCGAAATCCGTGATCGGGATGCCGGGCACGCCGTAGATCGTGTCGAGGCCGTTGAGTTTCAGCGCATCGATGATGAGGTTGAAGCCGTCGGTCAGCTCTTGCTCGCCGGCCGTATTCGTCTCAGCGTTCTGGGCTGTTGCTGACATATGTTCCCTTCCCACGCAGTTGTGTTCTCGTTGATGTATCCAGCCGGCGCCCCGTTGCCGGCGTCAGTCGATCTTGACGAACCGCTCTACGTGATCGCGCAGCTTCAACGTGTGCTCACGTACGAGGCGCTCCGCCCGCTCGGTATCGCGGGCTTCGAGTGCCGCGACGATCTCCTTGTGATCGACGATCGAGCGCCGCGCCCGATCATCCTCGAAGATCGTGCGCTGGCGAATGGCGCGGACGTGGAAGAACAGGGCTTCCGACATCTCGGCGATCAGGCCGCATTTGCCGAGCTTGATGATCGCCTGATGAAAGAGGATGTTGGCGTCGGAATACTCGCCCATCTTTGCCGCGACCTTGTCGGTCGAGAAGGTGTCGACGAGATCGTGCAGGCTCGCGAGCTCTTCGTCGCTCGCTTCCTTCGTTGCGAGGCGCGCAGCCATGCTCTCGAGCGCGGCCCACACGGTGATCATCTCGAGAATTTCGGCCTTGGTGCGCCGGACGATGAAGATGCCCTTGCGCGGAACGATGCGCACGAGGCCCTCGGAGTCGAGCTGCGCAAGCGCTTCCCTCAGCGGCGTGCGCGAGACGCCGAAACGGGCGGAGAGATCGCGCTCGTCGAGCTTGAGTTCGGCGTTGTCGTCATAGATATTCATCTGCATGATCGCGGTCTTGAGCGCTGTGTACGCTTTGGCCTTGAGGCTCAGGCTTTCGACGATCGGGGCAATTCGGATTTGAGTATCGGACAAGGCTCACCTCGGTGGCGGTTAGCCGGGCGGCTGTGGTTCTTGGTATACCATAGAGCGGCAAGCGCAGTGAGTTCAAGTCCCTTATGGTGCAGGTGCGTACGATTTGCACGACGGCGCGCCGAAATCAGACGTCCGCCGAATTGCTGCGGTGCGCAAGAAACGCCGATAACATCGGCATTAGTCGTCGTTCGACCGTTCTTTCATCTCTTGCGAGGCGATCGCTGATCATCGTCTCGCTGCGCTTGCGTAGCTGCTTCTTGTCACGTCGCTTAGAAGGGGTATATGGTATGCCAAACTGATACATCACCAAGTGCAACATCGGAAACTAAACCGGTGCTTGGGGATGGGCCCGCAACGACGGGCAGGGCGGGGTACGAGGCACGAGGGCCTGAAGGCCCAAGCACCTTCTTAACCGCACTAGAGCGGAACGCTGGTTTGCGGAGGGAATGTGGAAGAGATCGCATCGTTGATGCAGGGGTTCAGTATCGCACTGACCCCTTACAACCTCGCCCTGATGTTCGTCGGTATCGTACTTGGGGTCGTCATCGGTGTTCTACCGGGATTGGGTGGCGCAAACGGCGTCGCGATCCTGTTGCCCCTCACCTTCTCCATGCCGCCGACGTCGGCCATCATTATGCTCTCCTGCATCTATTGGGGAGCACTGTTCGGCGGGGCCATTACCTCCATCCTGTTCAATATCCCAGGCGAGCCCTGGTCAGTGGCGACAACCTTCGATGGGCATCCCATGGCCCGCAAAGGCAGAGCCGACGAGGCGCTGACCGCGGCCTTCACCTCCTCTTTCGTCGGCGCCTTCGTTGCCGTCGTGGTCATCACCTTCCTGGCGCCGATCATCGCGCGATTTGCGCTGCAATTCGGCCCCGCGGAGTTTTTCTCGGTATTCTTTCTCACGTTCGCGAGTTTCGTCGGCATGGGTCGAGGTAGCGCCTGGAAGACGCTCGCCGCCATGGCCCTCGGCTTTGCGCTCGCGGCGGTGGGCATGGACGGCGTTACCGGGCAGCTCCGCATGACGTTCGGATACGATCAGCTCCTCAGCGGTTTCGACTTCCTGATCGCGGTGATCGGGCTTTTCGGGATCGGAGAGATCCTCTCGTCGATGGAGGACGGTCTCAAGTTCCAGGGCTCGGAAGCGAAGCTGCGTCTGACCGTCGTGCTGACCACCTGGAAGAAGCTGTTAAGTTACTGGATGACATCGCTCCGGAGCTGCATCATCGGCTGCTGGATGGGCATCACGCCGGGTGGCGCGACGCCGGCGTCGTTCATGAGCTACGGCCTCGCCAAGCGTATGTCTCCGCGCGGCGCGGACTTCGGCAAGGGCGAGATCGAGGGTGTCGTGGCTCCGGAGACGGCCGCGCATGCCGCCGGCACCAGTGCCCTCCTGCCGATGCTCACACTCGGTATCCCAGGTTCGCCGACAGCCGCGGTGCTGCTGGGCGGGCTTCTCATCTGGGGCCTGCAGCCAGGTCCGCTCCTCTTCGTCGAGCAGAAGGAGTTCGTGTGGGGCCTGATCGCGTCCATGTATCTCGGCAATATCGTCGGGCTCATCGTGGTGCTGACGTGCGTGCCGCTGTTCGCCGCGATCCTGCGCATTCCGTTCTCGATCATCGCGCCGGTGATCCTCGTGATCTGCGCGATCGGTGCCTACACCGTGAACAACAATATGTTCGACGTCTGGATGATGCTGGTGTTCGGCGTCGTCGGGTATGTTTTCAATAAGCTGCGGTATCCTCTGGCGCCGCTGGTGCTCGCGATCGTGCTCGGCGACAAGGCCGAGGAAGCCTTCCGCCAGAGCATGCTGCTCTCGCAGGGCAACCTCTCGATCTTTTGGGCTAATCCGCTCGTTGCGACGATCATGTCGCTCGGTGTTGCGATGCTGATCTGGCCGCTCGCAAGCGCCCTCAAGGCGCGCTTTGGGCACGCGCGCTCGGCGACGGCTGCTTAAGGAGGGCCGCTTCGGAGCGCAAGCTGCGCTTATCGAGCACAAGCAATTCCGTCTCCGGAACCGGCGACGGCAAGAAGCCTCAAAAACCGAGGCGGGTGAAAAGGAGGAAACGACAATGCACTTTCGACGCACGATGTTGAGTCGCCGTCTTGCCGGGGCCGCTCTGGCGGGTGCGACCCTGCTCGCGGGCGCCGCCCTACCAGCTCAAGCTTGGGAGCCGACCAAGCAGGTGACGTTCATCATTCCCGCCGGCACGGGTGGCGGTGCCGATCAGATGGCGCGGTTCATTCAGGGCGTCGTCGGCAAGCACAATCTGATGAAGCAGCCCATCGTCGTTATCAACAAGGCTGGTGGCGCCGGTGCCGAAGGCTTTCTCGAGGTGAAGAAGAGCAAGGGTGATGCGCACCAGATCATCATCACGCTCTCGAATCTCTTTACGACTCCGCTGGCGACCGGCGTTCCGTTCAACTGGAAGGACCTGACGCCTGTCTCGATGCTGGCGCTCGACCAGTTCGTCCTGTGGGTCAACAGCGAGACGCCCTACAAGACAGCCAAGGACTACGTGGAGGCCGTGAAGTCCGGCGCCGACAAGCAATTCAAGATGGGCGGTACGGGCTCCAAGCAGGAAGATCAGATCATTACCGTGGCCCTCGAGAACGTGACCGGCGGCAAGAAGTTCACGTACGTACCATTCGCGGGCGGCGGCGCAGTCGCCGTGCAGCTCGTCGGCAAGCACGTGGACTCGACGGTCAACAATCCCATCGAGGCGGTCGCGCAGTGGCGCGCCGGCGCGCTCCGTCCGCTCTGCATCTTCGATGACAAGCGCAGCACGTATACATCCAAGGTGACGGACACGATGGCGTGGTCCGACATCCCGACCTGCAAGGAGTCTGGTGTCGACGTCGACTATCAGATGCTGCGCGGCATCTTCATGCCGGCCGGCGTGACCAAGGAGCAGATCGCCTTCTACGTCGATCTCTTCAAGAAGGTGCGAGAGACGCCCGATTGGAAGGAATTCATGGAGAAGGGCGCCTTCAACAACACGTTCATGGCCGGCGATGAGTACGCCAAGTGGGTCGAGGCGGCGGAGAAGCGCCATCACGAGCTCATGAAGACAGCGGGCTTCCTGGCGGCAGGAAAATAGCGCGTTCAGCTGGAGCCTGGCGGCTCCAGCGGCGGCCTTCGCATCGCGGGGTGGAGTGGACGCGAAGGTCGCCCCTTAAACATCGAGGAGCAAGGTATGCACGAGCAGGGTGATGCATCAGATGAGCAATCCCTGGTTTCGAATCGGGTGCTCGAGATCGTTGTAGCGCTGCTGCTGCTCGGCATCAGCGCGGTCATTATGTACGACAGCCTTCGGCTAGGCATCGGCTGGGCCGAAGGTGAAGGACCGCGCGCGGGTTATTTTCCCTTCTACATCGCCGTGGTGCTGGCGACGGCCAGCATCGCCATCCTGCTCAAGGCCGTCATGGGTAAAGGCGAGGGCCTGAGCGATTCCTTCGTTTCGCGGCCGGCGATCGGCCGTGTGATCACCGTGCTCGTTCCCGCAATCATCTACGTGGGGGCCGTCCAGTTCATTGGTTTTTACGCGGCGTCGGCGGCCTTCATCTTCTTCTTCATGATCTTCGTCGGGGGGGAAAGCGTGCTCCGTGCGATTGGGGTCGCCCTCGGCGTCCCTATTTTCTTCTTCGTGATGTTCGAGAAGTGGTTTCTCGTCCCGCTGCCCAAGGGACCGATCGAAGCCATGCTCGGATTCTGACGCGCGTCGACAGAGTTTCGGCAAGAAAAAAGCCCCCGCTTCGTCATGAAGCGGGGGCTAGTTTTTGCAGGAGATGTCAGATGAGCGGAGTGAGAGAAAGTCGGTGATCGAAGCGGGTGTTCAGAAGCTCAGGAGCACGGAGGTGTTCAGAGGACTTTGGATATCGGCAACGACCCGGTTCGCCGACATCAGGGAGCTCACCAGCAGGGCGCAAGCAACAAGCAGGCAGATCACTGCACCGATCCGCGCAGCCCGCCCAAGGCGGCCGACTGCCTCCAGATTTGCACGATGATCCATGGCTTGCGCCCCGCTGTGGTCTTATCTCGTGGTGTATATTGAGTAATACATTTGACGGACTTAGTCTATTGTTAGCAATGTGACTGGTAAACGGGTCGAATATTAAATTAATTGCTTGTTTACATCTTTGGCCGCACGGATAGCCCAAAAATGGCAGCGGGCCCCCCGGGCCCCCCCCCCCGGCCCCGGGG